>JAPLNJ010001226.1 GCA_026692885.1 Planctomycetota bacterium | reverse complement strand
GGCGCCTGCGTGCGTTCTACTGCGGCAGCCCGGCGCCCATGCCCGACGGGCAGGTGGCGTTCGTCTCCGGTCCCGGCATCACCGTCGGTAGGCCGGGTAGCCGAGTGCAACGGCACTTCGGGATGCCCGCCGGCGACGTGGCGGCCCTGCCCGACGGCCGACTGCTGGCGACCGTTGGCCACGTGGCCCAGTTGGAAGACGTGGTTGGCAAGCAGAAGCGGGTCCGGCAGGCTGTGGTCTACGAGAAGATCATCGCCTTCGATCCGCAAGGCCGAGACGAGGGGGCCGTCGTAGTCCACGAATCGCCCGGTGCGCCCGTGCACTCGCCGGTCTACCTTGGCGCTCGCGCCAAGCCGCCGGTTATCCCGCCGAAGGTCGAGGAATCCAAGCTGGACGACATGTCGGCCACCGGCGTGCTCTTCTGCCAGAACGTCCGCTTCACCCAGAACACGACCGCCGGCTGGCAACATGTGCGCGCGATCCGTGTCCTGGCAGGCAAGGGCCTGACCAACCGCTCGTCGCATGCCTACATCGTACATGCTGGCAGCGAGGTCACCGAGTTAGGCTCCGTGCCCTGGGCTCCGGATGGCTCGTTCTCGGTCGAGGTACACGCCGATACGGCGATCGCGTTCCAGGCCGTGGACGCCGAGGGCCGATCCGAACTGAACGAAATGTCGTGGATTTTCGTGCGACCCGGCGAAAATCGAGGCTGCGTCGGCTGCCACCAGACGCGGCAGGCAACGCCGTTCCGCACGGGACAGCCGTTGGCCCTGTCGGTCCGTCCGTTGCGAATGGTAGGTCAGGGCCGGCCGCATCGCTTCCGTGGTAACAATCCGGCGGTGACTGGCCAGATGGAAATGCAGTTCGATCGCTATCGCGAGGTGGCCGGAATCAACCGCCACAGCCTGACCGTCGAGCCGCTGGCCAGTGGGATAGACGAAGTGGCTGCCCTGGTCGCCCATCTGAACGGGGACGACGAGGGTTTGAAGATCTCCTCGGCCCAGCGTCTGTCGGTGTTCCGCGCTCCCGAAGCGGCACCCGCCTTGGCGCGGCTGTTGGACGGCGAAAGCCGGGAGGTTCGCGTGGCGGCCGCAATGGCGCTGGGCGTCTGCGGCACGCGAGAATCGGTGCCGCCGCTGCTGGCCACGCTGACGAGCGGGGATCCGCTCACGGCCCAGGCGGCGGTCGTGGCCCTGGAGAACTTGACCGGACACAACGAGGAGTTCAACGGCTTCGCTGTGCCGGCCGAGCGGGCCGCTCAGGCCGCGAAGTGGCGGGCTTGGTTTGCGGCGACCAACTGGCCGTCGATCGAGCAGGAGCTGGTCCAGCGCCTGCTGAACGCCGATCGCGACGTCGTCCGGCGCGCGGCGGTTGCCCTGGGGCACATCGGTCAGGACGCCGCGCGCGACGCCCTGCGGACCTACGTAGCCCGGGAGCGGGAGAACAACCCTTACCTGGAATGGCGCAAGACGAATAACGGCGACGGGGCCCGCTTCAATTCGCGCTCGCCGGCCAATCCACGGACCCTGCAGGCCGCCACGCGGTCGCTCGGCTACTTGAAAGACGTCAAGGCCCTGCCGATGCTGGCGGAAACAGTCGCCCGTCACAACGATCCGGCGACGGCCAACCTGTTTCTGGCCGAAGCGGCCGTCCAGGCGATCGGCCAGATCGGCACGGCCGAGGCCCAGGACGCGCTGGTCCAAGCTCTGGCCGGGCTGAAGGACTACTTCTTCTACGTCGGCTGGTACGGCGACCACGGGGCGCTGTACGCCTGCCATGCCTCACCAGTGCATTACTTCATCCCCGAGGCGTTGGACCACCTGGGTTCGGTTCGCGCTGCCAGCGTCATACCGCACCTCATCCGGTCCGTGCCGACAGATCCCGACCGGGCCCTGCTACTGTGCACCGACGACTGCGAGGCGATCGTTGGCCGAGTGATTCGGCGTCAGGGCGCCGAGGCGGTCGTGGTGGAAACCTGCCTGGCCATCCTCGGCGACGCGGAGGCTAAGCGCGAGGCCCCGATCGAGCAGGCTATCGCGACCACCTACGCCGCCTGGGCCGGCAAGCCCGATCCCGAGAACCGCGCCGCGCAGATCCTCTCCCTGGTTTGCCGCGACCGGAGTTACGAGCCGCGCATCCGCGCCGCCCTGGAGCGTTATCGGGTCCGGCCGGTAGTGGACCTCGACCGGGAAGGCGCCCGTGCTTTGCCGCACAAGCTGCCCATTCGGCATTGGGCCTGCTTCTTCCTCGCCCGCACGCTCGGCAACCTGGCCGATCCGCGGTCGGTGGATGCCTTGGTGGCGACGCTCGAACAATGTCCGCCGGAGGGCTCGCTGGGCCATCCCGATCCGACCTCGCCCAGCGCGATGTTCCTGCAAAAGGACTTCACGCCGTGCTATCGAGCCGCGGCGGCCTGGGCCCTGGGCCAGATCGGCGACCGCCGCGTCGGCTCGACCCTACTGGCCGTAATCGGCGACCTGACCAACGCCACCGACACCCGCTTTGCGGCCGCCGAAGCGCTGGCTCGCCTGCCTGACCCGGCCCACGTCGAGGCCGCTCGTAAGTTGGCTTCCGACTATCCCGAAGTCTCCGTGCGCAAAGCCCTCTTGCGAGTCGCCCAGCAATCGCGCTAAACCGATAATTCCCTGATCTTTCACCTAATCTTCCGGCCGCCGCGTTGCCTGCCGACACGCACGAGATGGGGGAAGAGATTAGGGTGAAAGATTAGGGTGAAAGATTAGGGTTTTGAAACCCTTGAGTTTGAACGTGTGGAACACATGAGAATAGGAGAAAACGCAATGACCAAGCTTTTGTCCCGTCGTGACGTGCTCAAGGGTGTTGGTTCGCTGGCGGCAGCGGTAGCCGCTGCGCACTGTTTTCCGGTTCCGGCGGTTTTGGCCGATGGGAAGCCGAGCAGGAAACTCAACGTGGCGGCCATCGGCTGCGGCGGTCGGGGCCTGTATCTGCAAGGCCTCAGCCGGGATCTCAACTATGTCGCCCTGGTTGAGCCGGATCAGGGCAATCTGGGCCGGGCCTTGAAGAATCTCGCGGCAGCCGCTGAGAAGGCGAAGCTGCAGGATTTCGATCCGGCGCGAATCAAGACGTTCAGCGACTACCGGGCGATGTACGACAAGCTGCACAAGGAGGTTGACCTGGTGCTGATCGCCACGCCCGACCACCAGCACGCCTGTCCGTCTATGATGGCCATCAAGCTCGGCAAGCACGTCTACTGCGAAAAGCCGCTGGTCCATCACATTGCCGAGGCACGGGCTCTGGGCGAGGCTGCCCGACAGTCCAAGGTCGCCACGCAGATGGGCAACCAGGGCTCCGGCACGGGCGGCCACCAGACGCTGGCGGAATGGATTGCGGCCGGCGCGATCGGCAAGTTGCTCGAAGTCCATGCGTGGCACAGCTTCGCCAATCGGTTTGGCGGCAGCCTGCCCAAGCCGGAGCCGCAACCCGTGCCCGCGGGACTCGATTGGGACGCTTGGCTCGGGCCGGCCCGCGAGCGGCCGTTCAGTTCCGTGTATCGCCCCTGGCACGGCTGGTGCGACTTCGGCACCGGCTCGCTAGGCGGCTGGGGCACGCACTCGATGGATGCCGTGTGCTTTGCCTTGAAACTGGGCTATCCGCAGCGTGTCGAGTTGCTGGACGTGGGCGATGTCAGCGAAGATCGCTTCCCGCGGTGGAGCACGGTTCGCTACGACTTCCCACAACGGGGCGACTTGCCGCCGATCTCCGTCTTCTGGCACGAAGGCAACCAGCCGAACACCGACGGAAGCTACAAAGGGGCGGACGGGAAACCAACCCAGACGCGTCCGAACCTTCCCGCGGCATTTGCCCAGCTTGAGCAACTCGATCCCGAACTGGCCAAGAGCCGCAGTGGCGCGGGCAACCTATTCGTGGGCGAGAGGGGCATGATCACCTGCAGCTCGCACGGTGGGGCTCCCGTGCTCCTTCCCGAATCGCGGCGCAAGGAGTTCACGCTGCCAGAGAAAACGCTGCCGCGTCCCGTCGGCGGGATCATGGGCGACTTCCTCAGCGCGTGCAAAGCGGGCGGCGGGCCGACCTTTTCGGGCTTCGCCTCGTTCTCCGGCCCCTGTCTGGAAATGATGCTGGTCGGGCACCTCGCCATGCGCGCCGGGTTGAACAATCCCGTCGGGTGGGACGGCGTCGCCATGAAATCGACGAACCGGCCCGATTTGAATCAATACGTCCGGCGCGAGTATCGCCAGGGTTGGACACTTTGAAAGAGACGCCATCATTAAGCATGACGGCGAGGCAAGCGTGGCAGAAAAGAAGAAATCTCAGCATCACAGGGTTTACGTCATCCGTCTTAGTCCCAAGATTCTGAGGAAGAGTCGCCAGTTCAAGGAGAAGAACCCCGACTACGACCCGGTTGGAGGCAAGCCTTGCGTCTACGTGGGCATGACAGGGGAGAAGATCCGCATTCGATTCGCCAAGCACCTTCTGGGCATCAAGGCGGGCAGGAAGTACGTCACGAAATACGGGCTAGGACTCATCAGGGCAGCCCCAGCGCCGCCTTCAGGCACTTGTCCAGCTTCGCCTGCAGCTCGGTGGACAATCTGCCGATGCGTTCCTGCAAGCGGTCTTCGCTCATCAGCGTCAGCAGATAGCACGAAATCAGACAGTCCCGACTCAATCCCGCGGCCCTGGCTTCGGGTGTGGAACTGTCCACAAACAGACAGGCCGGATCATCGGCGTCCGCCAGATTGCCGGTGATCTCCGCGACCACCGCATGGCGGAGACGATGGTTGTAGACGTCGGCCTGGACTACCACCACGGGGCGTTTCTTTCCGCGTTCGCCAGAGGCGTGGGGGAAACGGGCCTTCAGTACGTCGCCACGCTGAATGTTCATGCTTCATCCAGTTCGTCCAGTCCGTCGCCGGAGACCAATGCCAGGGCTTCGTCGGCGAGCAGATCCATCTCCGTGGCTGTCCAGGGACTGTAATCCAGCGAGTCTTCGTAGACGCGCTGGCTGAGCAGGACGAACGCCTTTCCGTCCGCTTCGATTCTCACCGCGTTGCCTCGCTCGGCGGCACTAAGTTGTTCCATCGTCAGTTGCATGATTCGGCTCCCGGTCGTTGTGCTCACGGGCAACGCCCTCACAGTATACCAGACTCTCGGATGCCGTTGCCAGTCTGCAAGCAGGATGGGGTTGGTCCGAGGGAGGTTGTTTCTGGCCTTGCAGGACGGTAATCTGGCGCAGTCGGAAACGTCGACCAAGTCAGCGCCCTGACCAGACACCACCGGTAGTCAACAACCAAAGGAGGCTCTGATGATCTTTCGAAGCAAGGCATTCGCATTCCTGGCCGTAGCGTTTTGTACGACCGGTTACGCGGCAGAGATGAAACTGTGGTACGAGAAGCCGGCCGCAAGATGGGAACAGGAGGCCCTGCCGATCGGCAACGGGCGGTTGGGCTGCATGATCTTCGGCGGCATGCAGAAGGAACACATCCAGTTCAACGAGGACAGCCTGTGGATCGGCGATGAAACAGATACCGGCGCGTATCAGGCGTTTGGCGATGTCCACTTGGAGTTCAGTCACCAGGATGGCCGGGACTATCGCCGCGAGCTGGACATCCAGCGCGCCGTCCATACGATCATGTACAAAAGTGGCGAGGTTACTTATCGCCGGGAGTACTTGGCGAGCCGTCCGGCCCAGGTCCTGGTGTTTCGTTTCACCGCCGACAAACCCGGCTCCTACTCAGGGACGGTCACACTGACCGACGCGCACAAAGGAAACAGTAGCGCCCAGGGCAACCGCCTCACGTCGACAGGGTCCGTGGCAGGATACAGCCATAGCCTGTCCCGCAAGAACGCGACGTATGGCATTGTCCTCGACTACGAGGCTCAGGTCGTGGTCCAGCACGAGGGCGGCACGCTGGAAGCCAAGGACGGCAAGATCGTGTTCTCGAATGCCAACGCGCTGACCATCTTTCTCGATGCCGGCACCGATTACGTCAACCAGCGCACCCAGAACTGGCGTGGCAAGCCTCCTCACGAGGCGATCACGGCACGGCTGGAGAAGGCCGTCGCAGCATCGTTTGACAATCTGCTGTCGGCACACGTAGCCGACTACAAATCGCTGTTTGACCGTCTGATGCTGGATGTCGGGGCCACGGCGGAAGCGGTTCGCCAACTGCCCACCGACAAGCGTCTGACCGCCTATCGCGGCTCGGCGGCCATCGTCTCGCAAGGGTCGATCTACGACGGGCACAAGGTGGAGGACTCCGGCAAGGGCCTTCGGGATCCTGAACTGGAAGTCCTGCTGATGCAATACGCGCGCTACCTGATGATCAGTTGTTCCCGGCCCGGCGACCTGCCCGCCAACCTGCAGGGCCTGTGGAACAACAGCAACAATCCGCCGTGGAGGTGTGACTACCACAGCGACGTCAACGTCCAGATGAACTACTGGTTTGTGGACGCGGCCAATCTTGGTGAGTGTTTCCTGCCGCTGTCCGAGTGGCTGTATTCCGTCATCCCGGTCCGACGCGACGCGACCAAGAAGGAGTTCGGCACGCGGGGCTGGATGACGCGGTCGGAAAACGGCATCTTCGGCGGCGCGACCTACCACTGGGTCCCGGGCGATGCGGCCTGGATCGCTCAGAATATCTGGGATCACTATGCCTTTACCATGGACCGGCGATACCTCGAAACACGGGCCTATCCCATCCTCAAGGAGCTGTGCGAGTTCTGGGAAGATTACCTGAAGGACGGGCCTGGCGGAGCGCTCGTCAGCCCCAAGAGCCAGTCCCCGGAACACGGCCCCTGGGCCGAAGGCAACTCCTATGAACAGCAACTCGTCTACGATCTGTTCACGAACTATCTGGAAGCTTCCCGAGCGCTGGGAACGGACGAGGCCTTCCGCGGCAAGGTCGAGTCGATGAGAAAGCGTTTGCTGGGGCCGAAGATCGGGAAGTGGGGCCAACTCCAGGAGTGGGCGGAGGACCTGGACGATCCGAAAGACCAGCACCGGCATCTTTCCCACATGATCGCCATTCACCCCGGCCGCCAAGTCTCGCCGTTGACCACGCCCCAGCTGGCCGAGGGAGCGAAAGTCTCCATGAATGCGCGAGGGGATGGATCCACGGGCTGGAGCCGCGCGTGGAAGATCTGCATCTGGGCACGTCTTCACGATGGGAATCGGGCGTACAAGATCCTGAATGAAATGGTCAAATCCCAGATCACGCCCAACCTGTTCGATACCCATCCGCCGTTCCAGATCGACGGCAACTTCGGGTACGCGGCAGGAGTCTGTGAAATGCTTCTCCAGTCCCATTTAGGTGCTGCCGATTTCCCGTCAGGAGATGGTGGTTCGAACAAGGAAAGCACTTGGTCCGGTACGCCAGCATTTCTCGTTCATTTTCTTCCCGCTTTGCCTTCCGCATGGGCCACCGGCTCGGTCAAGGGCCTGCGCGCCCGCGGTGGGCTGGCGGTCGACATCGACTGGAAGGAGGGCAAAGTGACGAACTACCGCCTTGCCTCATCCGAGCCGCGGGACGTGCTGATTCGCGTCAACGGCGAGGTGAAGAAAGTGAGGTCGGAAAAGGCGGACATTCGTCAGGAATGAGGTGGTTTCAACGCGATGCATCGATAGAAGGGAAAGCTTCATCACTCAACACGGGAGAAGATTATGTTTAGGGACAACAACTCGTCACGGCCCTTGTCCGCCTCGAAGAGTTCGCGGCGCGACGTCCTGAAAGTCGGCGGCACGGTGGTGGCCGGCTCGATTCTGGCAGGGATGACCGTTCCCCAAGTCCACGCCGCCGAGGACAACACGATTCGCCTGGCGCTCATTGGCTGTGGTGGCCGTGGCAGCGGCGCGGTGGGCAACGCGATCTCGGCCGCGGGACGCCCGGAATCCGGCGGACCGGTCAAGCTCGTGGCGATGGCCGACGTTCGTGAGAGCCGCCTAACGACAGCCCACGACAACCTCAGCAAGCGGTTCGCCGATCACGTCGATGTCCCGTCCGAGCGGCGGTTCGTCGGCTTCGACGCCTACCGCAAGGCGATCGATTGCCTGCGGCCCGGCGACGTGGCTCTGTTGACGACGCACGCCGGCTTCCGGCCGGTCCACCTGGACTATGCGGTCGAGAAGGGCCTGAACGTCTTCATGGAAAAGACCTTCGCCTCCGACCCCGGCGGCCTGAAGCGGATGCTCCGGGCGGGCGAAGCGGCTGAAAAGAAGCGGCTGAAGATCGGCGCCGGACTGATGTGCCGCCATTCGCCCAACCGCCAACAACTGATCGACAAGATCCGGGCCGGAGAACTGGGCGAGGTCCCGTTCATCCGCGCCTATCGGCTGTTCCGTGCCGTGGGAGGAATGCCCAAGAAGCCCGAAGGCGAAAGTGACCTGCTGTGGCAGGCCGCAGGTGGTGCGCGGTCCAGCCTCCTCTGGCCGGCCGCGGGGATCATGATCGACATGCTGATTCACCAGATCGACGAATGCTGCTGGATCAAGGATGCCTGGCCGGTCGCCGTGCAGGGCTTGGGTGGCTGGGAGCCGCGGGCCAACGACGGCGGCCAGAATCACCATGCCTACGCGATGGAATATACCTTCCCCGACGGCGCCATTGCCCGAATCGACGGCGCGGCCGGGCCCAACGGCAAGACCGATTTCGTCACCTACCTGCACGCCACGCACTGCGCCGCGCAATTCTCCGGCGCCGTCCATCGGAGTGATGCGCACACGTACAAGGATCAGCGTATCGACAAGACCAACATCACCTGGAAGGCCACGCCAGAGACGAAACCGCTGCACGAATACGAGTGGGCAGTCCTGCTGGATGCCATCCGCAAGGACCGGCCGCACAATGAAACGCAGCGGGCGGTCTACGCCAACTACGCCGCCCTGATGGGTCGCGCGGCCGTGCATATGGGAAAGGTGATTACCTGGGAGCAGATGCTTGCCTCAGACTTCCAATTCGTCCCGAACATCGACCAACTGGACCACGACAGCCCTCCACCCGTGAAGTTGGATGCGGAGGGGCGGTTCCCAACCCCAATTCCGGGCAGGTGGACCGAGATCTAACCCGTTTACAACCGACGTTCAACACCAGAAAGGACTACCATGCACGATCAACAGCATTTTCCTCGTCGCCAATTCCTCGGCGGCGCATTTGCGGCCGGGGCCGCGGTGGCGGTGTCCGGGTTGGCGTCCGCCGCGGAGACGCCTCCTGCTCCGAATCGCAAAATCAAGCTTGGCCTCATTGGCTGTGGCGGCCGCGGAGCGTGGCTGGGCGGCCTGTTTGCACAACACGGCGGCTATGAGATTGTCGGTGTGGCGGATTACTTCCCCGAGCGCGTCGCGCAGGCTGGCGACAAGTTCGGCGTGGATGCGGCGCGCCGGTTCTCAGGACTGGATGCGCATCAACGGCTGCTCGCCAGCGGCGGTGTCGAGGCCGTGACGGTCGTCAACATCCCCCACTTCCATCCCGACCACGGCTACGCGGCCGTCGAGGCCGGGTGTCACGTGTATGCGGCCAAGCCGGTAGCCGTCGACGTGCCGGGGGCGCTGAAGGTTCAGGCCGCCGGGAAACTCGCGACGCAGAAGAAGCTCTGCTACCTCGTGGATTACCAGATGTGGACGGACCCGGTGAATATCGATGTCGTCAAACGCATCCACGAGGGCGGCGTCGGCAAATTGGCGCACATTGACAGCGTCGGCTTCGCGGTCCCGTGGGGCGAGCCAGTGATCAACACTCCCGAGGACCGGCTGCGCAGGTGGACGCCCTTCACGGCCTTGTCGGGCGATGTCATCAACGAACTCGGCATCCACTCGATCAATGCCGTGCTCTGGATTGTGGGCCGCCGTCCGGTAAGCGCCATCGGCCAGACGCGCGTCGTCCGCGCCGCGCCGCGTACGGATTTCCGGGAGGTTTACCTGGTCACCTACGAGTTCGCGGACGGCCTGCTCTGGACGCACCGCTGTCAGTCTCTGCAAAACCAGCTCGAGTGGGCGCTCAAGGCGGACGTGTACGGCGAGGTGGCCTCCGCGCTGATTTCCTATCGCGGCAAGTCCTATCTGCGGGGCGGCCCGAAGCACTATGGCGGCGGCGAAGTCGTGAGCCTGTATGACCAGGGTGCGATCCGCAACATCGCCACGTTCTACGACAGCATCGTCCAAGGGCGGTTCGAGAACTCGACTGCACAACAGGCCGGTGACGACACACTGACCGCCGTGCTCGGCCGCGAGGCCAGTGCCCGCCGTTGCTGCCTGACCATGGACGAGTTGCTCAAAGAGAACAAGAAGCTGGACTTTGATCTGACCGGCTTGAAAGCTTGAGCGACGAACTCGATGTGCGCCCCAAACCGGACCATCTGTCGGAGTCGGATTGGGAACATCGAAAGCAGGGTCAACGATTCCTCATACGCCTTCCGCGCCTCGGCGAATTGGCCGGCGCGGAGACAGGATGCCGCGACCACAAGAAGTAGAATGTCCCCTTCTTGTTCCTTTGATCACTTGTGCTTGAACTTGAAGTCCAGGTCGACTTCGCCCAGGCGGCGGAGGTCGTCGAGGGCGGCGGAGATCGTTTCCTTTTCCTTGTCCGAGGCGGTCGCGTGCCCAAGGTTGTCGTTGGCCTGAATGACGGTCGCGGCTGGTTCTGTCTTGAACACAGGGGCGCCCGTCCCATAGGTGCAGCCGACGAGCATGATGTCGACCGGGTTTTCCCCCGTGTGCGACAGGACGAAGGGCGTCTTCTTCACCTTCACGCCCGACATCGTGCCGCCGCCGGCTTTCTTCGCCTCCTCCTGGTCGGTGATCGGCACCTCGGGCAGCGGACTGGCACCCAGGAGGAACTCGCCCTTGTAGTTGCGGACCTGGACCAGATCGTCCACGTGCTCGCCGTGGAACTTGTGGGCCAGGATCGTGACACGGCCGGGCGTGTCGCCGGGATTGCCCGAGAGCCGGAGCACCCGCCAGGTCTGCTCCGTGTAGTAGTCGCTGATCACGAGGCTCTGGCTGTCTTCCACCGTGACGTCGTAGGGATTCCCGGCGTTGTACATCGTCATGATGCCGAGCAGGCCATCCTTGGGCAGCGACTGGTCCTGGCCGCGAACCCGCAGCGTTGTCTCGAACCGCTTCGACTGCGGATGGCGGCTCGGGTGGATCTGTTCCGCGAGGATCGTCGCCCGCTGGCAGTTGTCGAAGTCGACGATGCCGCCGAGCATCCGCAGGTAGACGCGGTCGTGGGTTGCGAGTCCGCGAAACTGTGTGAAGCCGCCGATGTCGTCGTAGGTGACCCGCGACGGGCCGTCGGACGCCTCGTGCAGGAAACTGATGACGCCGGGATCGTCGAAGTAGACCGACGGGGTGGAGGCGCGGAAGCCTTCGAGCGTGACGTGGCGGGCGTTCTTCACGTGGAAGACCGCTACCTCGCCCCCTGCTGCAGGCCGCGGACTGCCCCAGACCACAAGCGTTCCGGCCTGCCAGCCCAGGCCAGCCCCGCCGATGAAGTAATCCGCGCCGGAGACCTCGATCGTCTTCGTCACGCGATACTGGCCGTGCGGCAGATAGGCGATGGCTCGCTTGCCATGCTCGCGGGCCGCCTGGATGGCCGCCACGATCGCGTCGGTGTCGTCGGCCTTGCCGTCGCCCTTGGCGCCGAAGTCGCGTTTCGCATCGAATACTTTGTCGGGGATCTCCACCGCACTGCGGAAAAAGGTCTGCCGCGCGGAGGTCACGGCCGGGCCACGCTTGCCGGGCGGGATCACGAGCGCCTTTTCGGCGACGGCCTTTCCGAGCACGCCCTCCGTGCCCTCGCTCGTGCAGTTGGAGATGAGCACGGGGGAGCGGGTCAGCACGGGCGCCTGCGTCCCGGGCGGATTCTTGAACGTGCAGTCGAAGAGCGTGAAGGCCACCCCCGCCGAGTTCTCGACGGCGAGCTGCGGCGACTTCCAGCCCTCGACGTGGCAGTCCTGCAGCGTGAACATCTGCCCGCTGTTGTGGAGGAATCGCTGGGAGCCGACCGACGTGCACCGCAGGGCGGAGCAGTCACCCACGTGCGTGTAGATGTCGTGCTCGCGGCTGCCTTCGAAGTGGCAGTCGCGGACATAGACGTTGCCCACCCAGTTTCGGATGCCGGTGCCGCAGTGGTAGAAGCCGCAGTGGACGACGGTGTTGTCGAGGGCGTTGTAGCTGCCGAAGATCAGGCCGCTGGCCACGTTCACGAACAGGCAGTTGTCGAACATCACCTCTGCGGTGGCGTTCTGGTAGGGGAACCAGGGACTGCCGCTCGACATGATCCCGGTCCCCATGTTGATGAACTGCTCGTGACGGTGGATGACGTGGGATTCGTAATGCGTGCTCGAACAGTGGTTGATGCCGATGACCGCCTTGCCGGCGCCGTCCCAGACGAGCCCCTCGAACCGCACACCGGCCGTGGCGCCGTTGCTGTGGAACATCACCGAGGGCTCGTCGGTCCACTTGCTGCCGTAGGGCTCGCCCGTGACGCCCCCGGCCGCGCCGTCCCAGACGATCCGGGTGTCGCGGCCGTGGCCGACGAGGTGCTTGCTGTAGAGATTCTTCCAGTGGAGCGTCTTGGTGATCCGGTAGATGCCCGGCGGAAGATAGACCGTGTTGGCCTGGTCGTAGCCATCCTTGAGGCTGTCGAGGGCCGCCTGGATGGCGGCCGTGTCGTCGGCTTTGCCGTCGCCGACCGCGTTGAATTTCGTCTTCACGTTGATCCAGTCGGAGCGTTCCTCCCAGTCGAGCCGGGGCAGCTCGGGAATCGACGCAGTCACCGCCCGCAGGCTTGGCACCAGCCCGGCGAGCCGGTCCATCTGCCGGAGAATCGGCTGCGGCTTGTCCAGCGGCGGCGCGTCCTTGCCCTTCACGCCAACGAAGAGGCCCCATTTCTGATGGACGAGCGGCCAGACGCGGGCGTCGGGCCAGGAGAAACCCATCGCCTTGTGAAAGCCACCCGCCGTCTCGCTGAGGAATGCCTCGGCGCCGCTGGCCAGCGAGTTCACGGCGTTGCCCGACTTGTCGACGAAGACGCCGACCACCGGGCCGGATTCGTCCCCCTTGGAATCGAAGAGCAGGTAGTAGTAGTTGCTGAAGGGATGCTCGCCGGCCGGCCACAGACGGCCGAAGGCAGTTTCAGTCCACGGTGGTTGGGGGGTGAAATCCGTGGTGTCGACCGGCTTGATCACATTGGGTCTGCCGGCGGGATGCCGTGCCGTGTCGAACTTCACTTCCGGCCGGATATTCAGCGTCCAGCTCACGGGCACGCGGTCCGAGTCCTCCTCGAACTCGATCGTGGGCTGATCCGCCGCAACCCGGATGATACAGGTGTAGTGGCCATCGCCGCCAGGATAGCCGGGATTGCGGGAAGGATCCTGGGCATACGGGGCAACGGCCGCCTTCGCCTTGAAATCGTAGTGTACCCTGACGGCAGTCTCGAGCGGGCCGCGTTCCAAAATTGCCACCTTCATCCCGGAGCAGAACGGCTCCGCCGTGAGCAGATTCGGGCCATGGGCCGTCCAGCCGCCGTCGCGGAGCCGGAGGCCCTGCACGGGCGCGAGGTTCGACGATGTGATGCCGCGATTTTTCTTCACCTGTCCGAGTTCCCAGCCATTCTTCGCCGCCTGCTCCTTGTCCTTGTCATCCAAGAGGGCCCACTCGTCGGTAAAGGTCTTGCCGTTCGGGATGCGGACGCCGGTGAGGCCGTTGGTGATCTCGTACCAGCCGTGCGCCTCGTCCTCGGTGACCGCGACGAGCGACCTGTCGGCAGCCGGAGCTTTCCCCTCGACCAGCCGCCAGATCGCTTTCTCCCTCGCGGCCAGGTCGGTCCTCAGAAACAGCCGCTTCCCATCCCCGGAAACCTGGAACGGGACATCCTCGTCCTGGGCATCGAGCAGGCGGCTCTTCGCGGCCTCGACCGGCTTCGACAGCCGGAACTCCAAGACCTCTTTCTTGTGGGCGAGGCCGAACGGCTCGGTGTAGGTGAGGGTTGGGGGCTCGTTGGCCTGGAAGCAACAGGCCAGCAGCGGGAGAACGTGTGTCAGCTGCATCTGGAGGTTCATACGGAGGTTCCTCAAGGGGTCCGGTTACACTGAGCTTCGACCGTAGCTGTCTATTTTCTCGTACGAGAAGAAGGGCAAGATACGGGATGGCATCCAGTTTTCAGCAGGCTGGTCAGGCCGAGGTCCGCGAAGGTGTCTTCTGAGTTTCTCCTGTCCTCCGGGCGGGTGTGAGCGGATCTTTCAGGGGCTGTCCGGTCACGGTTTCGGCGGAGTCTGAACGATGGCCTGCTCGCAAAGTTCCGTCACGACGGCGCAGGGGGCGTTGGGGCCCCAGTTCCACGGACGAGCCAGCGGTGGCACGAACTCGCGCGGTTCGGCGGGCGTGAGATGATTGCCTTCGACGACCAATCGCTCCGTCGAGGTGGCGTAAATGTTGGGCCAAACGGAAGCGGTGATCTGGTTGCCAGCGATGACGATGTTGCGATGCGCGCCGCTGGGCAACGGCTTGCCGTTACCGCCGGGAGCGATGATCTCGATGGCGGGTCGGCGGCAACCGATGATCACGTTGTCGCGAATTTCCACATCGCTCGAACTGGCCGCTTCCAACCACCAGAACTCCGGCGCGACCAGCACGGCCGCCATCCAGCCGTGACTGATGGTGTTGCCGACGACTTGTCCGCGGCTGGCCTTGATGAGAATGCCCCGCGAGCGGTTGTAGCCGAAGTCGCAGTCCTTGACAAGAAAACCGTTGCCGACGCGTTTGCCGGAGCACACGGCGGAACCCATCGCCAGCGGCACGGCGCGGTCGAGCGTGAGCTTGCAGAACGTGGCTTGACCGCCGAGCAGGCGTTCCTTGTGCGGGGCATGGAGACTGAGCTTGCGGACGAATTCCTTTTCCGCCTCGGTGATCGGCGCGTCCGGCTCGACCTTCACCACCACGGCGTCCGGCGGGCGCGGGCCTGCGAACGGCAGGAACTCCACCGGATCGCCCGGTTCAATCGTGTTTCGGCGTAGCACCGCCATTCGCAGTTGCGGGCCCTCGCACGCAGTGACGAGATGGTAGGTGCCATGGATGTTGACGCAGTCGTCGCCCTGGAACTTGGCGGTGCAGCCGACGATGGCCGGGCCTTGGCCGGCCTCGGTGCTGTGGAACGCATCGGCGTTGAGCGAGCGCATGCGGGGCACCGCGCGCCGGACCGGATCGTCCTCCGGTGCGCGCCGGCCGATCTTGCAGCGCAGATAGGTTGTGCCATCGCAGCGATGCTCTACAAAGCCGAACGTGCTGGCTGCGTAGAGCGTCACGTCCTCCAGGCTGAGCTTCGTGCAATTCTCCGCGCTAAAAGCGTGGCCGGTGGCGCGGCTTGGGAAGCAGTTGTTCGTGACGAGGATGTCGCCGACGCGTTCGGTGTCCCAATCCTCGCGGTAGCGATACGACTTGGGCTTCGTGGCGCGGTAGCGATGGTTGCCGAGCGGTTCGATCTGTGTCTCCCAGCCGGCCGTCTCGCGTCGCAATTCGCCGGTGGCGGGATCGAAGATCTCGATGCGTTCCTGGAGTTCATGCTCCGGGTAGCCGTCGATGATTTCGAACTCGACCCACTTCTTGTCCGGCGCCATGGCCACGATGCGGCCCTGGGTGAAGGGCAGCGGATCGAAGTCCACCGTCAATCCTTTCAGTAGAACGTTTCGGCAGTTCTCGAACACGACCACCCGTGTGGTATGCGCGCAGACGAGCTCGACGCCATCGGCGATCAACTCCACATCAGTCAGGTCCTTCAGCCGCAGATGCACGCCGTTCCTCGGCGTTACGCGGTAACGGCCCGGCGCCACGACCACGCGCCGCTCGCCCGTCTTCAGCCGACCATCCACGAAGCCTTGCAGGTCGAAGTCAACCGCAGCCAAGGGTGGCTGCGAGCCGATGACGGCTTGGGCGGCGTGCAGCGCGGCCGATGTCGCCAGCAGCAGAACGGTGATGCGTGTGACGGAGTGGTGCATGGTTGTTTTGCCCTCGGCAGGTGATTGATCCGGAGTGATGGGGATACTGGGCCATGGCTGGAATCTACCAAATTGTCGGCCTCCTACCAGCACCAAACGATGTTTCTGGGTGCGGTCATTCCGTTCGGCATTCGAAGGCTCCCACTTGGTTGAATGCGACCGCTTGCAGTTGCGACCGCTGCGCGCTATCGTGAGCCAAATCAAAAAGCTGGTGAGTATGGACGTGTCGGAGCAACGGGATTGGCGTACAGTATCTTGAGTACAGGAAGGCGGAATTGTCATGGAGAGCGGCACGCCCTTTAACTTCCGGAACGTGGAGAAAAGTCTTAGCATGTGGCTGGCGAACCAGCGAGATGTTTCATTGGAGCGCACCGCCGAAGAACTACCTTTGCGCCGCGATGTGGTGACCCTGCTCGCGTTTGTGCGGGACAACAAGATCGTGGGGTCGCCGTCGACTGGAAACATGCCGCTGAAAGCGGTTCAAGAAGTAACCGCACAATTCGTTAAACCACCCTGCCTGGAAGAGACGATCGGAGAGAAGACCTATCGGATTCGCAGTGAAGCAGAACTGTGGCCGCTCTACTTCCTCCGGAGCCTGGCCGAGGTTGGTGGCCTAATCAAGGTGGGCCGAGCGCGTCTTTGGCGATTGACCTCCCACGGAGAGCGGTTTCTGGATGCGGATTCAAGGCTGCAAGTGGCCTATCTTCTGGCGGTGTGGTGGCACCGAGTAAACTGGCTTGTGGCTTATTCTTTTACAGGCATGGGTGATGCACTACCTTACGGCTTCACGCAATCCACCCTCGCCGGTCTGCGCTCCTCGCCGACCGGAACGTTCGTTCGGTTCGAGGCGTTTGCCGACGCACTCATTCACGCCACGGGACTGAGGTGGGGAGCGCCGGATCCGAAGATCGCGATTCCAGCTCTGTACGGCGCCGTCAACCGGATGGTCATCACCGTGTTGGCCGATTTCGGCGCAGTGGAACGCGAATATCGAGAAAAGCGTCTGGGCAAGAGCACTTTCCACGAGCTGGACAAGTTCAAAATCACGCCGTGGGGCAAGGCTCTTTTGGATACCGTAGCCATCGCCGTCCCGTAGCATTGCCACAAGAACGCCATCTGGTCGTTGGTGTTTGCAGAACGTGATAAGCGCCGTCCCAGACCACCGGCGGTTTCACTAACCACTTACTGCAGAGTTCTTGCTATGCGCGGACAAATCCAGTGCTGTTGGTCGTTGGCTCTGGCCCTCTTGACGCTGTCAGCCACCTGGGTCGAGGCTCAAGAGTGGACCCGTTTTCGCGGACCCAATGGGACCGGTCTGGGACAGGCCACAGGCCTGCCGGCGAAGTGGACTGACCAGGACTACAACTGGAAAGCCAAATTGCCGGGCGAGGGCCATTCATCGCCGGTCGTGTGGGGCCAGAAGATCTTCCTGCTCAGCGCCGACCCCCAGACCGCAATGCGTTACGTGCTGTGCCTGGCGGCGCAAGACGGAGGCGAATTGTGGCGGCGTGAGTTCCCCTCCGAGACGCATCGCCTGCACCAACGCAACACGTATGCTTCCAGTACGCCGACCGTCGACGCCGAGCGGATCTACGTGGCCTGGTCCACGCCGGCCCATGTCACGCTGCGGGCCTTCGACCACGCTGGTAAGGACGTCTGGCAAGTCGATCTGGGCCAGGACGTCAGTGAGCATGGTTTTGGTTGTTCGCCGATCCTGTTTGAAGACTTGGTCATCCTGTCGAATTCGCAGCAGGAGACGGAACTGGAGCAAGGCCAGAAACCGGGTCAAAGCTACCTGCTGGCTTACGACGCGAAGACCGGCCAGCTGCGCTGGCGCACGCCGCGAGTCAGCGTCCGCGTCTGTTACTCGACGCCCTGCATCTACCAACCGGCAGACGGCCCAGCTGAACTGATCTGCACGAATACGGGCGATGGCTTGTATAGCCTGGATCCGCGTACGGGCCAAGAGAACTGGAAGGCGCCGAAAGCCTTCTCGATGCGAGTCGTCAATTCACCGGTCATCGCCGGAGGCCTGCTCTTCGGCAGCACCGGATCGGGCGGCGGCGGTAACTACGTCACGGCGGTGCGTCCCGGAAAACCGCCACAGACGGCCTATACACTGAAGAACGCGGCACCCTATGTGCCCACGCTGGTGGCCCAAGACGACCTGCTGTTCCTGCTGAACGACAAAGGCGTCCTGTCCTGCGTGAATCCCAGCACGGGCGAGGATTACTGGCGTGAGCGGGTCGGCCAAGCCTTCTCCGGCTCGCCGATCATCGCCGACGGCAAGCTCTACTGCATCAGCGACGAGGGCCTGGTGGTGGTGCTGGCGGCCGCGAAGACATTTCGGTTACTCGGCGAAAACCCGCTCGGCGAACCCACGCGGGCAACGCCCGCGGTCTCGGGCGGACGCATCTATTTCCGGACCAAGTCGCAGTTGTTTTCAATCGGCGGAAAGA
This sequence comes from Planctomycetota bacterium, assembly GCA_026692885.1. Next base: position 16,128 of record JAPLNJ010001226.1, on the reverse strand, counting down.
AGACGTAGGGTTTCCCAGCATGTGGAACATCATCATCGGTATTGTCTGCATCCTCGGCGGGCTGAGCGGCCGACTGGCGCTGATTGGGACCCGGAGCGGCACGCCGCTGGCCCTGATCGGTGTGGTGCTGGTGATTTGGGGCATCGTCCAGGAAGTGCGCCGACGGCGGTAGCAGCGTCGGCCGAAGTAAGTACCGACTTGGACGGGGGTTAAAGCGTCCCAACAAACGCCGGCCGATTTGACAACCGCCCCGCGATGTCAGAAGATAAAGGGGCGCTGCGTCAAGATTCGCGGCCGGCCAGCGAATAAATGCCCGAATAACACTTCGCTCCGCTTCGCACCTGGAGGAACATCTTATGAGTACCCTCTTCCTGATCTGCGCTCTGGTGGGTGGCACCGTGATGGTTTGCCAATTCGTGATGACGATCGCCGGGCTGGGCGGTCACGGATTGGAACTGGGCGACGCGGGCGGTCATGATGTACCTCATGACTTCGGACATGATATGGCCGGCCACGACGCACACAGCGGCGACGGTCAAGGTCAAGACTCCAACGACCAGCACCAATCCACTTGGCTGTTCGGGATGCTCACCCTCCGCACGCTCATCGCGGCCGTGACCTTCTTCGGCGTGGCTGGCAAGGCGGCCGAATCGGCCGATCTGACGCTGCCGAACCAGCTGCTGATCGCCGTGGCCTGCGGCGTGGCCGCCATGTGTCTAGTGCATTGGCTGATGCGGGCCTTCTTCCGGCTGAGTGAGGATAGTACCGTTCGCATCAATCGTGCCGTCGGCCAGGAAGGCACGGTGTACATTTCCATTCCGGCCGACAAGGCGGGCGCCGGTAAGATTACCCTCAATCTACAGGGCCGCCTGATGGAGTACCTGGCGGTGACTTCCGGCCACACATCTCTGCCAACAGGAGCTAGAGTAGTGGTAGTCGGTGTGGCAGGGTCGAGCACTTTGGAAGTCGAACCACAGCAGACACTGGTCGCGGTGGAACCGCGTAGCTGAACGCGGGCGCCTAGGTTGGCGCGGGACTTCGACGACCAATGGCACGGTGGTGTCCGCCGTGGACCACGAGATCGGTCGGATCAAATCAAATTACGGGAGAAGCAGACATGTTCAACGCGAGTTTGTTGGCGGCAGACGGCTGGACCTGGGTTGGAGGCGGAGCCGTGCTGGTGGGGGTGGCCATTTTCACGATCCTGATCATGGTGCTGAAGCAGTTCCGCCGCTGCCCCAGCAACCGCGTGCTGGTGATCTTCGGTAGCCAGACCGGCCGATCCGGCGCGGCCAAGACGATCCACGGCGGAGCCGCGCTGGTTTTGCCGCTGGTGCAGGACTATGCGTACCTCAGCCTGGAACCGATCCAAATCGAGATTCCGCTGCGGGGGGCATTGTCCGCGGAAAACATCCGCGTGGATGTGCCCAGCGTATTCACCGTGGCCATCGATACCAAGCCGGAAGTCATGCAGAACGCCGCCGTGCGGTTGCTCGGCCTCTCGGTGGGAGAGATCCGCAAACAAGCGGAAGAAATCATCTTCGGCCAGTTGCGGCAGGTGATCGCCTCCATGCAGATCGAGGAGATCAATCGGAATCGCGAGACATTCCTGAAGCACATCATGACCTCGCTGGAACCGGAGTTGAACAAGATCGGCTTGCAGCTGATCAACGTCAACATCACGGACATCACGGACGAATCCGGCTACATCGACGCGATTGGCCAGAAGGCGGCTTCCGAGGCGATTCAGAAGGCCCGTGGCGACGTGGCCGAAAACCTGCGGATGGGCGAGACCCGCGTCGCCGCTGCCGAGCGAGACAAATCCATCCAAGTTGCGGAGGCCCAGAAAGAACAGGCCATCGGCACGCGGGCCGCCTCGCGCGAGCAGGCGGTGCAAATCGCGAACCTGGAAAAACAACAAGTGGTCGGCGAGAAGCAGGCCGCCTTCGAACGGGAAGCGCAAGTCAAGGACGCGGAGCGACAAATGCGGATCCAGATGGCGGAAGCCGACGCAGCCGCCATCGCCGGCGAGAACACCGCGCTGGCCAAAGTCGCGGGCTCGCAGGCCGAGCTGTTGGTAAAAAAGGCGGAAGCCTATCAACTGGGCGAAAGCCGCAAACGCGAAGCCGAAGCGGCCGTGTTGGAAGTGCAGAACCGCGCGATGGCCAAAGCGGCGTTGGCCGAAGCCGAACGTGTCGAAGCGGAACAACGGGCTAAGTTGGAAGCCCCCGCCAAGGCGCAGAAGGCCAAAGTCATCGTCGATGCCGAGGCGGCCGCCGATACGCGGCGCCTGGCAGCCAGGGCCGAGGCCGACGCGATCTTCATGAAATTGGACGCCGAGGCCCGCGGCAACTACGAAATCCTGGCCAAGAAGGGCGAAGGCTTGCAGCGGATCGTGGAAGCCTGCGGCAGCGCCAAAGAAGCCTTCCAATTGCTCATGTTGGAGCACCTGGACAAGCTGGCCGAAGCTTCCAGCCGCGCCATCTCGAACATCAAGTTCGACAAGATCGTGGTGTGGGACGGCGGTGGTCACGAGGGACGCCATGCCACGGCCGACTTCCTGAGCGGCCTGTCCAAGACGTTGCCGCCGATGCTGCAAGTCATGAAAGACATCGGCGGGGTCGAACTGCCCGAATCGCTGGTGAAGTTCGCCGGCGAGGAGGCCCCCACGCCACCCGCGCCCGTCGCTGCCCAGGCGGTGTCGGCCGCGGAGGACCAGGCGTAACGCTGGCGCGAATCTCGAATGACTGGCGTACGAGCCGCCGCGGTCAGACCGCGGCGGCTCGTTTTGTTGTAGATCAGGCTTTCTGTAGGTCAGGCTTTCCAGCCTGACACCCAAGATGTCAGGCTAGAAAGCCTGACCTACGTCGTACACCATCCCGGCTGCGGTTGATCGAACACCTGCGGTTGGACAGCGGCTTGCAGCACCGCGATGGCGGCTTCGGCCTGGGCCACCTCGGCGGCCGTCGTGTGCACGTCCAGACGCAAATCGAACACCGTCCGGCCGCCCGGAGCCAGCTTGACCGTCCGGCCCTGCTTTCCCTCGTGGGTCCGTGGATTGGGGAAGTTGGTGCCCGGCTCCAGGCCCGTCACGTACCCATCGGGAGACGTGGTTGTGTTCTTCCACACTGTGAAGCACGGCAGTTGTTGCGTGTTCAGCTGGAGGCTCACGCCGCGCGTGCTGCGGGCATTCTTCAACAACGTCTGCGTGCGCCCGTCGCGGTCGGCCTGCAACTCCAAGAAGTAGACCTGCTCGGAATAACCGGCCACTTCCGGCGCGTACGAGTCCCAGGTGGCAATCCCTTCGGCGGCGCGCGGGTCGCGGGGCATGACTTGCTTGACGGGCGCCACAAATCGCGAGCCGGGATCCAACAGCGGCTGGCCGAAGTTGATGTGATACAGCAGCTGCATCTCGGCCGCCGTGCCGGAGTAGTTCTCCACTTCATCGCGAAGGCTCAGCCCTGTCTCACCCACCCGTGTGGTCACCGAACTGGTCATGCGCAGCTTCCCGAAGTGAAACCGCGTCTCCTCGACCACGCCGGTTACCGTGATTTGTCCCGACTCGCCGTCGATCGAGACGTCCACCCGATAAGCCGGCCGATTGGCGATGCGGCCGTGCAGCGGGTATCGCAGCCGCCCTTGGGCGTCGAAGTCTGGCGCGCCGTTGCTTTCCAGGCCGCAGCGGACCAGCAGTTCATCGAAGCCATCCAGCCAGCCCAGGCCACCCGGTTCCAGCAGCGGCACGAAGCACGGATGCACAGGTCCCCGCACCGGCGACTGCCAGCCGATCTCTTCACCGCGCAGCCAGACCTTCCAGATCCCCATGCCGCGCGTCGGGAGCACTTCGTAGGTCAGGTCACCGGTCCTGACGCGAATCACGTCGACACCGTCCGACAATCCGCCACGGAGCGTGCGTTTGGTGACTTCACAGCCTGGGGCGCGGCCGCCCATGTCAGCGGGGCCGAGCGTGACTTCGTCCACGTACACACCCGCCGCCACATCGGTTAACGTCCAAGTTTTCACGGTCATGATTGTTCTCCTGCCCTTCGGGAACGCCAAGTGATTCGGGCCGATTATCCGCTGGCGGACGGCAGCCCGCAAGAAGGCCGCAAAAGAAAGGATTGATGACAAAGAAATGGAAATTAGAATTCATTTTTTTGTCATCAATTTTTTTGTCACCTTCTTCTGAATGGTCTTGAACGTCACCACCTCGCGAGTCACGTTAATCCAGTGGATGGCCTGCAATCGGGTATGGTCCTGGAAGCGCCGCGTATGGTCCTCGAAGTGCTCGGTTGCGTCGTCTGAAATCGACATGATTTTGAACGCCGCGGCAGGTCCAGCCAATCGCACCTTCTGTCGCCCGCTCGGCCGGCCGTCGATCACCACCTCGATCTCCTTCAGCACCGCGGCCTCGCCGCCCAGGAAATGCGTCAGTGCTTCCTCTTGTGGAGCGCGAACACGGACTTCATGACCTCGTAGGCCAACTGACCGAATTCAGCCTGATCCATTCGTCGTGTTTCAGCGTGCACGGTGACGGGCATGGGGGTACTCCCTTTTTGGACAAAAACATGAATGACAAAAACATGAATTCAATTCAACACGGAGTCCCCATCTTTTTGTCATCAATTTTTTTGTCAATAATTCCCCCGTCCTCAATCCAGTTCTAATAACCGGGCTTTGTTCGGGTCATCTTCCCAACCGAACCCAGGCGACGATTCGTGCCCACGTCGAAGGACGCCTGGGGACATTGGCAAGGGGACGGCCAGGGCGTATGGTAGACGACGCGGCGGGAAGGCGTCAGGCTGGAAAGCCTGACCTACGACAAGGGAGACTTGGGCATGTCGATTCATCGGTTGGTCTTGGTCAGCGTTGTGTGGTGGGTGGGTGGGCCTTGTGCCGCGGCGGAATCGACGCCAGCCAGCACGCCCCTGCCGAAAGTCCGCGTCGTGGCCAACACGGCCAGGTTCGAGACGGCGGACCGCAAGCCGTTCGTGCCGATCGGCGTCAATTACTATCGGCCGGGCACCGGGTGGGCGCCGCAGCTGTGGAAGAAGTTCGACGCCGCAGCGACGCGGCAGGACTTCGCCCGGATGAAGGAGTTGGGCGTCAACTGCGTGCGCGTGTTCCTGACGTACGGCTCGTTCTTCATGGACGAGCAAACGCTGACACCGGATGGGCTCGGCAAGTTCGACCAACTGCTGGAGATCGCCGAGGCGGCGGGCATCTACGTGCATCCGACCGGGCCTGACCACTGGGAAGGCCTGCCCGCCTGGGCCACCGCGGATCGCTACGCCGACGAGCGTCTGCTGCAGGCCCTGGAGAACTTCTGGAAACTGTTCGCTCAGCGCTATCGGGGCCGACAGGTCATCTGGGCCTACGATCTGTTGAACGAGCCGCAAGTACCGTGGGACACGCCGGCCTTGCGCGCGAAGTGGAACAACTGGCTGACGCAACAGTACGGGTCGGCCGACAAGACAGCGGAGGCCTGGCACGTGAAACCGGAGGGCCTGACCTGGAACAACCAGCCGCCGCCACCGGCCCAAGACGCTCCCGGTGACCGGCGCTTACTCGACTATCAACATTTTCGCGAGGAGGTCGCGGACCACTGGACGCGACGTCAGGTGGCCGCGATCAAGTCGGCCGATCCCGCCGCGCTGGTCACCGTGGGCCTGATCCAATGGAGCGTGCCGGCGCTGTTGCCGGGCGCGCAGCATTATGCCGGATTCCGGCCGGAACGCCTGGCACGGCTGTTGGACTTCCAGGAAATCCACTTCTACCCTTTGGCGACCGGCTTCTTCAATTACCTGCAGCCCGAAGACGAACAGCAGAACCTGGCGTATCTGGAGAGCGTGGTCCGCGAGGTCGCGAAAACCGGGCAGCCGGTGGTCGTGGCGGAGTTCGGCTGGTACGGCGGTGGCAAATTGACGATCGACGGCGGGCGTCATCCGGAGGCCAGCGAGGAGCACCAGGCGCGCTGGTGCCGCCGGGCGATCGAGACAACCCAGGGACTGGCGACCGGCTGGCTCAATTGGGGCTTCTTCGATCAGCCCGAAGCAGGCGATGTCAGTCAGTTGACGGGGTTGTTGAAAGCCGACGGGAAGCCCAAAGCATGGGCCCGGGAGTTTCAGCAGATCGCGCGGCGCTTGGCGGCCGACGGACTGCCCAGGGCGGATCTGGGGCCGCGTCCGACGCTGGATTGGGATCCGTGTCTGACCAGCGTCGAGGCCCGCCGCCAATTCCGCGAAGCGTACTTCGAGGCGTTTGGGAACAGACCGGCTCTCAAGTAGCGCCATCAAGCAGGTCCCGTCTGCCGGGCGGGACCTGATTCGGCGCGAGACTTCACCAACGTGCGACACGCCTCCAGGTCCCGGCAGGCAGGGCGGCCTGGGCCTGACGGCTTGAAGCTGTCGTCTTGACTCACTGTTGGGGACTTCCATTTTCTACCCGCACGGATGGCAGAGCCAAAGCACGGATGTCTTTCCTATTGGGTCTTCATCCGTGCTCTGGCTCTGCCATCCGTGCGATTGACGTAAGAAAAGTAGTCATCACGCTCCGCCGTGATGACATGTCGTCACGGCGGAGCGTGACGACTACTTTGGCTGCCGCGCTACGCCTCTTGGATCACCTTCCAGCCCAGCGCATCCGCCAAGCCGAAGACGGGCTCCTTGAGATCGCCATAGACGGTGACGCGATGCCAGCCCCAGCGATCCCACTCGGTGAACAGCTTCTCGATGTCCCCGATGGGATCGACGGCCAGCTTGGTCCGGCACGCCCGGTCGTCGACCACGTTCTCTACCGCAGGACCGTGGTGGAACAGGATCTCCTTGCGCTCCGGCGCGAACTCGACGGTCGTCGTCATGTAGCCCACCGGCAATGTCGAACGGACCGAGGCCCCCTGGCGATCTTCGGAATGGGTGAGGATCTGGAACGGATTGACGGGACCTTTTGGGCCGAAGGCACGATTCGAGGCCACGCAGTGGGCGTAGATAATCTGCCGCTTGGCCGTGTCGATGACGGGATCCGAAATGTACCCCGGCCGCCCCTGGGTCAGGGTCGTCATCATGACCATGGTCGCGGTCGATCGCACGTCGCATTCGCAGGCGCCAATCAGCCCCTCGTTCAACAGTTCATGGAAACCCAAGCACGGATACGCGTGGATGTGTCCCCCATAGAAACCGCCCAGGCAGTTGATCGTGATGGCGTTGGCCCCGCGCTTCTGCATGACCGCCTTTTGGGCCAAGTACATAGCGGCGCACGTCTCCAACGTTTCACGCTTGACGCCGCTGACCTCCGCGGCCGTCTTCTCCCAGCGATCCGCAATCTCGCGAGAGTGGTCCTTGTCCGCCACCTTCCAGGCCGCGTTGACTTCCTCGAACGGCACGTTAATCACCTCGATCCCCAGACGCTCTTTGATCTGGGGGGCGATGCCGGGCCAGCCACCGCCGACGGCCAGGATCTTTGACTCCTTCACGCGGGCCAAGCACTCTTGCGGCGACAGCGCCTTCAAATCGTCCGGCCGGCACGTGAGCTCGCCGCGTTTCGGCGTCCCTTGCAGCCGTACACGCGTGGTGGCCGCGACGAAATCGGCGACTGTGCCACCCTTCTTGACCAGCGCGAAACACTGCACCGCCTGGGCCACATCCTCGATCCGCGACGAGGCAACAAAGCCTACGTTCGGACTGTTGCCGCGCAGGAAACCGGCCGTGTAGACGAGAAATCCGCCGCTGCCCCCGTATTGGAAATCGGCGTACAGCACGGGCTTACCCGCAGTCGCCATCGTCTGTACGACGCGATTCCAGCAGTTCATCTGAAACACCAAGTAACCGTCGATCGCGGCCGTCTTGTCGTCCTCCAGGATCTTCTGGGCTTGCTCCGGACCCGTGGCCGTCGAGACCACGAACTCGAAACCGGGACAACGTTGCGCCAGTTCCGTCTGCAGGCGTTCCATGATCGGGGCGAATTCAAAGCCCACGTTCGGCCAGTCCGGCCCGGGCTGCTTCACGGCATGCAGCGAGTGGACCAGGCGGATACGGATCTTGTCTCCGCCCTGAGCTGCGTGGACAGGAACCCGAGTCGTCATCAGCCCCGCGGCACCCGCACAGGCAGCGCAGCCGGCCGCCAGGAATCGTCGCCGATTGATTCCACAGCTGGTACATCCCGAGAGCACGTCGAGCGTCTTCATGAGCGTTTCCTCCGGTGTCTTACTGGGTGATGTCAGCCGAGCCCGCCAACAACAGCAGACCCGTGAACAGCCCACAGCGTGGTGCTAGACCTAGCGACGACCACCTGTGAGCCTCGACCAAAAGCATACTCTTCTGCAGCAGCCGGTCAATGATCGCTGTGTGGATTTCTAACTGAGAAAAGAATCAACTCCGCGCGCTCTGCTTGTGCACCCCTTGTTGTTTCTGGGAGAATAGCGGGTCCTCGAATCGCGTGCTGCGCCGCAACACGCCTCCCCGACAAAGGCAGTATCGGACTGCAGGTGCATGGCGGCGGCGATTTCACGAAACAGTTCGTCCGTTACCACAACATCCGCATCAAACGCCTGTGAGAATTGAAGCGAGGTACGGGATGGTAAGACGCAGATCGGCTGCGGTGGTCCTGCTGCTGCTGGGGGCGATCCAGGGCTTCGCCGCCCAGGCACCTGCCGACCCGCACGAGGCTGCCGCGCGGGAGTCCGTCGTCCGCGATTGGATGCTCCAAGATTACATGAGCATCCCGTTGCCCGAGGCCTTGGAACGGCAGAAGCAGCAGTGGCGGGACGAACATCTCCCGGCTCCGGAGTCGAAGCCGGACGCCCCGGTACTGGAACACCTCGCATGCTTCTTGAGCGAGGTCGACGCGGTCGTCGAACAGCGGATGATCGATCGCGTGTTGCAGGAACTCGGAGCAGCCGGGCAGCCGCTCCGGGCGACGTTGGACCGGCTCGTTCAAGCCGGGACGCCCGGCGGCGATGGCCCCTGGCGCGTGTTGTACCTGCGGGCCTGCGAGTTGCGCCGCACGCAACGCCTGGCACCGCTGGTGGCGCGCTGGCGACAATTCGTATTCAACCAACACCGGCACATCAAGGACAGCTACAAGTACACCGAGGCGCTATCCAACGCTCGCGCGTATCGCTTCTTCGCTCCGGGGGCGTCGCTACAAGTCCTGGAGCTGCAGGGAAACTACGGTCAGGTGCGGACGCTGCTGGCCGACCCCGGTGGCACGCTGCGCAACCCCGACGTGTCTTACGACGGCCGACGGATTCTGTTTGCGTGGAAGAAGTCGGACCGCCAGGACGACTACCACCTGTATGAAATGGAGGTCGCGACCGGGGACATCCGTCAGCTGACGGCGGGCCCCGGCATCGCCGACTACGAAGGGGTCTACCTGCCGGACGGACAGATCCTGTTCAACTTGACCCGCTGCTTTCAGTCGGTGGATTGCAACTGGGTCGAAGTCAGCAACTTCTACCTGATCGACGGCGATGGCCGACGGACGCGGCGGGTCGGCTTTGATCAAGTGCACACGGTCTTCCCGACCGTCACGGACGACGGCCGGGTGCTGTACACGCGCTGGGAATACAGCGACCGCGGCCAGATCTTTCCGCAGCCCCTGTTCCAGATGAATACCGACGGCACCGACCAGCGGGAATTCTATGGCAATAACTCCTGGTTCCCGACCAATATCATGCAGGCCCGCAAAATCCCCGGTACCTGCCAGGTCCTGGCGATCCTGACCGGGCATCACACGCCCGCCCACGGCAAGCTGGCGGTGATCGATCCGGCCGTCGGCCGTCAGGAAGGTCAGGGCGTGCAACTGATCGCCCCGGTCCGCCAGACGGAGCCGATCCAAGTGGACCGGTACGGACTGGGCGGCAATCAGTTCCAATATCCTTATCCGGTGGATACCGACCGTTTTCTGGTGACTCTGGCCCTGCCGGCACCGGATGGCACACTCGGTCGGTTCAACATCTACTGCATGGACCAGGACGGCCGCCGGGAGCTGCTGGTGGAGGGCCAGGAAGCGGGCGAAGGCATCGGCTGCCAGCAGATCGTACCGCTGGCCGCTCGTCGCGAATACCACGAGCGGGCGAGTTCCGTGGATTATCGTCAGGACACCGGCACGTTCTTCCTGCAGGATGTCTACGAGGGGCTCGGGCTGCGCGGCGTGGTGCGCGGCACGATCAAGAAGTTGCGCGTGGTCGGTTTGCAGTATCGGGCGAGCGCGATCGGCAGCGCGCATCAGGAAGGCCGCGGCGGCAGCTCCGAGGTCACCACGCCCATCGCGATTGCCAACGGTGCGTGGGACGTGAAAGTCGTCCTGGGTACGGCCCAGGTTCACGCGGACGGCTCGGCGTTCTTCCGCGTGCCGGCGCGCACGCCGGTCTATTTCCAGGCTTTGGATGAGCAGGGCTATGCGGTGCAGACCATGCGGAGTTGGACCACCCTGATGCCGGGCGAAAATCAAGCCTGCGTGGGCTGCCACGAACACAAGAACAGCGTGCCTCGGGCCCAGCGCGGGGCCGCGCTCGCACTACGGGCTGGTCCCCGGACCCTGGAACCTTTCTACGGACCGCCGCGCGGTTTCAGTTTCGCCCGTGAGATCCAGCCGATTCTGGATCGGCAGTGCGCCAGCTGTCATACCGGCCAGCAAGCCAAGCCCCCGAATCTCTCTGGCGAGCTGGTGACGTTGGACAAGATGAAACGCAAGTTCAGCCGCTCGTACTTGGCCCTGACGCATACCCAGGGTACCAACGGGGACTGGAATCACCCGCTGGTCAACTGGATCGACTGCATGTCCGAACCCTCCTTGTTGCGGCCGTACCATCGCGGCGCGGGCACCAGCCAGCTGCTGGCCTTGCTGGCCAATGGCCACGAAGGCGTCCAGCTGGCGGAAGAAGAACGGGACAAGCTGGCCTGTTGGATCGACTTGTTGGTGCCCTATTGCGGCGACTACCTGGAAGCCAACACCTGGTCCCTGGCCGAGCAGGAAGCCTATGCCAAGACGTTCGCCAAGCGGAAGCAGATCGAGGACCAGGAGCAAGCCGATCGCGACTAGCACCAAACGGTTTCTTGGTCCTGGCGCGTAAAGAATGCAATTTCACGGTTCCGCAGTGCCGGGCCCCAGGAAGGGCTCAGACGTACAGAATTCAAAATTGGCGGACAAACCACTCTGACTTGGCAAAGTCGCCAAACCGCCAATTTTGAATTCTGTACGTCTGAGCCCTCGCGGCAAGCCCCGTCCAGGCGACAACGTTAAACTTCATTCTTGCCACTCCCACCGAAAAAAACCGTTTGGTACTAGCACCAAACGGTATTTTGGCCCTTGTGCGTAAAGCATAAATGTCCTAGTGACTCACAGTCTGGATCTTCCAGGTGTTGTGTCCCGCACGGATGGCAGAGCCAGAGCACGGATGAAGACCGAACCAGAAAGACATCCGTGGGCCGGCCTTGCCATCCGTGGGGTCTGCACAAGAAGAACAGGAGACAGGTTTGTCGTCTGCCGAAATGCCCACCCCCTCAGCCTCCACCGGCACCCGTCCGTCGATCGCCGCGCGCCCGCGCCGCGTCCGGCAACGCGTGCTGCATCTCTGTCGTTGGGGCCTGTTCGTCCTGATCGTGGTACTGATCCGACAGCAACACCTGCGGTTTCGCGCGCAGACGCAACATCAAGGACTGTCCGCGATCACCTGGGACCGCGTGCAGCGATTCTTTCCGGAGGCCGTCCAGTTTGCCGACTGGCGCCCGGAACATGGCGGCCGGACGGTGGTCGATGCCCAAGGAAACCCGCTCGGCTTCGTCGTCCAGACCGCGCCTGCCTCGGATCAGGTCATCGGCTATTCCGGACCGACCAACACGTTGATCGCGTTGGACGAGCAGGGGCGGATTCTGGGCCTGGAGGTGCTCGACTGCGGCGATACTCCGGAACACGCCCAGGTCGTGCTGAACGACCCACAGTTTCTGAAATCGTTCAACGGGCTGACCTGGGAAGAGGCCCAGCACAAACGAGATCTCGACGGCGTTTCCGGGGCCACGCTGACCAGCCTGGCGATTGCGGAAGGCGTCGTCCGACGACTGGGCGGCGCGCCGCACTCGTATCGTTTTCCCGCTCCGCTCAACCTGGACGACGCGAAACGTTTTTTCCCGCAGGCCGTGCGCCTGACCGCGCGCGCCGACCTGACGGCGGTGTCGGAAGTCCAAGACGCGGCCGGGCAGCGGCTCGGTTCGCTCGCCCGCACTTCGCCGATCAGCGACAACCTGATCGGTTTTCAGGGGCCGACCGACACGCTGCTCGCGTTGGACCCGCAGGACCGCGTCGCGGGCATCGCGGTTCGCCAGAGCTACGAAACGGAAATGTATGTCGGCTGGGTCAGGGACGAACCGCACTTCCTGCAGTCGTTCCATGGTAAGCGTCTCGACGAACTGGCGGAATTGGATCTCCAGGAGGCGGGTGTGGAGGGCGTTTCAGGCGCGACGATGACCAGTCTGGCGATGGCTCGCGGGTTGGTGGCCACGGCGGGCCGGCTGCGGACGGTCGCCCCACTCGCGCCGAGACCGCAGGTGATTGTCGCCACGCGTGATGTCGGCACGGCGCTGTTGATCGCGGGCGGTTTACTATTGGCCTTTACCAATCTGCGCGGCAGGCGGCGGGTGCGGATCGGCTTCCAACTGCTGCTGATCGGATACTTAGGCGTGCTGCACGGCGACATGATCTCGCAGACGCTACTGGTGGGTTGGGCCCAAAGCGGATCCGCGTGGCGGTTTGCTCCCGGGCTGTGCCTGTTAGTCGTCGTCACGTTCCTGATACCGCTGCTGACACGGAAACAGGTCTATTGTCACCAGCTCTGTCCCCACGGCGCGGCTCAGCAGTTGTTGCACCGTCTGACCCTCCCGCGCTCACGGGCTTGGCAGCTGCACGTGCCGCGGTGGCTGGGTCATGCCCTGCAGACGCTGCCCGCCTGGCTCTTGCTGGGGGTGCTGCTGGTGGCGCTGTTGCACTGGCCGTTTAACTTAGCGGCCCTTGAGCCGTTCGATGCCTACCTGTTCCGCATCGCCGGCAGGGCAAGCCTGACCGTGGCGGCGGTCGGTCTGCTCGCGGCGTGGTTTGTACCCATGGCCTACTGCCGTTACGGCTGTCCGACCGGAGCGTTGTTGAACTTCTTGCGGTTCCACGGTCACAGCGACCGGGTCAGCCGCCAGGATCTGGTGGCTACTGCCTTGGTGCTCTTGGCGATCACGATCCGCGTGTGGTTCAGGTAGGGTACATCAAGCGCTGCGCCGATGTACCAAATTCGCCCCCCCCTTGGTGCATTGTCGCCAGCAGCACATGACGATGCCCTGCGTGCAACCTTGGCCAACGCTTGCCGAGCGCCGTTGTAGCAAGCAAAATCGCTGGCTCGATGCACTCTACGATCGCGATCCGCGTCTGGGGCTAGTAGCGCGGGCTATTGGCGGGTTGAAGGCCCGGCGGAATTGGCAGCGTGGGGAAGCTCAAGCCGGCGCTGCTGACCGTTTTGCGGCTGTTCAGGTATTGCCGCAGCAAGTTCTGGACGGCCTGAAACTCGGGCCGTTGAGTCAGCGCTACATACCGCGGATCTTTGGTGATCGAGTCGAATCGCGTCAGCGATTCCGTCAACGCCTCAAGTGTTGGCGGTGGCCCGCCCGGAGCGGTTCCGTTTGGCAGGGCGAGATACTGCTTCCAGTTCTCGTCCAACAGACCCTGCAGTTTTTGCGAAGCCACACCCAACTGCTGGCGGATGGCTGCATCAGCCTGCCCGCCGGCATTCGCCAGCAGCGGCATGGCCGTCACAGGTGTGGTGGGCGAAGCGGCTGACGTAGCCGCAACGTTCGCCGGAACGGCGTCCGGCGTCGAGGTATAGCGGACGATTGATTCAAGCAGCTTAACGGTCGACGGCGGTAATTGGGCGGGCTGGCCGGGTTGCGAAACGTTCGGGCTGTAGCCCGTGCCTTGATAATAGGCCTGATTCGCAGCCTGATCGATTTGCAGCGCGGAGCCATCCAGCGACACACCGGCAAACAGGCCGCGACTGCGAGAGTACGAAAGGATCTCCGCACCCAGGCTGGCATCCGTCGCCGCAGCAGCTTGACGGCCAACGGGACCGGCCGCCACCGCGGCATCCGCACCGATCGTGAACTTGCCGCGCATCAATCCGTCGATACTCTTACGCGTCTTGAAGACCAGGATCACGTCCGTGGCCTGCAGGCCGGCCTGCCAGCCGACGCTGCCGCCCGTCAAGCTGACGAACACCGGCGGCTTCCAGGTTCCCTGTTCGTCTCGGACTACGACCAGACCACGGCCGTGCCGAATTCCGACGATGAAACCGCCCTTGACCATGTTCGGGATAATGGCCAGCCCTTGGGCGTCCGCCAGCAGGGAGTGGGGGATCTTCTTGTTCGGGACTGCCATGATCTCGTCCATGACCGTAATCGCGGCGTCCACGGTCGCCGCTTCGGGCGACTGGCCGCGGACGGTCGCGAACGGTAGGACCGTGACGAGAATACTGACGCAAACACTGAGTCGAAGTGACATTCTCACGGCTAGTTGCCTCCCTGCCTGCGATTTCCTGGACGCCCCGGCCGTCACAGCCCGCTTGGCTGCGTACCGAAGTGGAGAGGATTCTATCCGTTACCTGCGATAGCAACAATGTCGAAATGCCCGCACCCGCGGCCCGGTTTTTCTCCCCTCGCCCCCGTACTCAGGGGCGAGGGGAACCATGTCCCTCGCTCGCCTGTTGGGTGCTAGCGGTGACCCGCTGACGCGAACGAAGATAAATTTTGCTGATCCTGAGTGCCGGGAGCACGAATTCGCCTTGTCGGCGGCGGCGACTTTCTGTATTTCTTTGCGACCCTCAAATGGACCTGGAACTTATCTCGCTCCCCACGTCAACACAGGGCAGAATCACCGATGCTTAGCATTCGCTCGGACGCTGCGCCCGCAATTCGCGCTGGGCTGACACTGCTCATCTTCATGACCGTCGCCGAGAGGCCCTTGGCGCAGGCCCAAACGGGGCCGTCCTTGGCAGCACCGGCGGCAGGCGACATGCCACGACGCCTGCCGGCCGAACCGCTATCGGCCGAGCCTCTGTCGCCGGGCGTCGCGCTGCCGAGTTACTTACCGGCGACGTTTCCCACGCCGCCGGCGCGGCAGGGTTTCGAGTTAACGCCGCCGATACTACCGGCGCCACAGAGCCTGGCAGCTCCGGGACCGCCGACGCCGGAAGTTGCACGTCCGGGAACAGCCGCTCCGGCCGACGTGCCCCTGACGCGGGCACTGCCCGGCGCCGGGCCGAGAGTCCTGGTGTCCGACGTCAAGATCATCGGTAACGAGACCACCAAGCAGCATGTGGTCGAGGCGCTGCTCAAGACCCGTAAGGACCGCGAGTTCGACCCAGAGTTCGTCCAGGCAGACGTGCGGCGACTGGCGTCAACCAGCCGGTTCTATGACGTGAAATCTTACACCCAGAACACACCCAAAGGGGTCGCAGTCACGTTCCAGGTGTTCGAACGCCCCACCATTCGTTACGTCAAATACCTGGGGAACCGAGCGCTCAGCGACAAGGCCTTGTCCAAACAGGATGCGTTGAAAGTCGGCGAGCCGCTCAATCGTTACGCGGTGGAAGAGGCCCGGCGGAAGCTGGAGGAGCACTATCAGTCCAAAGGCTACACCAAGGCTCAGGTCACGATTCTGGAAGGCGACAAGCCGCTCGACAAAGGTGCGGTGTTCATGGTCAACGAAGGCTTTTTGGAACGGATCTCCGAAGTCCGTTTCGTGGGCAATCAGATCGCCTCCGGGCAGCGGCTGAAAACCCAAGTCAAGTCCAAGCCGGGGTTCTTGTACCTGATCGGCGGCAAGGTCGACCGCAAGAAGCTGGATGAAGACATCGAGCGGTTGACCGCCTACTACCGCGGCCTGGGGTACTTTAACGCGCGCATCGGCCGGGAATTGGAATTCGGCGAGTCTGGCAAGTGGCTGTCGATCACCTTTGTCATTGACGAGGGACAGCGGTACGTAGTCCGCAACGTCGCGCTGGTAGGCAACGAGAAATTCCCAACCCAGGATTTGACGGAAAAACTCGAACTCAAGCCCGGGGAGTTTTTCAATCTGAGCAAGATGAACCGCGACCTG
>JAPLNJ010001225.1 GCA_026692885.1 Planctomycetota bacterium | reverse complement strand
GTTGGGCCGCCTGGTGTAGCGAGAAACGTGAGCCTCCACGGGGCGAGCCCGTGGCATCCAACTCGCAGAACCGGAACCTTCGGCCAGCGATCAACGGCTGGCTTGTTGGAATGAGGAAGTTATTTCGTGAGCGTTGCTACGTGCCGGTTTTTGGCCCGCGTGAAAATGCTTAACGGCACTGCCCCACACCAGCAATCACGCGGCGATTTGCCTGGTCCGCCGCATAACCTGCCCGCAATAAGAGAAATTCCGCCGCCCTCGCACCACTGTCCGACGGATCGGCATTTTGATCGTACGCAACAGCTGAACCTAATGACAATTGGCCTCTTCCTCGGAGATGCTCTTCTTGTCGGCAGCGATCTGCTCCGCCAGTTCGAAACACGTGACCCAACGGGCGCGGTTGCCCCACGCAGTCTGCACACGCCGGCCGACTTCGTCGAGCACGCGCAACCCCGTCTTGCGGCCGTTGGAGAACAGGCTCTGCCAGTGGGCGAGCATCACGACGGGCGTACCGGCGCGGAACAGTTCGGCGGCTCGGCCGCGCTGGCCGTCCTCCGTCAGGAGTTCGTCGGCGATGGAACGCACGTAGGTGTCGCTGGTTTCCTTGGTCTCCATAGTCTGCCAGAAGACATCGGGGCATTGCGAGACGATGCTCACCAGCCAGCCGTCCGCGTCACGATGAACCACCTTCGACTGCAGGGAAAGCTCTCCCGATTGGTGCAAGAAATACCACGATTGCCGGCGCGCGTTAACCTGTTGCTGGGCGTTCAGGATGGCCCGCCGGTACTCCGGCTCGACCTTGCTGCCGAAGTCCCACGGCGAGGTGACGCCGGTGGCGGGAAGGTCGACTGCCTTCAGAATCCGCAACGCTTCGGCGATGTAGGGCGTCAGCGTCTCCGCCGTCTGATGCGTGGACCACTCGCGCTCGTTTTCCGACAGCAGCGTATGCGTGGCCAGGTCGAGTGCCTTGGCATGGGTCAGGATTTCGGGCGTGATATCCATGCGGGGCGCGATTTCGCGGCGCACGATCGCCAGCCAGCGGTCCACTTCGGTCTGGGAATAGCCCGGCAACCCCTGCGCAATGCTGCCCAGTCCAGCCGGATAAGGCAGGACGGAGAACTTCCCCTTGATGCCACGCCGCCGCAGCACCTCGGCCAATTCGGCGGCGAAGTCGACGGGCACATCGCGCACCACCAGTTCCCCTGACTTCAAAGTCGGTTTATCAGTCTTCTGCCGCTCAGCGACGTGCCACCAGTACACGTTGATGCACGGCGCAGGGTCGTCAATGATCAACGTCACCGGAAGGCTCTTGGGCTGGTCGCCTGGGGAATCGCTGTTCTGCGGCGAGTGGGTCGCCGCTGGAACTGCGGCGTCCGCCGCCGGAGTTGCCCCGGCCAAGAATAAGATCGCATTAAGACATGTGGTAATCATCGGGTGCTCTCCTATTGAGCTACGGTGTTGCGGTGAAGCCATGACCTGCGGCCTCCGCGACGATTGTATACCATGCGGACCTTCGAGTAACTCGCCGTCAACTTGGCCGGTATTGTCCCGGCGGGAAAGAAAGTCACGTAGGACGGCTCTCCGAAGCCGTCCAGGATAGCTTCGGGGACCCGTCCCACGTGACCCGAATCGCAAGTCTTGAAGTCGCGCATTCCGTTCCTCTGCGTCTGTTGCGTCTCTGTGGTGCACGGATCCGCGAAGGCAACGACAATGCCGGGGCGACGGGTGACGGATACACCACAGAGGCGCGACAAACGCAGAGATGCCATCGACTGCCCGTCGGGCAGGTGTCAACGCCAACCGCGTGCGGTATAGTTGGACGGCGTCACTTTCTGCGTGGGGGTTGCAAGAATACAATCGCGAATCGCAAGCGAGTGGGTTTCCGGGCAAGGCACGCACTTGCTTGCGATCCGTGCTCGTATGGAGGGGATGGTCCTGCTATGGCGAACGAGAAACCAGCCGTGGGGAATGTTGGGCCAAGCGGCCAAGTCGCTGCGCCGCCGCTGCCGCCGGGCGTGAAACTGCTCCGCACGCTCGAAGGGCATCAAGACGAGGTCTGGAGCGTGTCTGGGCGGCCTGCATCGGTCTGCGGGACTGGCCGAACGGGGATCAAGGCGTGTGCCCCGGCGATCAGACGAGTCAGGCTGCCAGCAGTCGCCTTTGAATTCGTTACAGGGATGGCAGCAGTAAACCCAGTTGTCCGGTTCGTCCAAGCCTCCCCGGGAGCGAGGCTGGAAGTGGTCCACCGTGAGTTCCGCTCCCACGTCACACTCCGCAACCCCACAGTAGCCGCAACGGAACCCGAATCGGTACCGCAACGCCTCTCGCTGGTCTTGGCGCATGGGCTACGTGTCCCGCCGCGAACCAGGACCACCCACCAACAAGGCGGCCAGTTCACCCTGAATGGTCCGCCGTTCGGCCTGGGCTTCGGCCAACACGTCGCGAAGATGCCGGGCCAACATCTCTCGTCGGCGAGCCAGGGCCTCTAGGGCACGGTTCTGGGTGTCGAGCTCTCGCCGCTCCTCCCGCAGACGCTCCGTGGCCGGGGTAAGGTAGTTCGCTTCGGCGGACTGAAGTTCCTCAAGGAAGGACTCAAGCTCGCTACGCTCGGTATCTGCGATTACGCCCGCGCTTTCACGCTGACGCAGCAGTTCAAAACGTCGCCGTGCCTGCTCGTCCCACATCGGGAGTTTCCTCACGCTGTCTGAATACCACTGACCCCGTCAGAAACCGACCTTGCTCGGCCGCGGTGGTCGCCAAGGATGCCGTTGGGTCGTACACCGTACTTTACTCTTCCGAGAAGTTGGCGGGAAGACGTGACGCAGGATCCTTCAGGGCCCGCGCCGTGAGATCGCAGTGGTGGCAGAGGATATCGATTGCGGTCGTTGCTAGCGTACCAGGACCTGATCGACGAACAGCCAGGCCTGCGTGGGCTGTTTGGCGACCCAGCTGGGCAGCATGCCCAGGTTCACGGCTCGCACCCGCACGTATCGGCCGCGGGCTTTCTCCGCCACCTAGTCCTGCAACTGGCTTGCGGCGACGTGGGAGTAGGCCGAATTACCGGAGCTCTGGTTGTACGCCCGTACGCGGTAGTAGTAGCTCGTATTGGGCGACCCCGTGGTGTCCTGGTAGATCCGGCCGTTGGCGCCCACCGTCCCGATCTCCATGAACGTCTGGGCGTCGGTTGACCGTTCCATCTTGAAGCCTGCCTGCTTGTTGGAATGGGCGGCCCAACTCAAGTTGACCGCGCTGTTGGACACCCTCGTCGCCACGAGTTCGGTCGGAGCGGCGAGGCCGGCGGTGTCCGAAAACGCGAACGAGTGAATCGCGACCGCCGGCCAGGGAGCGTTCACCGGGCTGCAGGTGACATAGAGGTCGTGTACGCCGCTCGCGACGCCGCGGACGGTCCCGCTCGCCGTGACGAACTTGTTCCAGCCGCCGGTACTCTGGGTGACAACGTCACCGATGATCGGACCCGTGGGCTGGTCCAGACGGAACTCGATGCGATTGCCTGCGTACTTACTTCCCGCGTCTGTCGCATAGGTGACGTGGACCTTGTCGAGAGACGAGTCGAAATAGACGTCGGAGTACTTCACCCAGTTGTGACTGTCTAACCAGAAATCCCACCAGTTCGCGCCGGCGGGGTTGCTTGCGGCGCTGTGCGTCCAGGCGGCAATGGCAGTCGCGGCGCTCGACTCATTGCTGCGGGCGAAGTTGGAGTACCCGGATCGGTATGGCCCGTTGACGGCGCAAATGCGGCAGTAGCGGTAGATGGTGGCTGAGTCGGTATAGGAAGTGGTCCCTGCCGACAAGCTCACGATGGGGGTGAAGCCGAGGTCGTCGGCGCTGCCTTCGATCAGGTAACTGGCTGGGCTGGTGGCATTGCCCCGCCATGCGAGCGTGACGGCCGGCCCGGCGGCGGTGGCCGTCAGGTGCGTGGGTGTGGCGGGAACGGCGCGGACAAAGGGGTTCGTCGCGGCGCTGGCCCCGGCGGTCCACGGCGTCGCCCCGTATTCAAACGCGCCGATATCCGGCGCCGAGCCGACGTAGCCGTCGGTGTAAGGGGGAATCATTCTGCCAGCGTCCTTCGCCCGCGAGCCGGACTGCAATTCGAAATTTAGCGCGGCCGGGTCGACGAACAGCGGGTCGTCCTTCGCGTCAAGGTTATGCGAGGACGCGTACTTGGTTCCCGGGATGTACGTCCGGTTCCCATAGATGTTGTTCGCCAGTACCGTACCGGTCCCGTCGCCGCAGGCTTGCAGGCAAGCAGTACCGAACACCGTCGCGTAGAGCGTATTGTTGCAGACGATGTTGTCGTGGCTGTCCGCATTGAGATAGACCGGAAGCCACACGTCGTAAATCAAGTTGTGATCCAACACGTAATTGGGCGAGTTGTTGTCGATGTAGATGCCGACGTCGAGTTTGTCGTAGGAGCCATGGGTATTGTGGATGCGGTTGTAGGCGATTCTGGTGACCGGGTGACTGCTGTTGAAGGCTTTGCCGTTCTGGTTGTAGGTGTAGATGGCGCCGCCATCGAGGCTTTGCAGCATGCCGTTGTACAGGTCGTTGTGGACGATCAAGCCGGAGCCGAAGTTGCGGATGAGAATCAGGCTGCGGCCGCTGTTGTAGATCGTGTTGTAGCTGATCGTGTTATAGGTGGACATCGCGTCGTACAAGCTCGGCCCCTTCCCGTTGCCCGGTGGGTAGAGCGGGTTGCCCGTGTTGATCCCGGCCTCGTCCAGACACATGTAATCCACGTCGTGGATCACGTTGTTCGTGACCACGTTTCCGGTGCTCAGCGACGTATTGTTGCCCTGCAGCAACACGCCGTTGCCCGCCGAAAAACCGATTTCGCTGTTCTTCAGGACGTTGCTGCTGCCCCGGATGATAAGGCCGGTGTCTTCCATGTGCGGCGTCCAAAGCGTCTGGACGCCTGACGCCTGCTCGAAGTGGGAGACGTAGAGGGCCTGGATGCCGTCGATTGTGACGTGCGTTGAGGTGGAACTGGTGTTGATCGAGCAGGAGAAGAAGCGGATTCCTTGGAGGGTGATGTACGACAGGCCGCTGAGGTCAAAGCCGTAGGTACGGGCCTTGGCCTCGACCACGTGGTTGGCCGGACGATCGCCGGTCGGCGTCCAGAGATAGAGCGTGTTGCTGGTTGCATCGCGGAACCACTCCCCGGCCGTGTCGAGCGCGGCCAGCTTGCCAGTCAAATAGAACGGATCGCCCGCCGCCGGATCGCCGGGACCGCCTACTTGCGAGACATAGTTGAACGTTACGGACCCTGGTGAGGTGCTGGTTACCGTGCCGGTCTCCAGGTAACCTTGTCCCATCACTTCAAAATGGATCGTCGCCCCGACCCACGTACTGTCCTGCTTGCTGTCGAGAAAGCCTTTCAAGGCGGGCGACGTGTAGGTGCCGCTGCACGCTTGCAAGAAGGCGGGAGAAGCCGGGACGTGCGTGCCGGTGTCGGCGATGATTCGCGTCGGGTTTGAGACGTCCAGCGAGCTGTTGGGGTAGCGGGCGTAATTCATCATTTGCCCGTCGACGAAAACCTGGTCTCCGTCCCCGTGATTGACCGACCAGTTGATCGGCGCCTGATAGATCGAGCCGCTGGTCTTCGTCCAGTTGGTGATTGTGTCTGCGCCGTCGATGACGACCAGCTCGTTGTTGTACGGCAGGTAGGTGATTGGCGCGCCGCTCGTGCCGGAATGGGCGGGGGTCACCGTCTCGCGATACGTCCCGGCGCGAATGAGAATCGTGTCGCCAGCCGCGGCAATCGAGGCCGCCTTCTGGATCGTCTTGAGCGGCTTGGCCTCCGTGCCCGGATTTTCGTCGGACGCCAGCGGGTCACTGCCGGCCACGAAAATCTGCGCCGCGCAGGCGTTTGACGTGGCCAGCACCGCCAGCACGACCGTGCCGGCACGGATCGCTCGGAAATGGAAATGGCTGGCAATAGCTCTCATGGATCGGCTCCTCTGGCAGGTGGATGAAAGCGGTTTTTTGCAACGCGAAGGCCCGATCCTTGGGGAAAGGGTAAGGGAAACTGAGGTCCAGCGGTTGGTAGGACGGGCGGCCCATTATGGTCGCCGTGCGCGGCGGAGGCAACCGAGTTGGAGATCCAGCCCGGCCATATCTGCCTGACGCTCCAGAACGAAGCTGGCGAAGGCAAGGTCCTCGTCCAGTTCGATGGTTTGCCCCAGGAATGCTGTCGCGTGACTGCCAACAGGTAGGCGAGGGAAATTGGCCGGGGCGACAAGACGGTTATTGAACTTTTTGTTGCCGGAGTCAGGGGCTGGGAAACCGGGTTTTGGCGGCGGATGGATGAGTAAAGCGTGATGGCTAGCGAGGTCGCGGCATGATGCAGTGTGGGCGGCACACATGACTCAAGAAACTCCGCCGTGGAAAGCTCCCGCTTCGTCGTCGAATTAGACTTTACCGGCATACCCGTTGCATTCCATCATGGCGTCACTCCTGCCTCGATCAGGAACCGTCGCATGGAACGCACGGCTCCCTTGTCCGTTTCCTTTTGTAGGTGAGGCCGGTGAAAGACCGCCTGCACCCCATTCAGCGCGAGTCAGAATCACGGACTGACCCCTCACGCGGAAGTAACTGGGCTAAACGAGCACGCGCGATTGCTTGGCAAAAGAGTGCGTAAGTCTATTTGCCACATGAGGTTATGAATTTCTGCCGCAATCCTAAACGGCGATATCGCAAAATTGCGTTGACTTCGTATCGCAATTCTGCGATACCTATTCTATGGACAAAGCGTGATTGGCTAACGCGAGGTAACGATGCTTTGGCAATCGACGATCCTGATTGGCGAGTAGCGCAATTTGTCTCTGTTGGCCCGGCAGTCTTGGCAGCGACAACCTGATGACGCGCCGTATGGGAAACGGGAGGCGATGATGCCCAAGACAGACGTAGTGTTCTTCGCTGATGATGATGGAACAGCTCCGTTGCTCGATTGGCTCGACAAGCAGGATCGCAAGGTCCAGGACAAGTGTCTGGTAAAGATCGAAAGGCTCAAAGAATGCGGGCACGACCTTCGTCGCCCGGAGGCAGATTACCTGCGGGATGGAGTTTATGAATTACGGGTGCGATATCGGAGCATCAACTATCGAGTGCTTTACTTCTTTCACGACCAGGCTGCCGTGGTTTCGCACGGACTGACCAAGGAGGATGTTGTGCCGGATCGCGAGATCGACTTGGCCATTTCGCGCAACATGCAATTCCGACAAGACCCTGAGAGGCACACGTACAAGGAGAGAACCGATGGCTAAGACGACCAGCGACGCAGTGGAAATCCTTCGTGGCAGGTATGTGAAGGGCGATCCCGAGAGAAAGGCTGCTGTTGAATCCGAGCGAGCGAATGCAGAGATCGCCCGGCTAATCTATACCATGAGGACCGAGGCGAGGTTGACCCAAGGGCGACTTGCCGAACTTGTTGGGACAACACAATCTGTCATCAGCCGCCTCGAGGATTCCGACTACGAAGGTCATTCATTGTCAATGCTCCATCGCATAGCGGAAGCACTGCAAAAGAAAGTGACTGTGGTAATGACGGCGAAGGACCCCTTTGCGGAGCGGGGTCTTGGCGGCGCCTGCCGTGCAAGCCGAAATCAGAGCGTTGTGCACGACGAGAAAATCTGCCACGCCGACGCTCGCCTCGCCCACCAATTCGCCGCCGCACAATCAGAGCGTTATGCACGACGAGAATACCTGCCGGCGGTTAGCGGCCGGATCTCGCCGTGCTGCAATCGAATGGGTACGGTGACGCGGGATCTGGCGTTCAAATCCAGGCGACCGGCCCGGGTGATCATCCCGGAGAATTCCGGGCAGCAGAAAGGAGCATAACATGACCACAGACGAGGCGGCAAAGCGCGAAGAATCGGCGCCAGATCAAGCCAAGGCGAAGGATGCGGCCGCAGCTTGGGCGGAGACGGCGAAGGCCGCGGAGAAGGCGGCGAAAGCGGTCGCGAAGGCGGCGAAGACGGCTGCGGTGAAGGTGAAGGCCTGGGCAAACGCAGAGGAGGCCTGGGCAAAGGCGGTCGAGGAGGCTGATGAGGCCAAGACGGCGGGGGCGGGGGCGAAGACCGCGAAGCAGGCGGAGGCAGGGGCGACGACGGCCAAAGCGGCGCAGGCGGGGGCGAGGATCGCGAAGGCCGGCGCGAAGGCGGCGAAGGAGGCTTGGACGAAGGCGGCGGCGAAGGAAGAGGCTTGGGCGAAGGCAGAGGAGGCTTGGGCGAAGGCGGCGAAACATGCGGCGGTTTGTGTGAAGGCGGCAGACCTGGCTTTCGCCAAGGCGGATGCCTGCGCCAAGGCGGCTGATTTGGCTTGGGCGAAGGCGGAGGCGAAGGGGGAAGCGGCAACGAAAGCGGCAGATGCGGCGGCCAAGGTCCCAATCGCTCAGCATGCTTGTTTGGTCACGTGCGACGCGGAATAATGGAGCGTTGTGAAGCATGTTGGCGGATTCGAGGCCGCCGCCAGCGAAACGCGATCAACCAGGAAACCGATCATGTCCCGCTCCGTGTTGTTAGAGTTAGATTTACCGAAAGATTGGCAGCAGTTCCGACTGCCTCGGCCGTTGCATCAGAGGCTGCAGGAGTTGCTCGATCGGCAGGACCGTGAGGGCCAGCTCGTCCCGCGCGAGCGGCGCGAGGCAGCGGCGCTGACCGAACTAGTCGACATGTTACCCCTGATGCGATTGCGCGCGGAATTGGCGGCAAAGCGCCGAGCCTCATGAGCCAGCACATTGCGACGAGTCTGACAAAGCTGGTGCGCAAACGCGCCGGGAACGTCTGCGAATACTGTTGTCTGCCGCAGACCTCCCAGGAAGCGACATTTCACGTGGACCACATCCAACCGGCCATCGCCCAAGGAGCCACCACCGCCGACAACCTTGCGCTGGCTTGTGTCACCTGCTCGCTGCGGAAAGCCGCGCGGACCGAAGCACCTGATCCCTTGACGAAGCATCTCGTTCCGCTCTCCCATCCCCGGCGCGATCGCTGGGCAGATCATTTCGTCTGGGCAAGTGGCTGGCGGTTGGCGGGGCAGACCCCGGCCGGGCGACGATCGTCGCTGTGGGGATGAATCGGCCGGCAATTATCGCAATTCGACGCACCCTTGCAGCGCTCGGACGCTTTCCGCCCCCAACTCGCTCCGGCTCACGGTCCTGACTTCGGGCGATTCCGAGTGCCCGTGTTCGCCCAACGGAACTTGGACGTCCCGCGGGACTGGCAAGCGGTCGGTTCCGTCTGGTCAGGGAACTTCGACTGTCCTGCGGAGCTCAAGGCCACGCGGAAGCCCGGGTTGTTGTTCGGGTTCGACGGGTTGTTCCTGTTCCGGTTCGCCGCACGGCAGTTCCTGGCGGAGTTGTTCCAGCTCCCGCCTCGCTTCACCCGGTTCGAGCCGAACGCGATCAGGGGCGTTCGTCACCCAGAAGGTCCTGGCGACGGGCGTCCGCCCGAGTGACGCAGTCGAGCAGAATCTGTGGCGGCACGGACCATGGACACGAGCGGTGCACGAACTGCGTCAACGATTCGGGGTCATCCTTCACGCGCAACGCGTCGAACGTCTGGTCGCGTTCTCCAAGTCGCAACAGCGTGAGGGCGGCGCTGGCCCGACGGCGACCGAGCGTCACGCGGGCCGCTTCGTCCATCTCGTCCGACGGTTGCTCGCGCGTGATTGATCGCAAGATTTCGTTCACGGACTAGTTCTTCGCCGCCTCCAGCAGCGGTCCCGCCCAACCAGCGGTTGGATATGCGGATGCGTAAGGTTGACGCCCGTGGTATTGCACCACGGGCGAGTTGGCTATATTGACGACAATTCGGATCACGACAGAGAGGCCCTATTGTCCAGACTCGCCAGTGTTCCATGACCCGCCCCAAAATGCCCGTACGATGGCCCTCCGAGGCCGTCGAGACCGGGAATGCGAGGGTTCCCGACGGCCTCGGAGGGCCGTCGTACAGGCTGAAGTCGGTTCTGGGATAGGCTCTAAGAGTCCTGCACCACGCGCTTGGCATAGCCGGAACAGTACCATGCACCTGATAATCGTCCTTGTCCTGGTGGCGGCCACGGCTGATCCCGAACGGGCCGAAGCCGGATCACCGAGTAGCGTCTTCGAAGGCGACGCCGAGCCGCTTGCCCAAGGCCGGATTGACGAACTCGTCCTCGGCAGGCTGAAACAACTGGGAATCACTCCCGCTCGGGTGTGCTCCGACGGCGTCTTTGTGCGCCGGGCCTACCTGGACGTGATCGGCACGCTCCCGACAGCCGACGAGTCCCGACAGTTCTTGCAGGATGCGGATCGCGACAAACGCCGCAAACTGATCGATCGTCTCCTGGATCGCGACGAGTTCGCCGACTACTGGGCCATGAAGTGGTGCGACCTGCTGCGGGTCAAGTCCGAGTTCCCCATCAAACTCTGGCCCAACGCGGTGCAGGCCTATCACCGCTGGATTCGCACGGGCGTCAAGGAGAACCTGCCGTACGACCGGTTCGTCCGCGAGCTGCTCACGGGCAGCGGCAGCAACTTCCGCGACCCGCAAGTGAACTTCTACCGCGCCGTGCAGAGCCGCGAGCCGCAGGCCATCGCCCAGGCCGTGGCGCTCTGCTTCATGGGCGTGCGGCCGGAGAGCTGGCCCCCACAGCGCTGGTCGGGTATGGCGGCCTTCTTCTCGCAGATTGCGTATAAGCCCACCGTCGAATGGAAGGAAGAGATCGTCCTGTTCGATCTCGATAAGGCCCACAGCCAGCCGGGCCTGGAATCGCTCCGGGCGGCCGCCTTTCCCGACTCGGCCCCCGTCCGACTCGCGCCGGGCGAGGATCCGAGCAGGGCGTTTGCCGATTGGTTGATCAGCCCGAAGAATCCTTGGTTCGCCCGGAACGTCGTCAACCGCGTCTGGTTCTGGCTGTTAGGCCGGGGGATGATCCACCCCGCGGACGATATCCGTCCGAATAATGCCCCGGCGGAAAAGCTAATCACGTACGACGGCTCTCCGAAGCCGGCGGGGACGGGTTCGGAGACCCGTCCTACAGGCAATCCTATCGGCCGGGGCAATAATCCGCCCGCCAATCCCGAACTGTTGGCCTTCCTCGAACAGGACCTGATCGCGGCTCGCTACGACCTGAAGCATCTTTACCGACGGATCCTCAACTCGACGACATATCAGTTGTCGTGCGTCCGCAGGAGCGACGATCCCAGGGGGGAGGCGAATTTCGCGCAGTATCCGCTCCGCCCCTTGGAGGCCGAGGTGCTGATCGACGCCGTGTGCCAGATCACCGGTACGACCGAGCAGTATGCCAGCATCATTCCGGAGCCGTACACGTTCATGCCCGAGAACCAGCGCGCCGTGGCCCTGGCCGACGCCAGCATCACCAGTCCGTTCCTGGAGAAGTTCGGGCGGTCGTCGCGCGACACCGGTTTGGAGTCGGACCGCAACCAGCGCCCCACCGCAGCGCAGCGGCTGCACCTGTTGAATTCCAGCCATGTCCGGCGAAAGATGGAGAGCAGCCGGAAGCTGCGAGCCCTGCTGGGGTCCGACCCCAAAAGGCCGGAGAACATCGTGGAAATCTACCTCACGATTCTCTCGCGGATGCCGTCGGACGAGGAGCTGGAAATTGCGAAGACGCACGTTCGAGACACCTGGGCCGACGGGGGGCCGCGAGACCTTTTTTGGGCTCTTATCAACAGTCCGGAGTTTTGCTACCGACATTGAGGAAAGTGGCGTAAGCTTCCAGCTTGCGTTGCGGGTGTTACAAGGAACATGGATCATTAGCAGAAAACGTCTCATCGGCAAGCTAGAAGCTTACCCCACGCGAACTGGCAAGCTGGGACGCTTGCCCCACTAACCATGACTGACATGATCTTCCGAAGACGCCGCTTACCACACCAGGATGTCGAGGGGCACCCTATCTTCATCACGGGCTGCCTGGAGGGCAGCTTACCGGCCTCGGGGTTGTCGCGCATCAACAGGTATCGCGAAGAGCTCGAAGCTCGTCCACGCCCCCAGAAGATGACAGAGCCCGAGTGGGAACACCACAAACATGCGTTGTTGTTCGGCTTCGTCGATCAACTGCTGGACGGCGAGTCGCCGGTGTGTCACCTGAAGGACGAGCGGCAAGCTGCCATCGTTCAAAACGCCTTTTTGCACTTCGCCAACGAGCGTTATCGACTGCTGGCGTTTGTCGTCATGCCTAGCCATCACCATTGGCTGTTCCTGCCGGATGAAGCGTGGTCCGTCGACGCGGTGACCCGAGCGAGTGCGGAGGCTTCAAAGCAACGCACGCCTCGCGAGGTCATTTCGCATAGTATCCAAAGTTACACTGCGACGATGTGTAATCGTGTCCGAGGCGAAACGGGCGTGTACTGGCAGCACCAGACCTTTGACCACTGGGCGCGAGATGAAGCGGAAATGTTGCGGATTCTCTACTACATTGAAAACAACCCTGTCAAGGCAGGCATCGCAGCTACGGCGGAGGAGTACCGATGGTCGTCAGCGCGCATCCGTAAGGAGCTAGGGCTCAAGCCGGGCGACGCGATTCCCAGGGTGGTGTAAGCTTCCAGCTTGCGGCAGCTAGTGCCATCGCAAGCTGGAAGCTTACGCCACAAGGGCGAGGAGTTGATCGCATAAGCATCGAACCTGAATCACCGGAGGGAGGATCCATGTTGTCGAACACGCCCGATCCGCGGCTGTCGCGTCGGGAGGTCTTGCGGTATGGCTTGTGCAGCGCGGGCGCAGCGCTCTTGGCCGGCCAGACCGGACGGGCAGCCGATGCCAAGCCGGCCAAGGCCAAGTCGGTGATTCAGATTTGGCTGTCCGGCGGGCCGCCGCACCTGGACTCCTTTGATCCCAAGCCGGCCGCGGGCAACGACTACTGCGGGCCGTTGAACAACCCCCTTGCCACCAACGTGGATGGCATCCGCATCGGCGAGCTGCTCCCGTTGCTGGCCAAGCAGGCGGACAAGTTCTCGCTCATCCGCAGCATGACCCACGGCGACAACGGCCACGAGACGGCGGCCTATCTGACGCAGACCGGCCGACGACCCGGCGATCGGCTGGTCTTCCCTTGCGCTGGGGCCGTGGTCTCGCTGTTCAAGGGCTACGAGGCCGGATACAAGGGGCTGATTCCGCCCTACATCGTGCTCACCCAGTCGCAGGGGCGGTTCTCTGAATCCGGCTTTCTGGGAGCGCGCCACATGCCGTTCGCCACCGGCGGCGACCCGGCGCAGCAGAAGTTCATGGTCGACGGCGTCGTTTCCCCGGGCCTCAACGACCAGCAGCAAGCCAAGCGGCGCGAGTTGCTCCGCAAGCTCAACACCCTGGGGAGCGCCCTCAAAGACGATCCGGCACTCACGGTCTTCTATCAAGCGGAGGACCAAGCCTACGACATGATCCTGGGGGACGGTGCCAAGGCGTTCGATCTCTCCCAGGAGACCGACGAGGTCCGCAAGCGATACGACGTGAACTGGGGCACCTGGGTCTCCCGCACGCGGTTTGGCCAGAGCTGCCTGGCGGCGCGGCGTCTGGTCCAGCGCGGCGTGCCCTACATCACCATCAACTTCGGCGGCTGGGATTCGCACACGGACAACTTCCGGGCGATGCGTCAATTGCTGCCGGA
Organism: Planctomycetota bacterium; assembly: GCA_026692885.1. The sequence goes on along the minus strand of JAPLNJ010001225.1, from coordinate 16,917 downwards.
CCTGGACCGGGGGCTGGCGACGCTCCTGGCCGACCTGTCGGAGCACGGCCTGTTGGACAGCACGATCGTCTGGTGCTGCGGCGAGTTCGGCCGCACGCCCAAGATCGACTGGGGAGCGCCCTGGAACGGCGGCCGCAACCATTACGGCAAGGTTTTCTCCGCACTCGTCGCCGGGGGCGGATTCAAGGGAGGACGCGTCGTCGGTTCCTCGGATGCCAAAGGGGAAGAGGTCCAGGACCGCCCGGTCTACCCGTGCGACCTCCTCGGCAGCATTTATGAATTGATGGGGTTCGACCCCGAGGGGCAGTTGCCCAATCCGCTGGGGCTGCCACTGACCGTGACACCGACCGCCGCGGACGACGTCCCGATGGCGGGACGGTTGAAGGAGATCATGTAGGAAAAGGAAGGGCTTAGATCACCCTAATCTTTCACCTTAATCTTCTGTGCCTCAGCACATGCTGTCGGCGCTGGTGTCGCGCTTCCGTCATGAGATTAGGGTGAAAGAGTAGGGCGAAAGATTAGGGGGGGCGAGAGTCCGGCGCAGCCGGGCTGAACTCTCAGCACTTGGAGCATTGTATGATCGCATCCCGGCGTTTGACGGCCTGCGGGCTAATCAGCGTTCTGGCCTCCATATCCGTTGCCACCGCTCAGGAGCGTCCGCGAATCGGCTACGTCTTTCCGGCCGGCGGCCGACAGGGCACGACGTTCCTGGTCACGGTCGGCGGGCAGTTTCTGGGCTCCTGGAAGGGAGACTATCAGATCGACGTTCTGCAGACGCACTTCTCCGGGGGCGGCATCCAGGCCACCGTGAGAAAAGACATCAGGCACTTGACGTCGCAGGAAACACAGGTGCTGCAGGACAAAATCGAGCAACTACGGAAGCAGGGCTCCAAGGATGTCGAGACCTTGAAGGAGATGTTCGAGGTCCAGAAAAAGCTCTCCCGGGCTCGCTCCGAGTTCATGAGAAGAGAGGCTCAACCGGCCCTGGCCGACAGCGTCACGATGGAGATCACCTTGGCTGCCAATGCCGAGCCCGGACTGCGCGAACTGCGGGTGGAAACGCCGCGCGGGGTGTCCAATCCCTTGGCGTTTTACGTCGGCCGACTGCCCGAATTTCGCGAGCAGGAATCGGAACCCACCTTCGAACCGCAGGACTTCCTCGAGGGCCTGATTCGCCAGCCGCCCAGGACCGAGACACCCATCACGCTGCCGGCCGTGGTCAACGGGCAAATCATTCCCCGCGAGCCGTACATGGTTCACTACTCGTCCGAGCGGTTCACCCCCGGCGCTGCAGACCGCTTCCGTTTCGAGGCCCGCAAGGGGCAGCAATTGGTTATCGCCGCAGCGGCGCGGGAACTCATTCCGTACCTGGCCGACGCGGTTCCGGGCTGGTTCCAAGCCACCTTGGCGCTGTATGACGCCCGAGGAAAAGAGCTGGCTTACGACGATGACTACCGCTTCCATCCCGATCCCGTGTTGTTCTTCAAGGTTCCGGAGGACGGGCAGTACGTGGTCGAAATCAAAGACGCGATCTACCGCGGCCGTCCGGATTTCGTCTATCGCATTACCCTGGGTGAGCTGCCCTTCATTACGGGCATATTCCCGCTGGGAGGCCCGGCCGGGGCCGCCACCACCGTCAAGCTCTCCGGGTGGAACCTGCCGGCCGATTCGCTGACGATCGACGCCAAGGACATGACGCCGGGGATTCACCCTCTTTCGGTGCGCAAGGGAGAGCTGGTCTCCAACACGCTGCCGCTGTCCGTGGATACCCTGCCGGAATGCCTCGAAAAGGAGCCTAATGATTCGGCGCCAACCGCCCAGGCGGTCACGCTTCCCGTGATCGTCAACGGGCGGATTGACCGGCCCGACGACTGGGACGTGTTCCGTTTCGAGGGCCGCGCCGGCCAGGAGATCGTGGCTGAGGTTAGCGCCCGCCGGCTTGAATCGCCGTTGGACAGTATCTTGGAGCTGTTCGACGCCGCCGGTGGACGCTTGGCGTTCAACGACGACCATGAAGACAAGTTCGACGACCTGAGAACGCACCACGCCGATTCCCTGATCCGCGTCACCCTGCCGAAAGCCGGCATCTATAATGTGCGTCTGGGCGATGCTCAACGCCACGGCGGCCCGGAGTATGCGTATCGCCTGCGGCTGAGCGGGCCGCGGCCCGCTTTCGAGTTGCGGGTGGCGCCCTCGTGCATCAACGCGATCACCTGGCGGCTCAACCCGATCGCCGTGTACGCCCTGCGCAAGGACGGGTTCAACGGCGACATCGCACTGCGTTTCCAGGACGACCCCTTCGGAGTTGCGTTGAGCGGCGGCGTGGTGCCGGAAGGGCAGGACCAGATACGCCTGACGCTGGCTGTTGCGCAGCTGTTGTCGGCGGACCCGATCCGCCTGTGCCTGGAAGGCCGGGCGTTGATCGACGGGAAAGAGGTCGTGCAGCAGGCCGTCCCGGCCGACGAGAGGACCCAGGCATTCTTCTACAAGCACGTGGTTCCGGCCAACGAACTGATCCTCGTGCCTGAAGACCGGGTCCGCTTTCGGGAGGAGGCAGCCCGCGCGGCTAAGGAGAACAAGCCGGCCCCGCCGCCTACGGCACGCCGCACGTTCCAGACGCCGATGGAAATCCTGAGCGAGCAACCGGTGAGGATTCCCGTCGGCGGGACCGTGGAAGTGCAAGTCCGCATGTCCTGGAATCGCAACGGTCAGATCCAGGTCGAACTCAACGATCCGCCGGAGGGGATCGCGGTTGACCGTGTCTCGTGGACCGAGCGGGGGCTGACCCTCGTCCTGCGAGGCGACGCCGCCAAGGCGAAGCCGAAGTTGAAAGGCAACCTAATGGCCAATGCCTTCCTGCAAACCACGGCCACCGAAAAGGACGGAAAGACTCGCGAGGTCCGCAACCTGATCGGCCCGCTGCCGGCCCTGCCGTTTGAAATCGTCAAGCCCTAGGCCGCCAAAGCCAGTTTCTCCGCGACGGATAGGATGTCGTCCCGGTGTGACTTGAGGGAAGCACGGATGCGGCGGATGGCGTCAGCGGCTGCGAGGTCGTTAGGCGTATTTACGGCAGCGGGCCGGAAGATATTCGCGAGCAGGAGGTGAGCCACCATGGTGTCTGGCGTTTCCGGCTGATGCGAGCGCGCTGTAGCCTCGACCGGATCCTCCTCCTCGCCCAACTCAGATGCGGACATTCCGGCGAGTTCGCGCACGCGGGGGTAGAGCTGGAGCAGCAAGTCGCGGAGATCGTCGTCGGAAGCGTTGGATTCGAGAAGTCGAACGACTCTCAGGACGAGCGGAAGGATGCTGCCTGCGGGGCCGAAGGAGGCGAGTTCGGCTTCTTCCGTGTCGCTGAGCGTATCGCCGAGCCGGGCACGGGCTTCGGCAAGACCAAGCCGCAATCCGAGCGGTCGGCGGGGTGCAACGGCCGCAAGTTGCTGGTCGAAGTAGGCACGAGCATCGGTCGCTTGGTCGCGGGAAAGTAACAGGAAGCCGCGGGCTTCCACGAAGGCGGTGTGGCATTCGCCCGTCAACTCGTCCGGCAAGTCCAGTAAAGCGGCGGCTTCGGAGAAGAGACGCTCGCGTTCCCCTGCAGATTCCGAGCGTCGCGCCTGCCACTGAAGCAACAGGGCGCGTCCGAGACGCTGCGCAGGACGCATCTGACCAGGCGTGGGCGGTGGCAGCGAGATAGATTCGTCGGTCTCTTGTTCCTCGGCAACGCGGGCTTGCAGTTGGTTGGCAAGCCGCTGCCAGCGCTGGTCGAACCCATTCAATCGGCCTCGCGCGTAGTGGTTCCGCAAGTCAGCGGCTTCCTCTAGGAGTGTGCGAGATTCATCCCGCTCGGCTTCGTCGCGATTTACAGCGCTCCTGCGGAAAAGAATCTCCGCTAGGCCGGTTCGCCAATATGGGTTGTCCAGGAACCGCGGCCCAATCTGCCGATACAAATTCTCTGCTTCGCTAACCCGGCCTGATCTAGCCAACACGTCCGCTAGACCGCAAAGACAGGCGGCATTCTGCGGAAACTCTGCCACGGCTTCGCGGTAAATTGCTTCGGCAGTTTCAAATTCACCGGCGTCGCGATGAAGCCTGCCGAGTTCAGTCCTTACGTAGGCGTTCCACCAAAAGCGGTGTCGTGCGGTCCAGAGCGTGTCCATCGCTTCACGGCAGTCGTGCTCGGCTGTGGCGACATCGCCCTCGGCTTGTGCCCGAAGGCCTCGCGCCCATAGACAGCGAGCAAGCTCGGTCCAGCAGTACTCGTGGTTTCTGTCCCACTCCAACGCCTCTTCCGCGCGGACGATCGCCCAGTCGGGATCGTGAGTGCGTGCGGCTTCGGCGAGACGATTGAAGGTGCGGACGAGGAAGTGTGGATTGCGGCTTTGATTAGCGAATGTCCGGTGGAGTTCGAGGAAATGCTCGACACGGTCGCCCAATACGGCTGGTCCAACCTGCCTTACCTCGTTCACCATCCAATCACAGTCATCTCGAGTGAACGTGGTCGGCGATCGGTTGAACGACGATGCGGCCTGCTGCTTGGGCTGACCTTGCTGCTTGGCTCGCAGTTGCGGCAGCACTTTCTTCAGCCACTCCGGCCCTCGCTCAGCATCCTCCCGTGACTCCAGAACCGGTTCGAACTCGCGCACCCACGTGTCCAAGCTGTAATGGTAGCCGCCGAGGAGCGAGCGGGTGGTGAGGAGCCAATCCTTTTGCGAAATGCCGGTGTCGGCGAGGTCAATCAGAGTGGCGAGCAGGAGGAACGGAGCCTTGGACGGCAACTGCCCGCGCTCATTCCTTGTTTTGCGGAGGCCGAGCAAACCGATGTCGATGTAGTACGCTGGTTCGTGGTCGCGGCGCAGCGCCAGACCCTGCCAGAGACCTTCCAGATGCTGATTGGTGTCGGCCCAGGCGAGTGCGGCGAGATAAGCGGCTTCAGGGTCGAGGCTTTCATCCGAACGCAACGGGCGCAACCATGAGCGAAAGTCCCGCAGTCGGTCACGCAGCAACCTAGCGACCAGAGGCAAGGGCAGTCCGGCAAGGGCGCTAAACAAATCCTGAAGGTGTGAGCCCCAAACCAGTGTAGGCGTCTTCTCCGGCGGGAGTTTCATCAGACGCTCCTGAAGCCATCCGGCGACGGCAGCGTCCAGTGCGTCCGCGTGGGTCTGGAAGACTTCGACAAACGCCTTGCGCAAGCTGGATCGCGACCACGCCGAAACTCCCGCATATCCGAGCACGAGCTTGTGAATCGCCGTGGACGGAGCGGCAGTCAATTCGTCGAGCCATTTCTGGACGGATTCGTTCATGGCTTGGTAGTCAGGTCCGAAAGGTGTCTTAGGTCGGATGCGAGCAAGTCGCGATGATCCTTGCGGGCGTCGGCGATTCGACTGGGCAGCACGTCGGTGGTGACTTCGCCGATGCGGCGGATATCGTCGACGGTGTAAACGATGTGACCGTGCAGGAATTCCTTCCAGAAGAAGGCTCCCGTCGTGGCGAGGTCGACGGTATAGCCGCAGCCGTCTTCGGATGCAGCCTTCGGCGCGGGGAAGAAGCAGGGATTCGGCATCTGGCCGGGCACATCGTCCAGCACCGTTGGCGACGCCGCCCAAGCGGGCTTGCCGATGTGTGCATTGTGGACACGGACGAGGTTGTATTGCATCAGCACGACCGACATCGGATTCCCCGCCCACAGACGGATGTGACCGAGGCCAAGGGCGTCTCGGAGACGGTTTGCCCAATCAGCTTGCTTCAGAATGTCCTGCACCTCGGCGTACGGAGCGACGAAGGCAGGGCGGTGGTCGCTGCCTGCGTTGACGTGGCGGATCCACTTTTCCAAGCGAGCTTCCCTGAACGGATCGAAGGCGGTGCCCGCCGCCTTTGTACGGAGCATCTCGCGGATCAGTTCGCCAGCCTCGGCTTCGTCCACGTCCGAGCCTCTCCGCTTTGCACGGTCAGCCAGACCGTAAATCGTCTCGATGCGAACGACATCCCAATCGGGACTGAGCGCGAGCCAGTTTGGTTGATTGATGGCTGTGAACGTGCCGCTGATGGGAGGCAAGGCGACGCGGTCCTTCGCATAATCGACGTGCTGCTTGAACCACGAATTCCGGTCGTGGGCCACGGTCGCAAAGCCGTTGAATCCGAGAAAGTCATCCTCGCGAGAATTCGGGACACGCTCATCCAGTATGTAGTTTTCAGCCGGAGCAGATTCCTCGACAACTGCTCCGGCCGCAGTGCTTTGCAAGAAGGCGAAGAATGGCTCTTTTCCCTGAAATGCCACGGGATTTAGTCCTAGCGTTCATTCACTTGCAGGTCAAAGATGGGAAACCACTCCGCCCGCTACGACTCGGACAGTGCGCAGCGTGTCTGTTAGGGTATGCCCGGAATCCCCACCTTGTCAATATCCGGCCTTTCCGGCTGCCGGCCTTGCCGTTTGAAATCGTCCAACCCTAGGTCGCAGTATTCCACGAGTCCCGTACGACGGCTCTCCGAAGCCGTCGAAATCAGCGACGGGCTCGGAGGCCCATCGTACGGGGTGTCTTTGCCTCGGTCTTTGCCCTTTCGTGGACGTCAGCGGAGTGGCAACCTGAGATCACTCTCCCGCGATCCGATACAGATGCACGCCATTGCCGACGAATGCGTCGCTGAACATGCCGTTCTGGACGCGAACCGTCCGGTCTTCGCCAATCGCTTCCGCTGTCCGGGTTCCTGTCAAACCCTTGACGCGGAAGGTCGCTTGGGTCTTTTCGCAATACATTGCCGCGCTGAAGACATACGTCGTCCCGTCTTTGTGTTTGACCATCGCGTGAACAGGCGTCTTGGGATTGGTGGACTCGACCACCACGCCGTCCACGACGGTCGGGCTGTTCAGGACGCGCGCCAGCAAGGTAATCTGCTGATTGACAGCGGTCACCGCGGCCAGCATTTCCGCATTGTCCAACAGCGCGTGCTCGTTAAACTTCGGCTTGAACTGATGCACAAAGTAATCGATCCCGCGCGCTCCATGGATCAGGGCCATCCACACCTCCGCCTTGACCTGCTGCGGAGTCGGTTCAGAATCGGGCGCGCTGATGATGCCGGTCTCGAGATGGACCCACACCGATTTGCTGTCTTGGCACCACTCACGCAAGCGTCGCACGCCGCGGGGCACGTACCAAAGCGCATCCTTCACGGCCAGATTGTCATGGGCCGCCGGGTAGATATCGAAACCGGCAATGTCGCAGCCGGCCATGTACTTCGCGTAGTCCTCCAGGTGGCCTGTACGCTCGCCTCGGCCGTGATACTGCTCCCAGGCGACACCCTGGCCAAGCCCAACGAAGATCGGCCGTGTGGGATCGGCCGTCCTGATCTTCTGGTAATCGCGGACGATCCACTGTGGAGGCACGGGCGGGCCGTATCCTTTGTAGTCCCGCTTGGACAATCCCTGTTGTTCGTAGATCTCAGGCCAGCCTTCCTTGATCTGCTCCTTGTCGCCCTTCCAGAAGTCGGTGAAGGTCTGTGCATTGTCCGGCTCGTCGCCGTGCATCCAGCCGACGAACAACGGGTCGTCCAGGTGCGCCCGGGCGTAGTCGTTCAGCTCGCAGATGACCGGCATATTCGCGTCGCGAAGCAACTGCAGCTGTTCCGCGGTGGGGCCTTTCCACAGTCCGATATAGAGGTTGATCCCCGCGGCTTTGTAACGCTGGGCCAGCTTGGGATCTTGCAGCCAGACAGCGATGGGGAAGTAATCTTCTCCCTGGCCCGGCCCGTTCTTCCACGGGGCGTAGGGCGTGGGGTTCCAGGGGGCCTGCGGCGGCAGCACCGTGAGATCCGCTGGCGGCGGCGTGGGCGGCGGCGGCCACACTGGAGAAACCCGCGCGGGCGGGCCGAGCGTGACGGTCGCGTCGTCCGCCCACAGCATCTGCTTGCCATCCGTGGCATCCCCAAACAACACGACGCTCACGAAGCCCCTGAGTTTCGACTGGTTCCAGTTGAAGTTCTTCACGTCCTGGTCGTCATACAAGAGCCGCAGGCCATTGTCCGGGTCGAAGTCGAAAGTCCATTTGTGCCAGCCGGGGGCGCGCTTGATGCCCAGGTAGGTCACCTGCTGCCAAGGCTTCTGCTGCTCGGGATTGAGGGTGGACACGGCGTAGGTCTCCGCACCATTGAGATAGGGCGCGTAAATGGCCCCCACCGCCGCCATGTGCCCGTCGGCCTGCATCAGGCCCCACATGGCCCCGGCCCCGTAGTCCTTCGGTTTCGCGGGTTTCGCCGCGTCCTCGTAGACCCACAGTTCAAGGACGCCTGTCCCATCGTTCTCGCGCAGCGGCCAGACCGCTTTGCCTCCGGGTCCCAGCCGCAAGGCCCCGGCCTGCTTTTGCCCAGCCGGCGGCACGCTCGCCGCTTCGAGCCCTGTGGCGCCGCCGCGGTCTTTCGAGGTGTCGATGCTCACGTCGCCGCTGACCGTGAGTCCCCGGATCGCGTCTGTGTTGTCGAAGTACTTCTCGAAGCGAGGCAGTTCGGCAGACACAGACACCGTCGAGACGGCGAAAACAGGCAGCAGGATGCATGCAGCGATGAATAGCCTTCGTGTCATTGCGTGGTTCCTCCTGTTGATCACTCTGTTCACGACTAGGGTGAGTGCCACCAAGGCGGGAAAACTTCGATGCGCGAGTTTCATAGGAAGGCTCCTGCGACTTTGGACTGGTTCGTGTCTCGTTTTAACTTCTGGCCATGATTCCGCGGCACCGTAGTATACCGGCCGACGCCCAACGTGGTGAATTGTCCGATCAGGCAGTGATTGCCGACGCGCTGCGGGTGATTTGCTGTTCAACTTGGACCCATCGGCGCTCCTGTTCCGATCCGTCTTTGGCATTGACCGGCCCTTCGATCTGGCTACAATTTGGCCAGAATGCAACACGACATCCTCTTCGCCCCGGAAGCCGTTGAAGACTTAGGGAATTTGGCGGCGAACGTCCGCGCCGAGATTCGTGACTCCATTGAGCGTCAGCTACGGCACGAACCCACGAAAACCAGCAGGAGCCGGATCAAGCGACTTCGGGGGCTTTCCCGACCGCAGTATCGTTTACGAGTTGGGGACGACATCCGCGTGTTCTACGACGTGACCGAACGTGCGGTGGAAATCCTGGGGATCGTCCTAAAATCTGAAGTCCTTGAATGGCTTGAGCGTTACGGTGAAAACGATGAAAGAAATAGCTCTGTCTGAGGTCAAAGACGACCTGTCCAGGTACCTGCGTTTGGCGGAGACCGAAGAGATCGTGATCACGCGGCACGGCAAGCCGGCCGGCATCCTGGTTGGCTTTGCCTCGGAGGATGATTGGTTCGAGTATCGGCTTGAACATGATCCTCGGTTCCTGCGGCGCATCGAACGTGCTCGCCAAAGCCTGCGGGCGGGCAAGGGTGTTCGCATCGAAGACCTCACCACGTAGACCGGAACCGCTTGGCCGTCGGCCCGAAGAACCAGTTCTCGTGCGTTGATCCATGAAATTGGCCTGCGGAGCCTGGCCTGGCTCCCGAAGTCACTAATGACCCGGAATTCGACCGCCGGATTGCGTTGGACTAGGGCGATACAAAGTTGGGATTGACATGGGAAATTGGCACGGTGGCAGGGGCGAGAGCCTGTTTCGCTTCTTGCCCCGCAGGGGTTATTCTCCCGCGGCGGACTGCAGCATGACATACAGTGCGTCGGCGGGGAACTTCAGCGTTTTCCGGTCGGCTGACGTGGCCAGCGGGACCTCTTTCAGCGGCATGCCGTTGGCGTCCAGAACGTGGGCCTTCGTGATTTTCGTATTCTTGAGGACAAGCGTCACGTCGCCGTTGACGATCATCCAGGGCGCGCGGCCGAAGCTGACCACTTCTTCGCCCGCCCGGCCGTTCACTTGGACCGGCTTGGTCTTCCAGCCCAGCGGGCGCTCCGTGGTGCCGACCTGCACCAGGATCTGGCGAGAGCTGCTCAGCGGCTTGTCATCCATGGCGACCACCAGCACCGTCGCATAGTCGTTGCCCGACTGGATCTCGACGTTGTCACACTTGACGACCCCGCCTTTCTTGAGAAACCCGGTCACACCCTGCACCTTGGGGGCATTGAGCGCACACAGCCCCTTGCCGTAGGCCAGGTGCAACTGGCCGGTGTTCGACCGAATCACCTGCTGATCCTCCTGCACATACGGGCGCAGGTCGACCGCGCGGCTCTGCGCAGAATCGCCGTCGTACTTCACCACGACCGGGCCGACGAGGTACGCCAGCGGGTTGACGCCGTCCTTGACGTTCGACTCCTTCGACAGGTTGGCCTTGTCGCGGTTGGGATCGTACCCCGCGTCTTCCGCGATGATCGGCATGCGCCGGCGCCAGAGGTCGGCGAGCGTTCGTTGCTCGTAGACCACCGGTTCGCCTTGCTTGATGTAGCCCAGGCGGTACAGCAACGCCGCCGCGGGCCACTGGCCCATCAGCATGGGCGTGGCGCACACCCATTTCCCCTCGGAAGGCAGGAACCCGTTGGCGGAACCGGGCTGGCGCCAGTCCTCCTCTCCCGTCGCAAACCAGTAGAAGGCATCGATGCCGGTCAGCGATTGATAAGCTGCGACCAGAAACGGTCCTTCCGACTGGTAGCCCTGCGGCGGCACCCAGGAGCTCTCGGTGATCAGCATGGGAAAGCCGTCCACCTGCTTCAGCGTCAGCGGCATCTCGCGCGGGCGGAGCAGAGCGCTGTCGTCGGTGAAACGGTCGCCGTTGACGACGGCCCAGCCGTTGTATTTCCCTTCGTGGGCTCCGCCATAGTAGCGGTTGACGGCCAGCACCTCGTTGGCCGAGTAGGACCACCGCTCGGCGTCGAGCATCGTCACGTTGTCAGCGGTCCGCCAGTTGCCTGCATTGACCAGTTGCTGGCAGCCGAGTTCCTGTTTGAGGTACTCGCCGATCATCTTGTTAAAGGCGTGCATCGTCTCCGTAAAGAACTGCATCTGGTCGGCGCACCGCTGCTGCTGGCCGGCGGAGCCACCGCGCTGCGTCAATTGCCAGATGATGTACAGCGCCAGCTCGCCCTGGGCGAAGTTGTCGGGACTGTCCTGGTCGGCGGAGGGCGCCGCGCCGCCCCACGCCTGCTTGGCCTGCTCCAGAGAGCCGTATTTCTTCGCCAGGAACTCGCCGAATTGCCGGCGCAGTTCCTTCTTTGCCGAGCCCTTGAGGCCCTGGCTCGTCCAGAACAGGAGCGAGTCTTCATTCTGGATTTGAATAATCGCCAGCGCCGGGTCTTGCGCCAGGGGGATGCCGGTGTAGGGGTTCTTCTCGGTGAGCACCAGTTTCAGCCAATGCTTGTAAGCCGTCTGCAGTTTTTTGTCGAAGAACAGCAGGCCCCAGTTGCCCCCGCCGCCCGTGTCGAGGACACCCATCGACGGCTTCACCCGGGCGGGTCCGGCCCAGTAGGGCGAGTAGGTGACGTAAATGCCCTCTTTCTTCATCGCGGCCAGGCCCTTCCAGAGATGGTCGCGGTCGGCCTGATCGATGCCCATCAAGTCGCTGCCGGTGGGGGTGATATTGCTGTGAAAACGCACCATGTTGATCCCGCGTTTGGCGAGGAAGCGGGCGTGGCGCGGGAGGTTCTTGTCGAACGCCCCGTCGTTGACTGCCCAGAAACGCGCGGGCGTCCCGTCGGCGAAGGCGAAGTCGTTGCCGTCTTTGGACCGAGTGACGAAACCGTGCTCGCCGGCGAATTTCTCGTTGAGGCTGCGCAGGTCGAGCAGCGCCTGGGGACTGAACTCGTCGCGTGGCGGCTGGAATGCCCAGCGGCCCGCGGCCGCGACTTCACGGGCGTCCGATTTCTCACCCGGCTTCCGCTTGCCTTCGGGCATAAAGGGTCCGCTGGCAAACACGAAACAGTCGAGCATCCCGTGGTTGTTATTGTCGCTGTGCATCTTGAATTTGATGCTATGGGCGCCTTGGGTGAGGTTGATCGTGCCCACCTTGATCCAGGCGATGAACCGCAGATCGATCTTCCCGTCGGCGGCGATATTGACGTTATCCTGGGGAGACTTCATGTCGATGAGCTGCCACTGGCCGTTATCGAGCTGGTAGGACAGTTTCGTCGCCGCCGGGTTGGCGCGGACCCAGAAGACATGCTCGCCTGCGGCGTTGACTCGGAACGCATAGGTCGCTTCGCCGGGCTGTTTGTCGGTCCAGTTGCTGAGGAAGCCGCCGCCGGAAAGCTGGTCCTGCTGCACCTTGTCATACCACCAGGGGTGAAGCGTCATGGTCTGCGATTGAGGTGACTCACCTTCAATCCAGATGTCGTCGGCGGCGCGGACCCTCGGCCCGGCCCAAACGGCCAGCAGAGCGGCAACGAGCAGGACAGTCGGAAGTCTGTGAGTTCTCTTGGAAGTCGTCATGGGCGTCATCCTATTCTCGTTCCGCGGGGAAGCCACGTCTCGCCGTCAGGACGGCCGTGGCGGTCTAGCGCAGTTCCTTCACCTTCAGGTTGCGGAACTCGATCCGATACCCTTCCCCTTCCAGGCCGACGCGGCCTTTCTCCAGTCCGCAATCAAGGAATTGGCAAGTTACCGCGCCGTTGACCCAGAGCGTCAAGGTCTTGCCGCGGGCTGTCAGCTCCAGGGTATTCCACTGGTCGGCCGGTTTCACCCGGCCGGCCTTGACTTCTTTATCCAGGCTGAAGAACTTCCGCCCGCCGTCGGCCGTCGGAGTCTCGCCGAACAGGTAGCCGCCTGTGGCGTCGCCGATTTGGGCCTGATGCCAGGTCGCTCCGTCCCGCGAGTTGCGAATGTAAACGCCACTGTTGTAGCCGGTCTTCCCTGCGACAGCCACGTAACGGAATTCGCAGTGGAGAACCGCGTCGCCGAACTCCTTCTCCAAGAGCAGCATGTCATGGCCACCGTCGCCGTCGCAGATGAGCAGCTTGTTGTCCGGCTCCACAGACCATTGCTGACGGCCCAGTTTGCCGGTGGGCGGTACGGCCACGCGATGCCAGCCCTGGAGATCGACCGGGGGCAGAATATCCACCCAGCCCTGTGGATCGGCCTCGAAAGCGCTGGGGCTTTCGGCCCCCAGGGCGGCTTGGCCGGGGCCGCCCAAAGGCCACGCCAGTGTCAGCATCATTAGGCCGGCGGTCGCGGAGACAACGCGGCGTTCCAGATTCAAAGTCGTTCGTTTTGCAGAGGACATCAATTGATTCAACATCCGAGGGGCTCCCTACCAGAGATCGTGACCGACTCTTTCCCGTTGCACCGAGCCTGTAACCGCTACGGGCTCATGCGGGTAGTCATCTTACAAAGCGTGCCCCCCAGGGTCTAGAAGTCCGCCTTGGGGCGACGCGAGATTCGGCGGCCCGCTTCCACGGACTGCTTTCTGGGGGGCACATTCCGCGCCCATTCCCCGCCACGGTGAAGTCCATAAACATCCGCTGGCGAAGACCAACCGAACTCACTTGGTCATTGGTCTCCAGACGCTCCCGCCGTAGATCTACTAGCACCAAACGGTTTTCGGGGTTGTCGGTGTCAAGCATGGAGTCTTACGGTGTCAAGCATGGAGTCTTACGGTTTCGCAGAGACGGACCACCAGCTGGGGTCAGACGTACAGATTTCAGTTTTCGCGGTCGTGTGCCCAAGCCTAGGGAAAGCCTGCTGCCCGCGAAAACTGAAATCTGTACGTCTGACCCCTTGTCTCACGCCCCGTCTCTGCTGAACCATTAAGTCTCATGCTTGGCGCGCAGGGGCCAAGATATCGTTTGGTGCTAGAAAATCGGCGGCAGCAGACTTACTTCTGCGTGATTGGCACGCAGTCGGCATTTCTGTCCCGGCCAGACTCGGCTTGATCGGTACGCGACGCCGCAGCGCAACTGGTATTCGCTCGCAGCCACGCCTACACTGATTGCGTGGTCGAGCGACTCGGATATGCCTCGGGCGAACGAAATGTGTCAGGAGCAGTTTCCTCATGAAAACTTTCTTTGCGACTCCACCGATCCTCCGTAACGCACTTTTCGCTCTGGCTGTGGCGCACCTGGCTGCCACCGGGCCCGTGCCAGCTCAAACGCTAGCTGCCACGGATACGGACGACAGCGTAACAACGCGGTGGCTGCCCGACCCGTTTCCGAATGTCGCGCCGCGCGTGCTGGACCGGCATGTGACGGTGGAGCTGAACACGGTGGCGCGCACTCCCAGCGTCTTGCTCGGCGTGTATGACGTGGAGAACGATCCGGTGACGCTCGCGAGTTTCACGCAGCCAGTCCACGGCTCCGTGGCAGCCAACCAGGACGGCACGTTGGCCTACACCCCGCAGCCTGGATACCTGGGTGACGACCGATTCACGTTCACGTTGAGTGACGGTCGCGGCGGGAGCGGGACGGCGACCATGCACGTGCAGGTAATCAAACCGACGGGACAGTGGTCCACGACGAGTTTCACGGGATTGGTTGAGGTAAGCGCGGGCGGCGAGCCGATCCACTTTTCCTCCGCCACCATGCCGCGCGCGGTCGATTGGGACGGCGACGGTCTCGTGGATCTGCTCGTCGGTGCCAGTGGTGCTGTGACTTGGTTTCGCAACACGGGCACGGCGAAAGCTCCGGTGTTTGCGTCCGGTGTGGCTGTCGAGGCTGGCGGCCAGAAGCTGCCGTGCGGCCAAGGTCGCGTCGCCATTGCGTGGGTGGATCTGGACCGCGACGGCCGGCGCGATCTCGTCTTCGTGGTGGAAGACCGCAAGGTACGTTGGGCGCGCAATATCGCCACCGCTGCCGGCCCGCCCGTGCTGGCGGAGCCGGTCGTGCTTCCGGCGAAGGCTGGCGGGGATTTCGTCGCGGACGACCTCCGCGTGGAAATCGCCGATTGGAATGGCGACGGTCTGCCGGACGTGATCACCGGTACCTTTTCGGGCGTAGTCAAGATCGCTTACAACGTGGGCACTGAACAAGCACCGGCGTTCGACGTTCCGGTGACGGCGCTGGACGCCGATCGCCGGACGGTGGAAGGCTCCTACAACTTGAATGTCCGCATCGCTGACCTGAACCAGGACGGCGTGCCCGATTTCGTGGATTCGTACAACTGGGGCACCATCAACTTCCGCATCAACGCCGGTTCCCGCCGCACTCCGCGTCTGCCGGCGCACGGCACGTTCAGCGTCACCGGCCCCGCCTTTGCGCCGCTGGATCTGCACGCCCTGACCGACGGTCCGCTTGTGGACTTTGCCGACTTCGACGGCGACGGGACGATCGACCTGGTAATCGGCGGCGAGAAAGGCGGAGCTGTGCGGTTGGCAAGGGGCGAGAGCGGACGTTCCTACCTGGGCGAAATCACAGCGTTGATCGCGGCGCATCCGCGCGACTTGGGGGCGTTTCTCGCCGATCCGGCGAACGCCGGCGCCAGGAGCCGGATGCAAACGTTGCAGGCCGCGTTGTACGATTACGTCACCACGTTTGCCACGCCCACGCAGAAACAGGAAATGGTGCGGGGCCTGCTGGAATTGATCGCCGCGCACCCGCAGTACCTCAAACTGCAGCAGCACGACCTCCAGCAGCAGCCCGGCCTTCCGTCGCTCGCCATGCAGGTGTGGCTCACCACGCTGGTGGCGGATGATGACAACCCCGCCGCGCGCCGGGCCCTCGCCGACGCAGCCCAGTTCACCGGCGGCTATCGCAAACTGGTCGAGGACCACGGCCTGCTGTATGCCGACAACGCGCAGAACCCACATGGCGCGGAGGCGATTCATCAATGGGTGCGGACGATTCCGCGCGAGATCTATCCCGGCACCGGCATCACCGCGAACGACTGGCTCGGTGGCGGACGCGGCTTTCTCGTCCGCGGCCACCTCAAGAACACCTTCAACGGCGCGCCGGTGGATCGCGGCGAATATGGCTTTGGCAGTGACGCCCGCGCGGTGATCGGCGACCGCGGCAGCGAGAACTGGTTCATGACCGTCGTGCATCATGAGGCATGTCACGACGTGGACGCCTACGTGCGCAAGTCGCCCGACCTGTCTCGCCGCTGGGGCCAGGTGCTGGTGCTGGCAGGCGGACCCGACATGCGGGCGGAGCCGCAGACCGGCTGGTTGAGTTGGGATCTTACCCAACGTCACTTCCGCGACAGCGGCCTGTGGGACGGAGTCGCGGCGACCTGGGAGGCCACGTGGAAGAAGTACTGGGCCGAGGGGCCGGGCGCAGAGTGGAGCAAGTTCGGCTTCATGCGCGGAAACATCAGTTGGTTCTACGGCGCGCCGCAGGAGAGTCTCGCTACGCAGGGCAACCAGTTCTGGAACAGCACCGAAGGCCGGATCGAGGTCGCGATCGACCGCTGGCAACGGGGCTTCCCGAGCAACCTGTCCGAGGTTCTGTTCTTCATGGAAATCTGGTCGCTGGGACTGGACAAGATGAAGTTCTGCGAGAACGACAATGCTTGTCGGCAAGTTATCTCCTTTGCCAAACTGCACCGTAACCGTCAGGGGTACATCGACCGCGTGGATTTGGGCGACCGCTATTACGAGTTCGCCGTCAACGAACAGGGTCTGGTCACGGCACTGCTGCACGTACCCGAGCGAAAGGAAACGAAATGAACCGATCCCCCGGTGTCAGCCGGCGGGAGAACTCCGGCCCCTGGCCTAACAGCGGGGCCTGCGATTCGTGCGGAACGCCAAGCGCCGACAACGGACCACCCAATCTGATGAACCACGAGAAGAAGGCTGAGGAAGGCCGCAAGAAATCGTGCAAGGGCCGTCTGACGCTTGCACCCGGGGCCGTGGGGGATGTAAATTGACGCGGTGGCGGATCAGAACTCCCGGTAGTCCTGACCTGGATTTGCGAGTGAAACTTCTACCAGTGCTTCGGCTTCAGCGCGAATGTCCGTCGAATCGCCAATGCCTGCAGATTGGCTCCCAACCAGACTCGCTCTGGATTGGCGAGCGGAGTCGTTGCCAACAAGGCGATTTCTGCTCCTG
>JAPLNJ010001224.1 GCA_026692885.1 Planctomycetota bacterium | reverse complement strand
AAAACTAAAACTACTTCAACTCGAATGCCAAGACCAAGCCGCGTAAAATCCTTAACGGCGTTGCCCCTCACCCCAACCCTCTCCTCGGAGTACCGGGGCGAGGGAGTTATGTCTCGGCCATGCCTCAATCCAGGAAATCCTGTTCTTTGAGCCGAGCCGGAACGTACTCCTCGGTGACGTAGCTGATGTTCTTGCTGATCAAGGCTTCGACTTCCAGCTTGAAACCGTTCTTCAGCATCGTTTGGATTTCGTGCTGCCAGGGTTTCTTCTTCTCGAACCAGGGGTACTGGGCGATCTGTTTGGCCCGCTTGATGTCCTGGTCGTTCAGCGAAATCTTGACGCTGGGCGACAATCCGCACCGCTCAAAGTCCTTGCTCCGCAGGCCGATGTAGCGGGCGTCCGGAAGGGCCATGCGTTTGGATTCGTAGGCCAGATTGATCGAGCCTTGCTTGAGCACGCTGTAGATATAGTAGCCCCAAGGGTCGTTATCCAACAGGCAGTAAACCGGTAGTTGCAGCTCGTCGTGCAAGCGGTGCAACAATCGCCGCACACCGCGCGGCGGCTGGCCGTTGCCGTGGGTCAGGATGCAGCTGTGCTTTCTCCAGAACTTGTCCTCGTTGAAGCGGCGCCAGACCGTATCCTTTTCGACGTGCAGGATAAACTTCGCATCGCACTTCCGGAACTCGATGATCTCCGGTTCGCAGATCGACGGGATGCTGTAGCCGCCAGAACCCATGCGGGAACAATCGATCTCATCACCGCTGTCGTTCAGGATCAAATTGCCCACGATCGCCCCGCGGTTCGAAGCGTACACGTGCAGCTCTTCGCGGAGGGCGTTGAGGGCGACTTCGACGTCCTCGATGATCGGGTCACAATCCTGCTGGTCATCGAACGTCTCCTCCTTAACGCCTTCGATGCTGTGCTTCAACAGGTAGTACAAACCACGGATGCTCGTCGTCTTGTTCTGTTCAATCAACTGCTTGCAGCCGCTGCTGACCAGGAGCGTCTGCATGTAGCTCTTGGCCTGCGACAGGTTGAACAGCTCGCGGCGATTCGTGCCGCTGCCCATTTCGATGACGCCCTTGGTCTTGTTGTACTTCACGTTGGACAGCGACCGCGAGGGAATATCCAAGTACGGTGGCCGCCCCCGCTCTGCCGTCTCGACGACCTGATTCGCCAACTCGATAATCGAGTTCAGCGTCTTATGGTCCGCCTGGCTCAATTGCGGTTGCTCGCCCTTCCCGGATTCGTCCTTCTTCTTAGCCATCTTTTGATTCACCCTCGAAGGCTGTGATGTGCCATCCTCATCCGCGTGCAGTATATACGCCGACGGTCGATTCTGTAACACCCGTATCTTCGGCCCGCATCTTCGGCCCAGATTGTTTCCTGACGAGGTGAGTGTTACCATCACGATAGCGGCGAATGCTGATCGACCCACTTTATGACAAGGAGACGACCATGCGCAGGTTCCTGTTCACCCTGTTGGTTCTCGGTGTGTCCCCCCTGTTTTTGGCCTGGGGAGCCAGGGCGGCGGAAGATCGTCCCGACGGACCCCGTAAGGAGGCCGCAGGCCGCCGCGAGAATCCGGAACGACGCGAAGCTGAAACGCGACGCGAAGCTCAAGCCCGAAGCGCAGGTGAGGCCCCCCGGGAAGGGGCGCGGCGGGAGCGAGAACAGGCCGAACGCCGGGCACCTGAAGTGACACGGCCAGGTCGCGAGCCGGCCCCCCCGGAACAACGCGAATTGCAGGGCCGGTTGGAAAGAATCAAGAAAGAAATCGCCGAACATCAAGCTGCGGGGCGGCACGAACCAGCGGAGGCCCTGAAACGTGAAGCGGAGAAGCTGATGCAAGGCGCGCGAAACGGCCAAGCCCAACGCCAATTGCAGGAGCTCAAGGAACGGATCCATCAACTGCGTGAAAATGGACGCGGCGACGAAGCGGCGCGACTGGAAGCCCAGGCCCGGAAAATGGCCGAACGTCTCCAGGGCGAACAGGGACGACAGGAACGACAAGGGCCGGGGCCGGGACCGGAAGACGCGCAGCGGCGCATGCAGCACCTGCGTCAGGCAATCGACAATCTGCACGCCGCCGGAGTCCACGATCAGGCGGAACAGGTGGCTCGACAAGCCCAGCAGCTGGAACGCGAAGCCCAGTCCAGGCACCCCGGTCCGGAACAGGCTCCGCAAGTGATGGAACTGCACCAGAAGCTCCGGAACTTGAACGACCGTGTCGGCAAGCTGGAAGCCGCGCTCCAGGAGTTGCTGAAGAAGATGAAATAGACGCGGTGTCGGGAATGATTTCGCAGCAGCGACGCGTGGCCTCTCGCCGGTGTCCTGCTGCGGCCGAAGTAGTCTTAAGGACCGGCGCATCAATAAGTGTCGGGTTTTCAAAGTAGTCATCACGCTCCGCGTGATGACATGTCGTCACGGCGGAGCGTGACGACTACTATGTTTGCGACACTTATTGATGCGCCGGTCCTAAGCGGCTGTAAATAATAACCTAGCGAATCCGTCCTACGGTCAATCTGCGGACTTGTTCTTTTGCGGCCACTAACTGGTCAGACTCCTTGATTCGTGCGGAGATAATGCGATGAGCGCAACCGTCCAGGATTTGAGCTGCTCTCCGGCAGCCAGGTCGTTGCCGCTAGGGAAGCCTCCGCCCTTGGAAAACGGCGATCAGCTGACGCGAGCTGAGTTTGAACGCCGCTATGCGGCCCTGCCGCAGGTCAAGAAAGCCGAATTGGTCGAAGGAGTTGTCTACACGCCGTCACCCGTTAGTTTGGTTCGCCACGGCACGCCCCATGCCTATCTGACCGGTTGGCTGGTGCACTACGTCGCGGCCACGCCTGGCATACGGGTGGGCGATAACGCGACGGTCCGACTCGACCTGGACAATGAACCCCAGCCGGACGCCGTACTGCTAGTCGAACCCAGCCGTGGTGGTAACGCTCGGATCAGCGAGGATGGCTATATCGAAGGCGCCCCTGAGTTGGTCGCCGAGGTGGCGGCCAGCAGCGTGAGCATCGACTTGCACGCTAAGTTCCGTGTGTATCGCCGCAACGGCGTGCGGGAGTACTTGGTGTGGCGGGTTCAGGATCAGATGCTCGACTGGTTCGTGTTGCAGGCGGGCGATTATCAGCGGATGTTGCCGGACGCTGCTGGCGTGTTGCGTAGCGAGGTCTTTCCGGGACTCTGGCTGGAAACTGCAGCGCTGCTGCGTGGCGATCTGGCCACGGTTCTGCAAGTGCTAAATCGCGGCTTGGCCAGCCGCACCGGCGACCGGGGGGTATCAGCCCCACTGCTGTGAGCATCTTCACGGGGGTTCCAAGATGTTCCCAGCAGTGCCGCCGGGGGCCATTGTCCGGGCGTCCGCCCGTTCACCCCTTCGTCTCGTGCCAGCGGGCGATGACTTGGGCCGGCGTGGCGGTGCCCGTGGTGCCTAGCTGTTGCACCGTGATCGAAGCCACCAGATTGCCCATGGCGGCGGCCTCGATCTCGGTGCCGCCTGTCAGCAGCGTGGCCACGATGCCGCTGGTCGCACTGTCTCCGGCGCCGACGATGTCGATCGGGCCGGAGACAGGATAGGCCGGGACGCTCGACACGCTGCCGTCGGGCCGAATGATCAGCGTGCCATCTTCGCCCACGGTGCAGAAGACCAGGCGGCCAGTCTTCGCCGCCAGTTTCCTGCCGGCGGCCTCCACGTCTGCTTCGCCATCGTTTGCGCCCAGAATCTCGGCGCGGTTACCTTTCAGCACACCGCACGAAAATCGCTTCAAGTGAGCGCGGCTATCCACGTAAACCAACTTCCCCGGATGCTCTCGCAGGAGACGCTCCAGCACCGTCCGGACCCGATCGTCCACCACCCCCAAGTTCTCTTCGGCGACTTGATCGAGCACGATCAACCCGTCGCAGGTGTGAAATGCTTCGCGCAGGTGTTCGCAGACCGCCGCACAAGTCGGAGGCGATAACGGCCCGCGGCTCTTGACGTCCAGACGGTTCAGCTCCCGCCACCCGCCGCCGGGTTCCGGTCGTAACGGCTTGGTATACGTCGGCGTCAGCCGGTCTGCGGCGCGCAGGATATGGGCCATGTCTACCGGCAGCGGGCGGAGGGCGTGCAGCAAGTCGTAGCCGTGGCCGTCGTCGCCGATGACGGTCACCGGCTTGAGCTGGCCGACCCCCAGAGCGGCCAGATTGTTGATGACCGTCCCCAAGGCTCCGGGCGAATTCCGTACACGTTCGACCTGGTAGGCTTCCAAGCCGGTTTCGATCGAGTACTCGTCGACTCCCGGCTGAAGTTCCAGATAACGGTCCAGGAACAAGTCGCCCAGCAATCCGATGGTCAGTCGGGGAAAAGCCGCCAGGATGGTCTGACAACGTTCAAGCGTAAGCATAGTGAAACCCCTCGTTCCCAGGCTCTGCCTGGGAACGCATTGCCTTGCCGGCTCCGCCGGCCTGCTTGCGAGGCGGAGCCTCGCTTCCAGTGGGTTACGAGGCAGAGCCTCGTAACCAGAGCGATTTACGGAGATTGGACGACGCAAGGACGTTCACCGCCGTTGGGCGAGGGGCCGCCGTTCGTCTCGGCCCCCTGTTCCGCACGGAAAACGTACCGTACTATGCCCGATTCTCGTCCCGATGTAAACCGGGAGCCTGATTGGTACAGCAACAGGGGTGCAGAAGACTGGTAAAGGTACGAGAAAAGTCGTAGCCGAATTCGTAAGAATTCGGGCCGCTAGTTCGCGGAACATCGGAAGTCTCACGATTTCCGCTACGAACCCATTCCTGCGCCCCAGCAACGGCAAGGTAGACTCGTCCCGATGACGCAACGCTCCTGCTCCAGCCGACAGCAATTTGCCGAATACCAGGCCCGGTTAAACGGTCCGCTTGATCCGGCGCGCCGCGCGCACCCGCAGAGCCGGGAACGGTCTTCGCCGGCGCTGATTCGCAGCTTCCTGAAATTACTCCGCGGACATCGCGGGGCCATGGCCTTGTCGTTGTCGACACTGACCGTGGCCACGCTGCTGGCGTTGATTCCGCCCGCTGCAACCAAGTTCGTGGTCGATTACGTGCTGGGTGGAAAAACCCTTCCGGAAACCGTTCCCGCTTGGGTGCCGCGCGAGGCGTGGTCGTTGTTATGGACGATGACCGTGGGCGTCCTGACAATCTCCTTCTTGAAGATCGGGCTGCACGTCTGGGGCCGCTGGCACGCCACGCGGGTGACGACGTTGATTCAGATGTCCGTCCGCAAGCAGGTGTTCGCGCAGGCCATGCGACTACCCCTGCATCGCGTGCAGGAACTCAAGTCGGGCGGCGCGGCGAGCTTGCTGCGGCAGGATGCGGGCAGCGTTGGCGAGCTGATCTTCGGCATGCTCTATAATCCCTGGCGGGCCAGCATTCAATTGATCGGCAGTCTGTGCGTGCTGGCCTGGGTGGATTGGCGACTGCTGCTCGGCGCGGTGCTGCTGGTTCCGCTGGTGTATCTGACGCATCGTACCTGGATCAGCCGCATTCGGCCGCAGCACCGCCGCGTGCGCGCCCAGCGGGAGGCGGTCGACGCCCTGGCCACCGAATCGTTCGGGGGCATCCGCGTGGTGCGGGCCTTCAGCCAGCAGCGGGCGGAGACCAACCGCATCCTACGCGGCAATCATCTCATGGGCCGGCAGGAACTGCACGTCTGGTGGTGGGCGCGAACCATCGAGATCATCTGGGAGACGCTCATTCCGTTGGCCGCGGCGGCGTTGTTGCTGTACGGCGGGCAGCGCGTGCTGGCCGGCAAGCTCACGCTGGGCGACCTGATGATGTTCCTGGTCTATCTGCTGATGCTGCTCGAACCGTTGGCGGTGCTCGCCCAGAGTGCTTCCCAGTTGCAGAGCAGCCTGTCCGGCTTCGACCGCGTTTTGGATCTCCTCGAAGAACCACGCGAACTGGCCTCCAACCGTCCGACCAGCGCCGTCCTGAAGGCGAGTTTCGCCGGCCGGATCACCTTCGAGCACGTGCACTTCCGCTATCCCGGATCCGACACATTCGCGTTGGAGGACTTCTCGCTGGATGTCGAGCCGGGCGCCACGATCGCGTTGGTGGGACCCAGTGGCGCCGGCAAGACGACGCTCTGCAATTTGATCGCGAGGTTCTATGATCCCAGCCAGGGACGCCTGCTCCTGGACGGCTGCGACCTGCGCGACATCGACCTGGAAAGCTATCGCAGCTTGATCGGCATTGTGGAACAGGACGTGTTCCTGTTCGACGGAACCTTGGCCGCGAACATCGAGTACGGCAAGCGTCACGCTACGGACGGCGCTATTCAGCAGGCTGCCGAGATCGCCAATGCGGCCGAATTCATCGACCGCCTGGCGCTCGGTTACGCAAGCAACATCGGCGAACGGGGAGTGAAACTCAGTGGCGGGCAGCGACAGCGGATCGCGATCGCTCGGGCGGTCCTGGCCGATCCGCGGATCCTGATTCTCGACGAGGCCACGAGCAATCTCGACACCCACAGCGAACGTCTGATTCAGGCTAGCCTGACGCGATTGATGCAGCAGCGCACGTGCTTTGTCATCGCCCATCGCCTGAGCACCGTGGCGCGTGCCAACCTGATCGTGGTCCTCGAAGCGGGCCGCATCGCCGAGGTCGGCACCCACGCGGCGCTGCTGGCAGCGGGAGGAACCTACAGCGCCATGGTGCAGCTGCAGACCAGTTCGGCGTTTGTTCCCTGACCGTATCTCTGTACAGGTCGTTTAACGGCGTGGGCAACGCCCCTCGCGTCGGGCCGCGTGCAGGCGGACGCGACCGAGAAACCGCACGCCGGGCTTTGCTCGCTCCCCGCGTGGGGCGTTGCCCACGCGGTTAAACGAACTCAATCGCAGGCAATGCGGCCCGAGTCGCAATGCGCGGGGGCTCCGCCCCTTGCACCCCCGTCAGAGTACAGAGGACAGAGGAACAGAGTTCACGCAGGAGGACGACTCGCACCGACCGACGACACCACCCGAATCCCCCCATTGTAGAAGAGGTACACGGAGGCGTTGCCCACAGCACGTAGACGCAGCGTATTCGTGGCCTCGTGTCGGACCCCGTCCGTCAGGACCTCGACGTCCACCACGTTGTGGCTGCCGGGAGCGGCTCGCAGTTCGACGTCGTGCCGTGTCCGGGCCACGCCGCCCGATTCGGCTCGTTGCTGGCTGCGCCAGTGCAGGCGGCTGTCACCTTCGACCACCAGCCGCGCGTCGTTGTTGATCGTTCCTGCTTTGTTCACGCTGACGTCCTGCAGGTCGATTTCAGCACCGGGGCCGACGGCCCGCAGCGTGAAGCGGCTCTCTTGGTTACCGCCGCGACTGGCCGCAAAGAAACGGCCCCGGATCACGCCGCCGTCAGCGGCCGCTGCATCAATCACCAAGCGCGACGTACCGCCGCGGGCAGCTTGGTTCTGTACCTGCAAATCGGTGTTGCCTTCGGCCACGACTTCGGTGATCGCCGTGCCTCCGGGCCGGGCCAACGTCCGGATTTCCACGCGGTTGTCCGCCCGGGCAGCAGCCGCCAGCAGGGCCACCAGAATCCAACTGGCGAGAACTTTTCGTTCGGAACGGCTGGCGGCAGGATTTGCCGCCACGGGCGCAGGGCAGGTCCTTCCGCGGGGCGCCGCGGTAGAATGTGCGCGGAGGAAGTCGCTATGAGCATTCAACTCACCCCTCAGCAGTTGCAGGCCCTGGATGCTGGTGAACACGGCCCACCGCGCGTCGTGGATCCTCGCAGCAACGTGTCCTATGTCCTGGTGAACGAATCCGAGTACGAAACCGTTCGGGAGGCCCTGGAAGACGAGCAGCGGCAACGGAGGATCCACGCCGTGGCGCTCCGAAACGCGGTCGGCCGGATGGGTGAGATACCATGATTCGGCCCGGCGAAATCTACATGGCCGACTTCGCGGAAACCGGTCCGCACCCGGTCATTGTATTGACGACGCACTAGAACTCACGTCTTGTCCGGTGATACCGCCTCACTTGGCTTCACGCCGTATTTCTTCTGCCTCGCCCGCCCCCACGGGCAGCCGCCCAACGTGACAACCATCTCGATTGCCTGGAGGAAGCGGGCCAGCCGGTTGCCCTTCCTGGCCCTGGTGCAGATTGGGCAGCGGTGTTCACAGAAGTCGGGGTCGAACATGCCGCGATCAGAACCACTCATTTTCATCGTCCTCGTTTGAATCCCCGTCGCCGTGTTTGGCTCGGTAGTCCATGACCGCCGCATCCCATTCCGCTCGGTCGGCATCGGAGATGATGTGTCCAGCTGGTTGTACCACATCGCCGCAATCCCGCCATTCTACCGATGGCCATGCTGCGCCGGTAGGACCTCCAGGCTGCGGGCGGTGTTCCCGTCCCTGGAAAGAAAGAGGCGTGCATCCCTTTGGTGAGCCTGCTATCTTGGACTCGCGGTCGTTCGTTCGATTACTGGAAGCAGGGGATTTGTCATGCGACTGCGATCTAGCTTGTGGTTCTGGCTGGCTCTTCTCATCGCGATTGCGAGTAGCATCGCGCACGCCGAACCGGCGATGTGGAAGGCCGGCCTAGCAAAGACCAAGATCACGCCGGAGAAGCCCTTCTGGCTGGCGGGCTACGGGCACCGCGACCATCCGGCGGAAGGCACGCTGCACGAACTGTGGCTCAAGGCCCTGGTCCTGGAAGCACCGGACGGGCAGCGCGGCGTGGTCGTCACCAGCGACCTGCTCGGTTTTCCCCAGAGCATGTACGAACACATCGTCGCCGAACTGGGCCGTCACGGGCTGGCACGCGCCCAGATTATGCTGACGGCGTCGCACACCCACACCGGTCCGGTGCTGCGCGGCGCCCTGTACGACATCTACCCCCTGGATGATGCACAACGGGCACTCATCGAGGACTACTCGGCCGTGTTAGAGCAGCAAGTCGTGGAGACGGTCACCCGGGCCCTGGCGGCGCTGGCCCCCGCCACACTGCACGCCGGGGAGGGGCAAGCCGGGTTCGCGGTCAATCGGCGTAACAATCGCGAGGCGGATGTGCCCGGTCTCCGCGCGCAGGGCGTCGCGCCCCAAGGCCCGGTCGATCACGGCGTGCCGGTCTTGGCGATCCGCGCGCCTCACGGGGACCTGCGCGCGGTGGTCTTCGGCTACGCCTGCCACGCCACGACGTTGAGCTTCTACCAATGGTCGGGCGACTGGCCTGGGTTTGCCCAAATCGCCTTGGAAGCCAAACACCCGGAGACGTTCGCCATGTTCTACGCCGGTTGCGGGGCCGACCAGAATCCGCTTCCGCGCCGCACGGTCGAGTCGTGTCGGCAGTACGGCGAAGACATGGCGGCCTCGGTCGATACCGTCCTGGCCGGACCACTACGACCGATCGAGCCGCGGCTGAAAACAGATTTCACGTTGGTCGACTTGGCGTTCGACCGTCCTCCGACCAAGGAGGAACTCGACGCCGCGGCGCGGCGCGGGGGTTACGAAGGCCGTTGGGCCCAGCGGCTATTGGCCGAAATGCAGCAAGGCACGGCCTTCGCCAGGAGTCATCCCTACCCGGTCCAGGTGTGGCAGTTGGGCCGGGACCAACTTTGGATCGCCCTCGGCGGCGAAGTCGTGGTGGACTACGCACGGACGCTCAAGCAGAAGTACGGTCCGCAGACCTGGGTCGCCGGTTACACGAACGACGTGATGGCCTATATCCCCTCGCATCGTGTCTGGCAAGAAGGCGGCTACGAGGCCGGAGCGTTCGCCGTCTACGGCCTGCCGACGCTGCGGTGGCAGGCAGGAATCGAGGACCGGATTCTGGCGGCGGTGGCGGGATTGGCGGGGAAGTAAGCGGCTGTAAGAGAACAAGTCCGCAGATTGACCGTAGGACGGATTGGCACTTCGTCCCCGAAACGTAGGGCCGAAGTGCCAATCCGTCCTACCACCGATTCGCTCGGTTGTTTCTTTACCGCAGTGGGCTCGAACCCGCTTCGAGCCGAGCGTGCGGGCAAGCATAGTCCCCGTGAGGAAACGGGAAGTGAAACCGGTTAGAACGCGAGACACAATCGGCTTTCAGTGGACTCCAAAAAGTTGCTTCGACCGCGTTGCTACAGACTGCCTTCTGTGGCGTCCCCGGTTTGCTGTTTCAGCAGCTGTTTGGCGATTTCGTCTTTGGGGGTTAACTCAACGGCGGCGGTCAGATGCTTGACGGCGGCCTCCTTGTTGCCCGTCAGCACGTCGTGGTAACCCAACAAGAACTGAGCTTCGGGCGACTTGGGGTTTTCGCGAACGTGCTTCTCTAGTCCGCGAAACTGGTTGGTGTACATTTTCCCGTCACCGTAGTAGGCACTAATCGTCGGCCAACCGCTCACTCGGCCCAAGGCAATCGCGGCGTGCGCCTCGATAGCCGCGGCGCGGTATTCCGCAAGGGCAAACAACGCCAAGGACATCAACTCGTGGACTTCCGCATTCCGCGGTATCTCGACCGCCGCATGATTGGCCTGCCGCAACGCCTCGCGATAGACGCCGTCTCGAAAGGCAGCACGCGCCTGCGCAGCGTACTGTTGCCCTAACGCAGTATCACTCCCGTCGGACGCGGCAGCATCAGCAGACGGAGGAGATCCCGCCGCCTCGACAGACGGTGATTCGGGGACCTCCACCAAGTTCGCGGGTGCGCTGTACACGGTCACTTCGCTGCCGTAATACGGCCATCCGCCACCGTAGTAGCCGTAGTAGTCGTAGTAGGGGTTACCGTACAGACCCGACCAGCCGGGATACCAGAGCGGCATGACGAGCGCGACTCCGTACCCGTATCCATAGCCGTAGCCATACCGATAAAAGCCGTGCCCGCTGCCGTGGTCTCCCCAATTCCCGCCGTGGTTCCAGTCACCAGGATGACCAGGAGATCCGCCGCGATAGCCGGTTTGCCCAGGACCGGACGCTCCGAGATGCGGAGCGCCCGAAGACGTGTGGGAGCTCCCGCTGCGAACAGCCGCTGCACCGCCTATCGAGGGCCCCCCAGGCATCGACCGGACAGCGCCCGCACTCGGCCCGGCGCGCATCGAGCCCATCGAACTGGAACGGCCGACGGATCCCGAAACGCCGCCTCCCGAACGACCGACGGATCCCCCGCCGCCGCCGCGCATGCCCCCGCCCCCACCACCACCACCACGCATGCCCCCGCCGCCGCCCCCGCCGCCACCGTGTCCGCCACCTGGGGCCGCCGCCCACGACTCGGACACGAGGCCAGGCAGTGACAGAGTGACTGTCAACCAGAAGCCGACACAAAGCAGTTTGGTGTTCATCGCGATGTTCCTCGGGCTGAAGAGTGGCGAACCACCCAGTATTCTACTGGTCGCCCGTGTCCGAGGAAAGGTGAACCGGGCCGCTGGTCCCCGATTGGTTCATCCGCGATTGTCTGTCAAAGTTTGTGAGTAATTCGGCTTAGGACAAGCCGTCAATCTTGCCCCTTGCCGTCCTGCTTGCGAACTTGGGTCTTTTTTTGCTGCTTAGCGCGGTTCTGTGCTTGAATCTTCGCAGCTTGGTAATTTCCGTCTCGCTTGCGCTGCTGTAGGCCGTTGCCAGCGTCCCCTTGGCCAGCGTTCGCGTTGCCAATTACCTGATCCGCATTCTGCGGCCACATCTGGCCTTGGCCACTCATCTGGCCTTGGCCACTCATCTGCCCTTGGCCTTGTCCCATGCCCTGACACTGCCCACCATATCGGTGGCGGGCTTGCATCTGCATCGCGTTGCCTTGGCCGCCTCCTTGGGGACCTCGCGCAAGACACGCTTCGGTCGACGCCCAGACCAATCCGACTCCGACAACGACCATCATTGCATGCCTCATCGCTCTGCTCCTTCTCCTGTTGATGTAGTTCTGCACTATGCTGACACTTCGGTGCACCCGATCTGACCAGTCTTGATAAGCAAGTCACGTACCAGAATACCGGCTTATGGCCACGTGGCAGCAAGAGACGCTCATACGTTTGACAACATTCAGGTGACCGGTAGCCAACAAGGCAATGCTTCCGGTCGCATCGAGCCAAAAGATATTGTATGAGTGACCCAAAAATGTGTCACCATTTCTGTCCCTGCTCTGCAATCCTTGCACACTTGCGTCCTGGCGACGGCACGGGAACCGGTGTCTGTACCTGTGGATTATGCATCGACGCCGATGGAGACGGCATTTGCGACAACTGCGATGGCTGTATCCCCATGGGCAAAGGTCCGGACGGGATCCCAAGAACCGAAGAAGTAGAATTGACTCTTGACCAAGCCGGAGAGGGTCTTGCGATCCTCTCCGGCTCGCATTTCATGGCGCAAAAAGAAAGGGGTGGGCACCGCCCACCCCTCGGTCACGGATCGTTCGGTCCGAGCGGCCGCCTACAGCGACTGCACGAACTCGACCAAGTCGTTCAACTGGGGCTCGGTCAACTGAGCCGCGCCTTCCGCGTGCCGGCCGTGCTTGCCCTTATCCAGCAGTTCCTTGAGGGTAACGACGCTGCCGTCGTGCAGGTACGGCGCTGTCCGCCAGCACTCGATTAGCGTCGGCGTGTCAAAGTCGTTCTGATTGCGATCGAACTGGCCCTTCGAGTGGACGTTGTGCATCTTCAGATCGGTGTACAATCCCTCCGGATGGCACTTCGCGCAGCCGACCTTTTCGTCGAAGAAAACGGCCTTCCCGCGCTTCGCGGCTTCGCTCAGCTGGCCGTTCACCAAGTAGGGGCTGGGAAGGACCTTCAACGCCTTCAGGTACTCATCGATCGCCACAGCATCCTCTTCCGGGCGCACGATGAACTGGATGTGGCGGATGCCCGCACGCACGGCGGCCCCCGCATCCTCACGTGCCGCGATACTCATGGACGGCGGGGTCTGGAAACACAGCAACATGTTCCTGGTGTTCTTCGGGTTTCCTAGGCCGTCGTTCAACAAGTCCCAGTTCAACCCATCCACGCGGGTCCCCGGGTGACAGGTGCCGCAACTCTGCCAGTGCTGGAAGCACATGTCAGCGTCGAAAAAGAACATTTCGCCGCGGCGTTGGACGGTCAGTTGGGGCTCGGCGCCCAGTCGCAGCAAGCTGACCGGATGATACGCCTTACTCTCCAGGTCCACCACAGCCAATGCATCGCCGAAATAGACCGCCACATAAACCTTCGAGCCGATCACCGCCATGCCACGGGGGCCGTTCACGAGCGGACCGGGTTGCGGGTCCAGGCCCCACAGTCCGCCGCTCCGCAAGCGGATACGCCGTTTGATACCGACCAGGAAAGCCAAATCGTTGGGCACGTCCTCGACCGTAATGGACGAGTACTGGCCCGGCTTGTCGTAGCGGCCCGACGCCTTGGCTTCGTCCACCGTCTTGGGCATTCCGGCCAACTTGGCCAACATGCCCTCCGTGTCGATCACGCTGATTTCATGCGTGCCGGCATGGCTGACCAGGATGGACTTGCCGTCCACGGTCGTCGCCACGGCCCAGGGGTTGGCCGCACCCAAGTCGACGTCGTCCAAGAGCACCGTGTTGAGCAACTTCTTGGCAGCCACGTCGATGATGCTCAAGGCGTTGGTGTTCATCCAACCGCGTTCCAGCTGGGTCGTCGGCATCTGATACCGGGACAGCACGTGGGCGACGTAAGCGTACTTCCCGTCGGGAGCGACGCAGACCTCGTGAACGCTCGAACTGCCGTTGGGCAGCCGGAGGTGGGAGGCGGCGTTGCTGGCCGTATCGATCACCGTGACCGAGGCCGCCACGTCAAACGAATCGGCCTTGTCATTCGGGATCAGATTGGTGACGAACACCAGGCTACCGTCCGGCGTCACGGCCGTGCACGTCGGCTCACGGACGGCCTTGACCCGCACAAGTTCTTTGTTCGCATCCAGGTCGATCACGGACACATCGTTGTTGAATTGGTTGCAGACGTACAACCGCTTACCGTTGGGCGTGACGGACGGGCCTCGAGCGGTGTGCCCGACCGGAATTGTCGCGGAGATCGTCCCCGCCGCCGCGTCCACGACGCTCACCGTGCCGGCCGGCGCGGCACAGGTCACATACAGCTTTGCTCCGTCGGGGCTGACCGCCAGACCGGTCGGCTCGGCCGGGCAGGCAATGGTCCGGGCGACCTTGCCGCTGGCGACATCGACCACGGCAATCTGTTGGCCGTCGGCTTCGACAACATACAAGGTTTTGCCATCCGGCGAGGCCACGACGTCAATCGGGCCGAGGTACTTGCCCGGTTCCGCGGCGGCGGCCGGCCCGGCGAGGGCCACCCCGACCAACAGTAGCCCCAGCGACAACCACCAGCGGTGCAGCCGTCCGAAGTCCAAACTCGTCATACGCTCTTCTCCTAAGGCATGGGTGAGGTAGGAAGACCAGGTGTGTAAACCATCGCATCACGGCCGACGTTCCATGATGGTTACCGGAATCTCGACGCTTTGCAAGCACCCTAGCGGGTCGGCGGCATATTTTCCCAGTCACTACTTGCTGAGCACGACGATGGCCAGGTCCGCGTTCAGATTGGGATCGTCATCAACGCGCTGGCCCGTTTCGGTGTTGAGCGGGACATATTGGTGGATGCGGATCCCGCACTCCTGGCAAAACTCGTCGAAATCAGCAATCGTGAGGAAGCGGACGTTGTGGGTGTCGTACCACCGCGTGCCGCCGCCGACCGCGACCAACGGGGCTCGGCCTTGTTCGGCCAGCTGTTGGCGGAGTTTGCGGTAGCCGAGGTTCGGGAAACTGACGATCGCCCGCCGCCCCACGCGCAGCATCTCGTGCACCACGCGCCGGACGTCGATCACGGTCTGCAAGGTCTGCGAGAGCACCACGACATCAAACTGCTCGTCGGCAAATACAGACAGGCCCTTGTTCAAGTCGGCCTGCACGACGTCCAGTCCGCGCCGGACACAGGCCACCACGGCTTGTTCGTCCAGTTCGACGCCCATGATGTGTTGGTGGCCGCGTTGCCGCAACAACGACAACAGCCCGCCCGTGCCGCAGCCCAGGTCCAGCACGCGCGCGCCCCGCGGGATGAGATCGGTGATGGATTCGTAATCGAGCCGCTGCGGATTGTGAAAGATGCTGGTGGGGCCGTGGCCCCGCAACGGACCCTCGGCCGGAATCGCCGGCGCGTTCGTCCCGCTCAAGTTGGCCAGGAAGCCGGCGAGCATCCCACCGTAGCTGGCCAAGTCGTTAGGCAACAGGAACGCATCGTGGCCGCAGAGGCTTTCCACATTGCAGTAGCTGACCGGCTTGTTGTCGGCCAACAGGGCGTCGACGATCTGCCGCGACTGGAACGGCGGGAACAGCCAATCGGTCGTGTAACTGACGACTAACCAGCGGCAGGTCGCGGGCGCCAAAGCCGCCGCCAGCTGCTCGGTGGTGTCGCCCAGGTCGAACAGATCCATGGCCATCGTCAACGTCACGTAGCTGTTGGCATCGAACCGTTCGCCGAAGCGGTCACCCTGGTACGCCAGGTAGGAACCGACGGAGAAACGGGTTTCGAATTGGGTGGCCAAGTTGCGCGGCGAGAGCCGGTTGTGGTCGAATTTGTGCATGATCGACTCGCGCGACAGGTAGGTGATGTGGCCCAGCATACGAGCGATGGCCAGTCCGACGCGCGGCCCCGGCCCCTCGCCGTAGTAGCGTCCTCCGGAGTAGTCGGGGTCCGACAGGATGGCGTTGCGGCCCACCACATCAAAGGCCAACGCCTGGCTGGTCAGCCGTGCGCTGGTGGCGATCGCCGCCGTGCCCACCAAACGGTCCGGATAACGAATTGCCCAGGTCAGGGCCATGTGGCCGCCCAACGATCCGCCCACCACGGCCAGTAGGCGTGGAATGCCCAGTTGGTCGACCAGTTGGCGTTGCACGGTGACGATGTCGCCCACCGTGATCAACGGGAAGTCGGGGCCGTAGGGCTGGCCAGTTTCCGGGTTGAGGCTGTTGGGGCCGGTGGTTCCACGGCAGCCGCCGAGCACGTTGGGACAGATCACGAAGTAGCGATCTGTGTCGATCGACTTGCCCGGCCCGATGGCGATATCCCACCAACCGGGATCGTCGTCCGCGGTATGTTGGGCGACATGCGAGTCGCCGGACAAGGCGTGGCAGATCAGCACCGCGTTGTCGCGCGCGGCGTTCAACTGGCCGTAGGTCTCGTACGCCACGGTAACCGCGGGCAGTTGGCCACCGCATTCCAGCGGCAGCGGTCCATCTAAGGTCACGGACTGGACAGACCTTAAGGGCCGGGCATGCCGCGCACTGTCGCTGCTGTCAAAGATTTCATTGGCCATCGTTCACCCCTGCGATGCCTGCAGGGCCTGTTCCAGATCCGCCCGAATGTCTTCAATATCCTCCAGACCGACACTCATCCGCACGTAGTCCTCGGTGATGCCGGCCCTGACCAACTCCTCGGTCGTCTGCTGGCTGTGGGTCGTCGAGGCGGGGTGGATGACCAGCGTCTTGGCGTCGCCGACGTTCGCCAGATGCGAGGCCATCTTCACGGATTCGATGAACTTCTGCCCCGCCGCGCGGCCGCCCTGGATCCCGAAACCCAGGATCGCTCCCGCGCCTTTGGGCAGATACCGTTTGGCTAAGGCGTGATTGGGGTGCGAAGGCAGTCCTGGGTAGTTCACCCAGGTGACCAACGGGTGCGACTGCAGGAACTCGGCGACGGCCTGCGCGTTCGCGCAATGCCGGGGCATGCGCAGGTGCAGCGTCTCCAGACCCTGCAAGAACAGGAACGCATTGAACGGGCTCATCACCCCGCCCAGATCCCGCAGCCAGTGCGTGCGGCAGGTGATGATATAGCACAACTGCCCGACCGCTGCGTGGAACACGGTCCCGTGATACGACGCATCCGGCTGGGTAAACTGGGGCCACTTGTCCGGTTCTTTGGTCCAGTCGAAGTTGCCGCTGTCTACGATGCAGCCACCGATGCTGGTACCATGCCCGCCGATGAACTTCGTGGTGCTGTAGACGCAGATATCGATGCCGTAGTTGAACGGCCGGAACAGCATCGGGGTCAGCACCGTGTTGTCGCAGACCACCGGCAGGCCGTGCTGGTGAGCCACCTTGGCGATGGCCTCGTAGTCCAACACGTCGTTTTTCGGATTGGCCAGCGACTCGATGTACACCGCCCGAGTGTTCGGGCGAATCGCTTGGGCGATCAGGTCGGGCTGGGTCGCATCGACGAACGTTACGTCGATGCCCAACCTCTTGAAGGTCTGACCGAGCAACGTGATGGTGCCGCCATACAAGGCTTCGGCCGACACGATGTGCTGCCCGGCGTGGGCCAGGTTAAACAGCGACACCGAAATGGCCTGCTGACCGCTAGACAGCCCCAGTCCGCCAATGCCGCCTTCCAACGCTGCCATGCGCTGCTCGAACACATCGGTGGTGGGATTCATCAGCCGCGTGTAGATCCAGCCCATCTCCCGCAGCGCAAACAGATCGGCGGCGTGTTGCGTATCGCGAAAGCAGTAGCTGGTAGTCTGATGGATCGGCATGGCCCGCGAGCCGGTGGTGGGGTCCGGTTTCTGGCCGGCGTGCAAGGCCCTGCTTCCCAATCCGTGCAGTTCAAATTCAGGGGTCCCCATGTTGGTCAGTTCCTTTTGTCTTGTTTTCGAATCTTCAAGTGACAGCAACCGCTCCGGCCGGGTTGCCAGGTGTCCGGCTCAAACGCGAAACCGGCAGCTTCGAACGTGCCTTTGTCAATTTCCCCGGCGATGCGGCACATGGTCGCCACGTCGGCTTCACTCAAGCCCAGTTCCTGCCACGCCTGCTTGAGTGGGCACGCTTCCAATTGGATGTCCAATCCCTGGGCATCACACCGCACGACCTGCGGATCGAACATCCGGCCGCTGTCCGGGATGATCTTCAAGAATGCGTCCTGCAAGCCGGCCAAGTCGTCCGGCGCGAACTGCCGGAACTGCTCGCCGATTTGTGCGCCGCGGCGGTAGATCGCCCGCAGCAGAACCGCCACCGCCCGCTCCTCGCCGACGTCCTGCCGCAGTTCGTCGAAGATCAGGTAGTACAGAATCGCCCGGTTCTTGAAGGAGGCCTGCAATTGTTCTCGTAACGCTTGCTCGCTCACACAACAGCTCCTGATGGATAGTCGGCCCACGTTGCTAACGTTATAATCTCTGCCGGGTCGCTTTGGCTACCCTGCGCAGATCGTAACGCGGGAGCTCCTAGAGATCCAGATCCAGATTTGTTTCGGGCCAGATCCAGTCACCTGCTGAGCGCGGCTGGCGTTGGTTCGTTGAACGAGGATGTGCCATCCTCAACCGCGTGCGGTAGGATGCCGTGCGCGAAAGCGAAATCGACTCGCGCTTCGCAACCTGTACCTGCCAACCGGCCTACCAGGCGCTCCACCAACTGATCAAGGAAAAATGGTGGACCAACGCGACAACGACCACGAATCCGCAGGGCCGCTGCCGCTTGCGTGGCACCCTGGGCGAATACCGGCTCACGATTCAGCGTCCCGATCAACCGGACGTTATCGTCAACGCCTCCCTGGTTCGCAAGGACCTCAACGAGATCGTCGTCGAGGTCCCGTAGGAGCAGACAACGCGGGTAGGCTCTCGTTCCCAGGCTCTGCCCTGGGAACGCACTGCCTTGCCGGCTCCGCCGGCCTGCTTGCGAGGCGGAGCCTCGCGTCCAGTGGGTTACGAGGCAGAGCCTCGCAACCAGAGCGAAGACCGTGACCGGTCTCAAAAGATGCCCAGCTGGTCGCGTGCCTCTTCGGTCATCCTGTCCGGCGACCAGGGGGGATCCATGACGACTTTCACATCCACGTCGTGAACGCCCGCCAGCTGCCGCACCACCAGTTTGCTCTGCCCGATCAGTTGCGGTCCGGCGGGACACATGGGACTGGTCATCGTCATCTCGATCTTCACGTCGGTCTGGCCGTCGTCGCGCGATTCCAGAGCGACGCGGTACACCAAGCCCAGGTCGATGATGTTCACGAACAGCTCGGGATCAAAGACCTTCCTCAGTTCCTCTCGGACCGCTGCTTCGGTGATAGCCATGCGAAAGTCCCCCTTTCTACTCTTGCCTCAGCCGCACGTAAACCTGGTCGCCTTCGACTTTGACTTCGTGGGCGACCGTGGCCACGGTGGCAGGCATCGTCCGGGCCTTCCCGCTACGGATGTCGAACTGGGCTCCATGCCGCGGACAGGCAATCGCGTGGCCACACAATGTGCCCTCGCCCAACGGTCCGCCGTCGTGGGTGCACACGTCATCCAGGCAATAGAACTGACCCGCCACGTGGAACACGACGACCAGCCGATCCTCGACCTCGACGGTGGTCCGGCCGGGATCAGGCAACTCGGAGGCCTTGGCGATCTGCACGAACTCGGACATCATTCATACTCCCGAACCCGAGCGGCGATGGCCCGTCCCAGGGCGTCACGCACGCTTTCGATGGTGATCCGATCGAAGACCTGTTGGAAGAAACCGGTGACGATCATGCGGGTGGCCTCCCGGCGGGAGAAGCCACGGCACATGGCGTAGAAGATCAACTCCTCATCGACTTTGCCCGTGGTGGAACCGTGGGTGCAGCGCACGTCGTCAGCTTGGATTTCCAGCCCGGGGATCGAATCGGCACGAGCCTGGGTGCTGAGCAACAGGTTGTCGTTCCTCTGATACCCGTTCGTTTTCTGGGCGGCCGGATCGACCTGGATCATGCCCCGCCAGACCGTGTGCGAGCGATCCTGCAGGGCGGCCTTGTACAGGAAGTCGCTCTGGCAGTGCGCCGCGGCATGATGCTGCAGTGTGTGGTAGGCCAGATGCTGTTTGCCTTCGGTGAACATGACTCCGTTGACCTGGCAACGGGCGCCCTCGCCCACCAGACAGACGTGTTGATTGACCTTCGACAGGCGGCAGCCCAGGGCGGCCACCGTCCACTGCAGCGACGCGTCGCGTTGGACCAGCGCCTGCTGGTGCGCGAAATGCCAGACGCCCTGCCCCCAGTCCTGCAGCTGAACATAACGCAGGTTGGCGCCCGGGGCCAGCAACAATTCCGTCGCTCCGCAGTGGAAGCCTTCGTCCTGGGGCAGTTGGCTGGCGGTCTCGGAGAGCACCGTGGCCTCGGCACCCTCGTCCAGAATCACCAGCGTGTGCCCGAAGTCGACGCCGCCGTTGGTCAGGGCGGCCAGGGCGTGAAACGGCTCGTCGACCACCACGCCGCGCGGCACATACAGCAACTGACCGCCGGACCAGAAAGCCGCGTGCAGCGCCGAAAACTTATCGTAGTCGGGCCGGACCGCGCGGCTCAGGAAAGGCCGCAGCAATTCCGCGTGTTCCAACAGCAGCGTATCCAGGCTGCCGAATAAGACCCCTTGTCGCGCCCATTGTGGTTTCAGATGGCATCCGGCAGGTCGGCTGTTCACGCTGCTCGAAGCGCCGGCCAACTCGACGCCTTCGCTCAGCAGCGTGCGCGGCGGCGGGATTGTCTCGGCGGCACCCTGCGGCGGCGCGTACTTATCCAGTTTGAAGACGCGGATATCGGTCCGCATCCACTCTTCATCGCGTCGGCTCGGCCAAGCCAAGCCGCAGAAGGTCTGCCAGGCCGAGCGGCGCAGTTGCCCCAGCCATTCCGGCTCCCCGCGCGAAGCGATAAAGGCCTGCAGCGATTCGTGAGTGAAGGTGGATTCGATGGCAGATGCAGTCATGATGCTAGACGCCTATCCCACGGAGCCTTCCATTTGCAGCTCGATCAGACGATTCAACTCGACGGCGTACTCCATCGGCAGTTCCTTGACCAGCGGCTCGATGAACCCGTTGACGATCATGGTGCTGGCTTCGGATTCGGACAGGCCTCGGCTCATCAGGTAGAACAATTGCTCCTCGCCGATGCGTGACACGCTGGCTTCGTGGCCGATGGAGACGTCCTGTTCGGCAATCTCGATGTAGGGATAGGTGTCGCTACGGCTTTTCGCATCGAGGATCAGGGCGTCACAGACCACTTTGCACTTCGCGCCCACGGCGCCCTTTTCGACCTTGACCAGGCCACGGTAGCTGCTGCGACCGCCGCTCTTGGAAATGGACTTCGAAACGATCTGACCGGTGGTGTGCGGCGCACAGAACACCAGCTTCGCACCGGTGTCCTGGTGTTGGCCGTGCCCCGCAAACGCGATGGACAGGATCTCGCCGCGTGCGCCGGGTTCCATCAGGTAGACGGCAGGGTACTTCATGGTCAGGTGGCTGCCCAGATTGCCGTCGACCCATTCCATCGTCGCATCCCGATACGCCATGGCCCGCTTGGTCACCAGATTGTAGATGTTGTTGGCCCAGTTCTGGATCGTCGAGTACCGGCAGCGCGCCCCGCGTTTGACGATGATTTCCACCACCGCGGAATGCAGGCTCTCGGTGGTGTACATGGGCGCCGTGCAGCCTTCGACGTAATGGATGGAAGCACCTTCATCGACAATGATCAAGGTGCGTTCGAACTGGCCCATGCTCTCGGCGTTGATGCGGAAGTAGGCCTGCAGGGGGAAGTCGATCTTCACGCCCGGAGGCACATAGATGAAGGAACCGCCCGACCAGACAGCCGAATTCAACGCGGCGAACTTGTTGTCGTCCGGCGGAATCACCTTCGAGAAGTACTCTGCGAAGAGCTCCGGATGCTCGCGCAGGGCGGAATCGGTGTCGGTGAAGAGCACACCTTGCTTCTGCAGGTCTTCCTTCAGCGAGCCATACACGACCTCGCTCTCGAACTGCGCCTTGACGCCCGACAGGAACTTCCGCTCGGCTTCCGGGATGCCCAGCTTCTCGAAGGTCTTCTTGATTTCGTCAGGCACTTCGTCCCAAGTTCGGCCCTGCTTATCCGTCGGCTTCAAGTAGTAATAGATATCCTGGAAATGGACGCCGATGTCGCCGCCCCACTTGGGCATCGGCTTCGACTCAAAAATGGCCAACGCTTTGAGCCGAAAGTCTCGCATCCAGGCCGGCTCGCGTTTCATCTCCGAGATCTGGCTGACGATCTCGGCCGTCAGGCCCTTGCGCGCCTTGAAGATGGGCGCACTGTCGGTGTGGAAGTCGTACTTATTGATCACCCCGATTTCGTCGGCGGGGGCCAAGGTGGCTGTCTCGCTGGTCATAGCTCTGCTCCTTCCAAATTCGGAAACCGAACCATCGCCATCAGGGGGCTAGCGCCTTGCGGCTCATCTTCTCGCCCAAGAACCCGCGGCTAGCGCCTTGCGGCTCACCATGTCCGAGTGCAAAGTCACTCAGGCACTGACGGAGGCTTCCTTCTCCAACAGCGCGCGATTCTGGGCTTCGGCGTCCGGGTACGTGCGGCGGATGCGGTCGTAACCCTGGCCGTGCAGCTCGTGAGCCAACTCCGCCCCACCGGTCTCCACGATGCGACCGCCCAGAATC
This sequence comes from Planctomycetota bacterium, assembly GCA_026692885.1. Next base: position 6,781 of record JAPLNJ010001224.1, on the reverse strand, counting down.
ACGTGCGTGAAGTCGGGCGGATTGTGTTCCAGCAGTTTGTCATGATGCGTGATGATCAACAGACCCATATTTCGATAGCCGATCTGCGCGATACTTTCGCTGGCCAGACGCACGGCGTCGGCATCCAGCCCGCTGTCGGTCTCGTCCAGGACTGCGAACTTGGGCTGAAGCATCGCCAACTGCAGGATCTCGGCCCGCTTCATCTCGCCGCCGGAGAAGCCGTCGTTCACGTAACGCCTCGCGAATTCGAAGTCCATCCGCAGGTTTTCCATCTTGCCGCGCAATTCCTTGCGGAACTCACGCATGGGGATCAAGTCCTCGCCTTCCTTGCGGGCCGGGTTCCGCACGTTCGTCGTCGCGTGACGCAGGAAGTCCGCGAGCTTGACGCCCGGAATCGCCACCGGCCGCTGAAAGGCCATGAACAATCCGGCACGGGACCGCTCGTCCGCACCCACACCCACCAGATCCCGTCCGTCCAATTCGATGGAACCCTCGGTCACATCGTACTTCGGGTGGCCCATGATGGCTAAGCCCAAGGTGCTCTTGCCGGAACCGTTCGGCCCCATCAGCGCATGCGTCTCGCCGTAGTTCATCGACAAGTTGACGCCGTGCAGGATCGCCTTGCCCTCGACGGACACGTGCAGGTTCTTAATGATCAGGGTATGCGTCATGTCACTTCTTCTCACTAGTTTCCACGGTTACCTTCTGGTGATCCCTGATCGGCTCCACGTCGGTCGGGGCGACCACGTAGCCGGAATGATGCGGCACCGGCAACTCGTCCGACACCTTCTCGCCCTTGCTGAAATCGAACCGACCGCCGCCCTCCGCGGACTTCTGCTTGCCCATCTTGTGCCCACGAATCTTGTCTTGCAGCCGCATCAGACCTTCCAGCAACGCTTCCGGACGCGGCGGACAGCCGGGCACATAAATATCGACGGGAACCACCAAGTCGACGCCCTTGACCACGTGATAGCCCCACTTGAAATAGGGCCCGCCGCCGATGGTACAGGCGCCCATGGCCATCACGAACTTCGGATCCGGCATCAAGTTGTAAAGTCGCCGCACGCGGCTGGCCATCTTGTACGTCACCGTGCCGGCCACAATCATCAAGTCGCACTGCCGCGGCGTCCCCCGGAAGGCGCCCGCTCCAAACCGATCGATATCGAAACGGCTCGCTCCGGCGGCCATCATCTCGATCGCGCAACACGCCAAACCAAACGTCATCGGCCAGATACTGGACTGGCGGGCCCAGTTGATGGCCTGCTCGACCGTCGTCAGCAGGAAATTCTCTTCGACGCGCGCTTCGATCCAAGATTGTTCACTCATGACAGGCTCATCCGCGTGAAAATAAGGTGCGTGAAAACAAGATAAAGGCTCGCTGAACGCCATCTTTGTTTAGTTGCCGTGGAATGTGCAACACGCGTCTCCATCCAGTCGGCATCCGGACAGGTGCACGTCCTGCTGCAGCAACTGCGAAAACAGCAGCCGCTCCATCGAACACACACCGCGATCCTGGTCTGCCAATTCCGGATAGGGACAAGCGGAAGCCGTCAACACCGGCAGGCCACCCAAGTGGTCCACGGCCAGCGCGATCTGCCGCTCCGAGAACAAATCTAACAGCGAACCCATCCTCTCTTCCAGTGTCTGACCGTGAATCCTCCCAGCGTACATTAATGCCAGGCGGCTGGCGAGCCGTTGTAGCAGCCCCCGCCGAATCTCCGGATCCTCGATTCCACGAACCTCCTCCCACAGTGCGGTTGCCAAATCAGCGAAGTTCGAACCGGTCTTGCGCCGCCCTTTTTCCGTCAGGCGATAGTTGTGGCTCGGTCTCCCGCGCCGGCCTCCTGAAGCCGTGCGTTCAATGTACTGCTGGGCCAGCAAACGATTCAGCCGCTGCCGTACGGCGGTCTGCGTGACACTCATTTCCGCCGCGAGTTCCGCCACCGTCATCGACTCGCGAGGGCGAAGCAAGTCGAGCACGGAGCTGTCGGAAGCAATGAAGTGTTCTGCCATTTCACCAATCCCGGATTGCACCCACCCGCCACACGTCTGAGCGATTATATGGCTTTCAGTAATTTTGACAACCTAATATTTGATAAATGCCAGAAAGCGATGCTGGAGAACGCGTTAAGGCACGGCCAACAAACAAGTGGGGTAAGCATCCTGCTTGCCTTTCGATTCATCGCGTCAAACGCGAGCTGGAAGCTTGCGCCACCGCATCGGTCACCCCAAGATTAAGCCTTGACGACGCACTAGGCTTTCGTGGGGGCGTCGACCATCACCAGTTCGCCCTTGAAGATGCCCTTCATGCCCTTCAACTGGGCCGCGATCTGCTGTAGACGCTCGGCCGGGCCGCGGAGGATGATCACCTCCAAGCAGACGTCGTGCGTCAGGTGGACATGCGTGGTGGCGACAATCAGGTCGGTATGGTCGTGTTGCAGTTGGGCCAGTCGGTCGCCCAGCTGGGTCCGATGGTGATCGTAGACCAGCGTCAGCGTGCCGGCCACTTCGTGCGTTCCGCGCTCCCAAGCACGCGTCGTCAGTCGATCGTGAATCAACTGCCGGACCGCTTCACTGCGTGTCGCTAACTGTTCCTCTCGGCAGTACCGATCGAATTTTTCCAGAAGATCGGCTTCCACCGAGACGGAGAAACGAACGATGTCTGACATGCCGTAGGCCGCTCATGAAAACTTGAGTTGCGCGTCAGCGCGAACCGGTGCATCGATCTCCACCCGCATCATTTCGTAGGCATCCTCTATGTTGGCTTCAAGTTCCTCCAGGCTCTCGCCTTGGCTAAACACGCCGGGAACCTCTTGCAAACGCCCTACGTACCAGCCCTCGTCAATCCAGTATTCCAGGGTAAACGATCGTCGCATCGTTGATCTCCGCAAGTGCATCCGGTCACAAAGGGGCAGCCCGACCAAAGTGAATCCACGCATCGGAAGCACCCTGCAGTGATGGGGCAGGAAGCCCACGATGAAACGGGCCAGCATCAGGCAACCACACTACCCACGCCAAGGATAGCCCTGCCGCTTCGGGGCATTCCGAAAACCTCGCCGCCGAAAGTAGCCATTCTACGGCCGAACTTGCTCGGCCGCTTCGCGTATTGTAGCAGGGGTCGCAGACTTGCAGCAATCCTGGCAGCTCCGGCAACTGGCAGCGCAGTCCTCCACCCGGTAAATTGGAACGACCTAGTGATCGCTGCTGGAGGCATTGATCATAAGGTGGCGCAAAACGCTAGTAGCGGATCATCGTAACCCGACGCGTCAGCGAGGAAAACGCCACTCTTCCTCGCTGACGCGTCGGGTTACCATGCGCAACCTTATGATCAAGGCCGCTGCTGTAAGAGAACAGAGGTCAGGAGATGCCGGACCATCACGAGTTCGAAGACAACTTCTTCGAAGACAATTTGCGGGACCTGATCAAGCGGCGGCAAGTGGTCGCTGTCGTCGGTTCCGGCGTGTCGCTGGCCACCAACCCTCAGGCACCGACGTGGCGCGCGCTGATCGAATCGGCCGTCGAACGTTGCGGGACGTTGGGAGCCGGCGATGCGTGGTGTCAAACGATCGCCAGCCAACTCGCGCTGACGTCCGACGCCGACATGCTGCTCACGGCGGCTGAACTTGTGCATGGAAAGCTGCTGAAGTACGGCGAATTGGCGGGTTGGCTGCGAGAGACCTTTGAACATCTGAAGCCCGTCGACGGGACCGTCATCCAGGCCCTCGCCGCGCTCGATACGCCGCTGGTCACGACCAACTACGACGATCTGATCGAAGATGTCACCACGCTCAAACACGTGACCTGGCACGACACGCGACATGCGGCTCGCGTGGTACGAGGTGAAGACCGCCGCGTGCTGCACCTGCACGGACACTGGGACGAGCCGGATTCCGTGGTGCTCGGCATCCGCTCGTACGAAGCCGTGCTAAACCACGATTACATCCAGGCGGCGATGAAAGCCTTCGGTTTGACCAAGAGTTTCCTGTTCATCGGCTGTGGCGACGAAGGGCTGGCCGATCCGAACTTCGGCAATTTTCTCGCCTGGCTCAGGGCGCTCGAAACGGCTGGCGGTGTCGAGCATCGGCATTATCGGCTGGTGCGGCGGTGCGAAAAGGTCGAGCAGTTCGGCCGGGTGTTTCCGCTGGTCTACGGCGACGACTACCCGGAACTGCCCGCTTTCTTGCAACGGCTGTGCCCACCACCGCCCGACGAAGCCGGCGGCCACAAACAGGACAAAACGCTGATCCCTACGCTCGCGGCGTTGCCGGAAACCGTCACGGCCTACCTGACGCGTCTGGCCGACGAAACCTCCCGCCTGAAATTGCTGGGCATGGGGCGGAGTTTGCAGATCGAGCTGCCGATCGACGACGCCTACGTGCCGCTACGAACCACGCTGGCCCGGTCGCTGGAACAGCGCGACACGGAGCGATTCAAGGAACACCACGCCGAATGCGAGGAAGACGTCGAGCTGGGCGCAGTCTTTCACCAAGCGACGCGGCTCGGCCAACGCGGCGTCGTGCTGCTGGGCGAACCCGGCTCGGGCAAGACCACCGGTGCGCGGCAGATCGCCTGGCGCCTGGCCAGCCGCCAGTGCCTGTCCAAAGATCTGGGCCTGCCCGCCGGGATCACGCCCGTGTTGCTCCGCTTTCGTAACCTCAGCCGCGCGGCGCTGGCCGAGAAGCACGGCCTGCGGACGTTCCTGTCTGACGAGACGCATTGTGCCGCGGCCCCGGACGGACTGGCCGCACCGGGCGACGACCTGTGGAACGGACGCGGCGGCGGTTTGCTGTGGATTCTGGACGGTCTGGACGAGGTGATCGATCCGGCGGCGCGGCACACCGTTTCCCGCTGGGTGCAAGACGCGCTCACCGGGCGGTCGCAAGATCGCTTCCTCGTCACCTGCCGCTTCGCGGGCTATTTCCGCGACGGCGTGCCGCTGGGGTCGAGTTTCGTCGAGTTCCACGTCCGCCCGCTGGACGATGGTCAGATCGAGCGTTTCGTGCGGGACTGGTTCGGCGCGGCTTATCGCAAGTTGCTCCATCCGCCGGCGCTGGCGGAAACGCGCGCTGACAAGCTGCTGGAAGTGCTGGCACGTCCGACGTACCAGACCGGCCACATTCGCGAACTGTGCACCAACCCGCTGTTGCTGACGATCCTGTGCATCGTCTTCCATGACGAGCAGACCCTGCCCACGAATCGTGCCGAACTGTTCGCGATTTGCGTTCGCGTGCTGTTGCAACACTGGCGACGCGACCTGTACGAATCGGAGTTGGGACGCGGCGTGCAGACTTTCGACGCCGAAGCGGCTCAAGCGGTGCTGGCTCGCCTGGCCTGGTGGATGCACGGCGAGCAGAACCGCACGGCGGCGCCGCTGGACGAACTGGCGGCGGAAGCCGAACGCGGCTTGGCGGAGGTCGCGGCCAGTTCCGGACTCGGCCGCGACGGTCGCGCGTTCGTGGAACGGATGAAGGACGAGACCGGCGTGCTGGCCGGCGAAGGCGACGGACGCTGCGGCTTTCTGCACCTGAGTTTTCAGGAGTACTTGGCCGCCGATTACGCGGCTCGCGAGGGGTTGGCCAAGGAGTTGGCGTCGTGGGCGGCCGACAGCTGGTGGCGCGAGGTGGCGTTGTTGTCGCTGCGGCATTCGCGGCCGTTTTGCGAGGCATTTTTTCGCGAGTTGCTGGCGGCCGGCATCGCCGAGGACCATCCCGACCTGGCTGACCGCTGTCTGGCCGAGGCCCTGTTCTTCTCGGCCGCCCCGTTTACGGAAACGCTGAAACTCGCCGTACCGCCGCGGCGTCTGGCGGCCGTGCTACGCTTGCTGCGCGACCGAGCCGATCAAGTGCCGGAGCTGCCGGAGATCGCCCGCCGACTGGCCGTGGCGGACGACCGGGAAACGCAAGGCTACGCCCGCGAGATCTTGGCACGCCTGAAAATTACGCTGCCGCCAGCCACCGACGAGCGGAAGGTCATCCGCGACGACCGCACCGGGATCACGTTCGTCGAGATCCCGGCCGGCGAATTCCACATGGGATCGAACCGTGGCGATAGCGATGAGAAGCCGATTCACACGGTGCGCATTTCGCAGGCATTCTGGCTGGGAAGATACCCGGTCACCAACGCCCAATATGCAGCGTTCATGAAGGCCGCCGGTAGTTCCGTGAACAAGCCAGAGAATTGGGATGATCGGCGTTTCAACCAGCCGGAGCAGCCGGTTGTGGGTGTGAGTTGGGACGAGGCGCGGGTCTTTTGCAAGTGGGCCGGCGGTCGGTTGCCGACGGAAGCCGAGTGGGAATATGCCTGCCGAGCCGGCACGACCACGGAGTACAGTTTTGGCGACGACGAGGCGTTGCTTGGCGAGTACGCTTGGTTCGACGGCAACAGCGGTCGGCAGACGCAGCCGGTCGGAACCAAGCGGCCAAACGGCTGGGGTCTGCACGACATGCACGGCAACGTACGGGAGTGGTGCGAGGATGTGTGGCACGGCAACTATGAGGGCGCACCCAACGATGGTAGAGCGTGGGCTGCGGGAGGCTCGGGCCGCGTCTGCCGTGGCGGCGGCTGGCTTGACGGCGCCCGCTACTGCCGCTCCGCCTTCCGCAACTACTGGGATCCGGGCGATCGCAACCACTACCTCGGTTTCCGGCTGGTTCTTGCCGCCAGTGTCAAGGAGGATATTCGTCCGTTTTCTTGAGCATGGCGACGGGCGGGCGGCACGGGCGGGTCACCAGTCGAGGCGGTAGCCGAGCGGTGACCCGCCCGTGCAAGCCCGCACGGAGCC
>JAPLNJ010001223.1 GCA_026692885.1 Planctomycetota bacterium | reverse complement strand
GGACGGGGTCGTTTTCGAAACTAAGACAGTCGAAGTAGTAACACGCGCAGAAATATGTTCCCGGTCTCGCCGTCGCCGATTCGATCAACAGCCTGCGGGTCCCGGTGCTTCAATGGTTCTTGCACCGCAGCCCACTCCAGCCCTAGATTCACCATGACCACATCAACCAACTTCGATTCGTCCGCGATCGGACAGGTTCCTAACGCGGCTGGCCGCTTTGGCCGGTTTGGTGGGCGGTACGTCCCGGAGACATTGACATTTGCTCTGGACCAACTGACCGCCGAGTACGAGCAGGCGCGCCATGATCCGAAGTTCCAGACGCAGCTCGCTGAGTTGTACCGGGATTTCGTGGGCCGCCCGTCGCCCCTGTATCACGCCCAGCGGTTGAGCGCCCGTTGCGGCGGTGCACAAATCTGGTTCAAACGCGAGGACGTCAACCACACAGGTGCTCACAAGATCAACAACACGCTTGGTCAGGCCCTGCTGACGTTGCGGATGGGCAAGCGGCGGGTGATCGCCGAGACCGGCGCCGGACAGCATGGCGTGGCGACGGCTACCGCCTGTGCTCACTTCGGTTTGGACTGTGTGGTCTATATGGGCGAAGAGGATATCCGCCGACAGGCGCCGAATGTGTTCAACATGCAGCTCCTGGGCACGGAAGTGCGCCCGGTGACCAGCGGTTCGCGGACGCTGCGCGACGCCATCAACGAGGCTTTTCGCGACTGGATGTCGACGGTCGAAACAACTCACTACATCCTGGGTTCCGTCGTGGGACCGCATCCCTTTCCCATGCTCGTCCGGGACTTCCAGTCGGTGATCGGCCGCGAGTCGCGGCAGCAGTGCCTGGAGCGATTCCAGTGCCTGCCACACCATGTCGTGGCCTGTGTGGGCGGCGGCAGCAACTCGGCCGGGATGTTCTACCCTTTGGTCGACGACACAGGCGTGCAGTTGGTCGGCGTCGAAGCGGGCGGGCGAAGCAGTCGCCCCGGCGACCACTCGTCAACACTGACGTTCGGACAGCCGGGCATCCTGCACGGCGCGTTCAGCTACGTGCTGCAGGACGAGGAAGGTCAGACCAGCGACGTACATTCGGTGTCCGCCGGTCTGGATTACCCAGGCGTCGGCCCCGAACATGCCTATTGGAAAGACTCCGGTCGGGTACGTTACACCAATTGCCGGGACGACGAGGCCTTGGAGGCGTTTGATTTGGTCGCCCGCTTGGAAGGCATTCTACCGGCGCTTGAATCGTCCCACGCCGTAGCCGGGGCGATGCGCATCGCCGCAGCGCGACCGGCGGACGAAATCGTGCTGGTTTGCCTGTCCGGCCGCGGCGATAAAGACGCCGGAGAAATCGCTCGGCTGAGAGCTGAGAGCTGAGAGCTGAGAGCTGAGAGCTGAGAGCTGAGGGCTAAGGACTCGTTGTTTGTGTTTTCCAGATTTTGTTACCCGCACGGATGGCAGAGCCCGAGCACGGCTGAAGACCGAAGGAGAAGAAGAGGACATGTCAACGATCGACGTATTATTTCGGCAACTCCGTGCCACGGGCCGCAAGGCTTTGATGCCGTTTGTCACGGCGGGCGATCCCGATCTTGATTTCACCGCTGCGGTGGTGCGCGAGTTGGCGGCCAGCGGCTGCCAGTTGTGTGAACTGGGGATTCCGTACAGCGACCCGGTCGCTGATGGGCCGGTCATTCAGGCTTCTTACACGCGAGCTTTGGCGCGGAAGATCAAATTGCCGCAGATTCTGGACATGCTGGGAGGCGTCACCCGCGAGATGGCCATGCCCCTGGTGACCATGGTCAGCTATGCGATCGTCTATCGCTACGGGTTGGCGCGTTATGTCACTGCGGCGAAAGCGGCGGGCGTCGCCGGTGCGATCATTCCCGACCTGCTCGTGGAGGAGGCCGACGAATTCCGCGAGATCTGTCGCCGCGAGGATTTCAGCCTGATTCAACTCGTGACCCCCACGACGCCGCGCGCGCGGGCTGTCCGCATCGCGGAATCCTCGTCCGGGTTCCTGTACTATGTCTCGCTCACGGGCATCACCGGCGAGCGTACCGAACTACCTCCCCAGCTACAAGACAATGTCGCGTGGCTGCGCCAACAGACCGACTTGCCGATCTGCATCGGTTTTGGGATCAGCCGCCCGGAGCATGTGCGAGCCTTGGCTCCCGTGGCCGACGGATTGATTGTCGGCTCGGCATTGGTTCGCCGCTTCGCCGACGCTGCTAATCGCCCCCGCGCGAGCGTGCTGGCGGACGTGCGGGAGTTCGCGGGAACCTTGCTGCAGGCGCTGCAAGCCTAGTGCGTCCTAGGTTGCCAATGGAAGACGACAGAACGCGGATTGGGAGGGCGACGCTCCCGCGGAGCCGTGGGCTGTCCCCGACGGCCGGCCCGCTCCGGCTCGGCAGGAGCCTCGCGCTCCCATACAGGAGCCTCGCCCTCCCATGCCATTGGCAACCTAGGACTCAATAGCCCGGTTGGTGATCCTGCACTTTCTGCCCGCAATCTTCAATCCCCCATCCTCAATTCCGCAAGTACTTGGTCAGGATCTGGCGCAGCGCTTCGGTGGAAATCGGTTTTGAAAGATAGTCGTCGCAGCCCGCCTCCAGGCATTTCGCCCGATCGCCACTCATGGCGTTTGCCGTCAAGGCCACGATCGGGCCCTGCCAGCCGTGCAGACGCAGCCAGCGTGTGGCTTCGTAACCGTTCAGGATCGGCATCTGGATATCCATGAAGATCAGATCGTAGGGCTGGCGCTCCGCCCGGGACCGTTCCGCCATCTCGCAGACCGTCTGGCCGTCCTCGGCAGATTCGGGTTCCAGGTTCATTCTGCGCAGCATGTGACATACGAACCGTTGGATGGCCGGGCTGTCGTCCGCGTACAACACGCGTCCCTGAAGTGAGGGAGACTGTTGAGCGGACACCGTTCGCTCACGGGCGGCAGGCAGGGCCGGAGCTGAAGCCGGCGTGCGGAGGTCCGGCAGCGGCCCGGGATTGATCGTCAGCGTGAAGGTGCTGCCCCGGCCCAATTCGCTGGTGACTTCGATATCGCCGCCGAGTGCGCGAGCCAGGCTGCGGGAAATTGCCAGGCCCAGTCCGGTGCCACCGTAACGCCGGTGGACCGACGGATCCCCTTGCATGAACGGCTGGAACAGCACGCCCAGCGTGTCAAGCGACATCCCGATGCCTGTGTCGGACACGCTCAACTGCAGTCGCGGGTTACCCGCCGCCGTCCGCAGGCAGCGCACGCTCAGGCAGACGCTGCCTTGCGCCGTGAACTTGACGGCGTTGGCCAGCAGGTTGACGAGGATTTGACGCAGTCGGGCCGGATCCGTCCGAATCCGTTCGGGCAGCGGATGGTCGTAGGCGACTTCCAGATTCAGCCCCTTCGCAGCGGCGCGCACCGCCACGACCGCCAGCGATTCGTCGATCGTCGTCTGCAGCCGGCACTCGACCTGCTCCACCTTCTGCTGGCCGGCTTCCACGCGTGACAGATCCAGAACGTCGTTGATCAGCTGCAACAACGCTTCCCCGTTGCGGCGGATCAGACCCAGGAACTCATGTTGCTCGGCGGGGCAGACCTCCGACATATCCAAGATCTCACTGAAGCCCAGAATGGCCGACATGGGACTGCGGATCTCGTGGCTCATGTTGGCCAGGAACGCACTCTTGGCTTGGTTGGCCGTCTCCGCCGCCAGTTTGGCTTCGGCCAAGGCCAGCACCGTCCGCTCCCGCTCGCTCACATCCCGGAAACTCCACACCCGGCCGACAACCTGGCCGTCCAGACGTTGCGGACGCGAAAAGCGTTCGACCACGCGCCCATCGCAGAACCGGAGCGTGTCGAAGGAATCGGCCTCCGGCCGCTCGTATAACTCGACCACCCTGGAAAGAAAAGCCTGCGGCTCCGCGAATTGCTCCACGACGAATGCCAGCAGGGCATGGTCCTCACGCCGTTGGAGCAATTCGGCCGGGATGCGGAACAACTCGACGAAGTGGCTATTGCAGACAGTCACCTGCCCCTGGAGGTCCACCACGAGCAAGCCGTCGGCGGTGGACTCGATCGTCGCCTGCAACAGTGAGAGGGAACGGGCCATACCGGCTTCCAGTTGCTTCCGCTCGGTGACGTCGCGGGCCACGGCGAAGATGCGATTCCCGTCCAGTGGAGGGCTGGTTCTCCACTCCAGCCAGTGATAGGAGTCGTCCCGTGCCCGATAGCGATTGACGAAGCTGGTGATTGCCTGCTCGCCTTTCAGCTGCTGCAATTCCTGGAGCGTCGCGGCCCGGTCTTCCGGGTGGACAAGTTCGACAAAGGGCATCGCCAACAACTCGGCCGGCGTATATCCCAGTGTCTGTTCCCAGGCGGCATTAACCCGCTGGAAGTAGCCGTCCGTGGACGCGATACAGACCAGGTCCGGCACCAGTTGGAAGAACTGCGCAAATTCGTCCTGGGTCTTCTTTCGCAGGACCATATCGGTCACCATGGCGGCCACGGTCTCGACCGCCTCCGCGTCCTCCGCCGTGTAGTCCGTGGTCTTGTTGCCCACGCCCATGACGGCCACCACCAGGCCGCCGCGCACCACGGGCACGACCAACTCCCGCACCACCGGCGCGTGCCCCTCCGGCAAGCCGCGTTTGTCCGGCAGGCTAGCGTAGTCATTGTGGATGACCGTCTGCTTGGTCGCCAGGCAAGCCGCCCACACGCCCGCCTGACTGACCGGATAGTGCCGGCCCTGGCCTTCCGCCTTGCACATCTTGTCCAGCGTGTTGCGGGACCACGTTTGCAGCGTCAAGTGTTCCTGGTCCGGATCCACGAAATGAAAGAAACCGACGCCACTGCCGGTCAGCAACTCCGCCTGGTCCAACGCGAATTGCAGCGTCCGGTCCACGCTGTCGGCCTGGACCATGTCGACCAACTGGGCTCGCGTCTGCAGCAGGAATTCCGCACGTTTGCGGTGCGCGATGTCCTGGATGAACAAGAAGAAGCATCCCTTGTTCATCGGCCAGTAGGTGCTATCGATCTCCGCCTGCCAGATCGTGCCGTCCTTGGCCCGATGCAGGGTCTGGAAGATATCGCCGCCTTGGCTCTTGGTTCTCTCGATGTGGGCTGCGATGTCCGCGGGAGCTTCCTTGGCCTCCAGATCGGCAACCCGCATGGTGAGCAACTCATCGCGGCTGTACCCTGAGCGGCGCACGTAGGCATCGTTGACCTCCAGCAGGCGGCCTTCCAGATCCACGATCCAAAAGCCGTCCAGCGAGGTCTCGACGACCGCCCGGTAGCGTGCCTCGCGGTCCCGCACCGCCGCTTCGGCCAGCCTGCGTACGCTGATGTCTTTGACGGTGGAGAAATAACTGACGACGTGGCCCTGTTGGTCCTTGATCCACGAGGGACTGACGATTACGGGAAAGCGTTGGCCGTCTTTCCGCATGAACGTAAGTTCAAAGTTATCGAACTCGCCCCGCTGTGTTTGTTGGAACGCTTGTTCGATCGCCGCATACTCTTTCGGAGGCCAATACGGATGCGGAGGACGGGTGTCGAGCAGTTCCTCACGGGAGAACCCCGTCATCTGGCAGAAGGCCGGGTTGACGTCTAGGTGTGCGCCGCGCGGATCCAGGATCGAGAACCCATCTTGCATCGCAGCGATGAGCTTCTGGGAGAAGTCCCTTTCTTGCCGCAACGTTTCCTCCACCCGCTTGCGTTCGATCGCGAACCGCAAGACCCGTGTCAGCATCCGGGGCGGCATCAGGCCCTTGACCAGGTAGTCCTGGGCGCCTTGCCGAACCGCTTCCTGGCCGGTGGCCTCGTCGTCCTGGCCGGTCAGCACCACCACCGGCACCTGCGGCGCCGCACTCGTCACGGCGTGCAGGCTGTCCAGCCCGTCACTGTCGGGCAAACCGAGGTCCAACAGGATCACGTCGGTGGCCTGGGTGGCGAGGTGGGCGAGGCCGTGGGCCAACCGATCCACGCTGTGCACCTCGATGTCATGGGTGTCACGCAGCAGCTCGCGAACCAGACGGATATCGCCCGGCTGATCCTCGATCAACAATAACTGAATTCGCGGCATTTGCTGGACCCTTAGTTGGACATCGCCATTTTGCCTGCCGCCGCCTCCGCCGCGTCGCGGCGGCGTCAGGGAAAGAAGCGATGTTCTTGGGATCGTTGTAGGGCTCACTCAACGCTCCACCGACACGAGGTCGGCGGGGGCGGAAGTGGTTAATCTCCGATGTGTTGCATCGCTCCTGCCGCGCAAAGTGGTGCTGTCCAATTACCTGGTCCCATCAGGCAATCGCACAATCGTCAGCCAAAAGTCCTCGATCGAGCGGATCACCTTCAGGAACTGGTCCAAGTCGATCGGCTTGGTGATGTAGCAGTTGGCGTGCAGATTGTAGCTCTTCAGGACATCCTCTTCGGCGCTGCTGACCGTCAGCACCACGACGGGAATGCATTTCAAGTCCGCGTCTGACTTGATTTCTGCCAGTACTTCCCGGCCATCTTTGCGGGGCAGATTCAGATCGAGCAAGATTAGGTCCGGGCGAGGCGACTGGGCGTACGGCCCCTTGCGGCGGAGAAAGTCCAGGGCTTCCTCGCCATCGAATACATGGTGCAGCTTGTTCCTGATCTTGCTGTCGCGCATGGCCTCCTTGGCCAGACGCGCATCTCCCTCGTTGTCTTCGACCAACAGAATGTCAATCATCTTACCTCCGGCTCCCAGATACATGGATTGCTCCGATGCTTGGCTGACTTACGTTTCCTGGGCGCAGGAACGGGTTTGTAGTGGAAGTCGTGAGACTTCCGATGTTTCGCGAGCTAGTGCCGTTTCCGGTTCGCGGCTTTCGCGCAGGCGGCGGGTGGCCGGGGTCGAGTGCAGCGAGCCCCCGGAACGTGGA
>JAPLNJ010001222.1 GCA_026692885.1 Planctomycetota bacterium | reverse complement strand
GACCGTCGTTTGGGCCAGATCGTACTTGGCGTGGATGTCACGTCGGCCCAGGGCGTGTGCCGCGCGGATCTTCCGCATGTTCGGCACGCGTTCGGCCGGCGGGTTGGCAGCGATCTTTCGAGCGCGGCTGCCGTTCATTTTGGGCGCCGGCTGTTCGATGCCCCAGCGGTCGACGACGATGATGTTCCTATCGTTCGCGTTCACTGCGTTGCCCCGAAAATGGGACTGGCTCCGTTCAGGACGATCGGTGCCTGTCCCAATTTTGGACTCCATGTATCGCCCCATAACGTCACTGGACCGCTCCGGGTGGTTGAATCGTGCGGAAGACAATTCCGCCGCCGCGTCGCGACTTCTTCGCCTTCTCGCCCTTCAAGTAGCGATCTGCTTCGATCAGTTCGGGCAGCGACTTGGCCGACTGGCTGCTGGAACCCTGGCTGAACGACGTAGACGCGAACCCTTCTTTCGCCAACGTCTCGATCGTGTTCTGAATCGTCTCGTCTGTCACGGTCGTCCCCCTGACACCTGACACCTGAGTTGCGGGCGATGGTGTCGAACCATCCAGGTCGGGCGCATGAGGCCCAACTGAGCGCCGGCCCGCCCGCAATGGCCAACCATCCGGCGAGCGCACAAAAAAACGGCCGTGCAAGGGTGTAGCCCTACACGGCCGTCATATTGCGCTGGTTTCGTGGCAGATGATCAGTCCGTCACGTCGCCGATCTGGTTGGTTTCATGAATTCAAGCATCATGGTCGCCGACGATCAAGCCCGCTCTACCACCATCCCACGCGGAAAACGCTACGGGTAGCCGCAAGGGCAACCGCCATGGAGCGTGACGAGTTGCATGCCGCGGCATCTGGCGGCTTAACCCCGACATTCGTCCCGTGGTCGCCGTCGCACTTCCGATAGGTACTCCGGGGAGAGGGGTTGGGGGTGAGGGGCCCGATGGGCGCTGGCGAGGGTTTCCGCTTGGCAACGGTGGCACCTATGCTGCCCGCGGGCAGCTTTGCCGTAGAACGGATTTCAATCCGTTCAGCGAAGAGCGGAATAGATTCCGCTCTACGAAGGGACAAACCATCCCGGTTAAACCAGAGCTCGCGGCGTCCGCTTCCCCAGCCCGTGCCAGGCAGCGTCCACGTCCTCAGCGAGATCCCCCAAAACCGATTCCAACTCCGACTCGGCCATACCGTCGAACGCGTCTGGGGTGCGACGGGCTGTCGCCCCCGAAGATAGATCGGCCCGGCCAGCGTACGACGCGGCCCGATCTCCTGCCTCCCAGCGATCGATCACACGCCCAACTGCGAGATTGTCACCGGCCGGCACCGTCAGCCGGGTGAGGTACGGCGTCGCCGGCGCCCTCGCGATTTCAGCATCCCCCATCAATCCAGTTGCCTCGGCTTCACCCATCGGCCGCGTGTTGATGTGCTGGATGATCAGCAGCACGTCGATCGGCGTGGCCTCGCCGTCGTCGTTGATGTCCACGAAGCCGGGCGATTCGCCGATCGGCACCTGCGCCGGCAGGATCCTGTTTCCATGAAGATTGATATTGTTGATGGCCAGCAATACATCCAACGCCGTCACCAGGCCGTCCCCGTTTACATCGCAGGCTTCGACCACGTTGTGCCACGGCTTCCCGGCCGCCTCATTGTCCGTAACCTGCAGCGTGTCGCTGCCACTGGTGAAGCTCGTGGCCGTGGCCGTGATCGTGACCGTCTGCGTACCGTCCACGACTGTATCGTCCACCGCAGTCAGGTTCACGGTTACCGAAGATTGCCCGGCCGCGATCGTCGCCGTGGCCGGCACCGTCGCTTCGCTTGTGTCGCTGCTGGACAGGTTCACCGTCAAGGCATTCGTCGTGTCCGTGTTCCGGCTGATCGTCACCGTGGTTGCTGCCGCCCCGGCATTCTCAGCCACCGCCGCTGCCACCACGTCCACGGTCAGGGTGGCCACGTCATTGTCCGTCACCTGCAGCGTGTCGCTGCCACTGGCGAAGCACGACGCCGAGGCCGTGATCGTGACCGTATGTGAACCGTCTACCACCGCATCGTCCACAGCGGCCAGGTTGACCGTCACCGAAGACTGCCCCGCCGCGATCGTGGCCGTGGCCGGCACGGTGGCTTCGCTGAGGTCGCTGCTGGACAGGTTCACGGTCAGGGCGGCCGTGGTGTTTGTGTTGCGGTTGATGGTCACCGTGGTGGCCGCAGCGCCGGCGTTCTCCGCGACCGAGGTCGCCATTACGTCGACGGTCAGAGTCGCCACGTCGTTGTCAGTTACCTGCAACGTGTCGCTGCCGCTGGCGAAACCCGACGCCGAGGCCGTAATCGTGACCGTTTGCGTTCCGTCCACGACGGCATCGTCGACGGCGGCCAGATTGACCGTCACCGAAGACTGCCCCGCCGCGATTGTGGCTGTGGCCGGCATCGTCGCTTCGCTCACGTCGCTGCTGGACAGGTTCACCAGCAAGGCATTCGTCGTGTCCGTGTTCCGGCTGATCGTCATCGTGGTGGCCGCAGCGCCGGCGTTTTCCGCGACCGAGGTCGCCATCACGTCGACGGTCAGAGTCGCCACGTCGTTGTCAGTTACCTGCAACGTGTCGCTGCCGCTGGCGAAACCCGACGCGGAGGCCGTAATCGTGACCGTTTGCGTTCCGTCCACGACGGTATCGTCGACGGCGGCCAGATTGACCGTCACCGAAGACTGCCCCGCCGCGATTGTGCCTGTGGCCGGCACCGTCGCTTCGCTTGTGTCGCTGCTGGACAGGTTCACCGTCAAGGCACTCGTCGTGTCCGTGTTGCGGCTGATCGTCACGGTGGTCGCGGTTGCCCCGGCGTTCTCTGCCACCGAGGTCGCGACCACGTTCACCGTCAGGGCAGCCACCTCGTTATCCGTGACCTGCAGCGTGTCGCTGCCACTGGCGAAACCTGTAGCCGAGGCCGTAATCGTGACCGCTTGCGGCCCGTCCACCAGCGTATCGTCCACAGCGGCGAGGTTGACCGTCACCGAAGACTGCCCCGCCGCGATCGTGGCCGTGGCCGGCACGGTGGCTTCGCTGAGGTCGCTGCTGGACAGGTTCACGGTCAGGGCGGCCGTGGTGTTCGTGTTGCGGCTGATCGTCACGGTGGTCGCCGCCGCCCCGGCGTTCTCGGCCACGGTTGCCG
>JAPLNJ010001221.1 GCA_026692885.1 Planctomycetota bacterium | reverse complement strand
ATCCCACACGTATCGCTCGCCTTCAAACAAGATGGAGGTAGTTCTTGACAAAGGATTGTGGCGCGGTTGTGCTACGCTGGCTTGTTTCGCCCCTTCAGGGCTGGCGTTCCTGATACTCTCCTAACCCAGGGCGGCGCTACGCGGCTAACGCCGCTACGCTCTGCCCTGGGCTATCATGTGGCTGCCCCTATCGGGGCGAAGAACTTGTGTATAACGACGAGGGGCAAGCCGGGGGCATTCATCAAATACCAAAGTGAATGCCGACACCTGGAAAAACCGTTTGGTGCTGGCCCAGGCGACTGGAAGAAGAGAAGTCACCCGACGCGTCAGCGAGGCGGTGTGGCAACAGGCTCATTTCTCGCTGAAGTTTCGGGGAATGTGGGTAAGTTGATCTCTTCCGGTCGCCCCAGGGCGGCCAGCTCGACACGCTGGTGCGCCGCCGATAAGAGGCCGTTGAGACGGGCCCTTGAGACGGGACTGTTCCGAACGCGGCGACGGTATACAATTACGGCGGTTGTCGCGGCGTAGGAACAACCCGGTCTGTTTCCAAGGAGCAGTGCCATGTTCGCTGGCGTACACCGTTCCGGTTCGGTTCGTCCCTCGAAACACGGCCGGCGCGGTCGCTCCTTGCGGCAGCGTTTCTTGCGGCTGCAATTCGAACGCTTGGAAGCAAGGCTCCTGTTGGCCGGGATCGACGCCTTTCATCAGTCCGGCCAAACATTCATTACCTGGCAGGAGGACACCGGCCGGGTAGGCGAGGTCTACCAAGTGTATCGGCACACCGCACCGATCACCGCCGCCAACCTGAACGCCGCGACCTTACTGACCGAACGCTGGGGTCCCCTCGCCGAAGGCTCCTCCGCCTATCTCAACGAACGGAACTGGTCCGACCCCGGGCACCCTGCTCCCATCCAGCGGAATTTCATCATCCGCGACGGGGGACCGGAACTCTCGGACACGACCGGCTTGTTCGTGTGGACCACGCCTGAGGCCGGTACGTTCTACTATGCCGTCACGACCGTCTACGGAGGCGTGGAAGACCGGAATGTCGTGGCGGGGCAAGACGCCACGGTGACCGGGTTGGTGGAGACCGTCACCGAACCGGCGCCGATCCGTGTGCATACGACGGCCTCAGGGCGGGGAATTGTCTACACCCAGTTCATGGACTACGCCGCCTGGAACCCGACATTCGAGGGCTACGCCTACAACTACTCCGTCGCGCTGCCCGCCGACTACGACGGGTCCGCGGCGGTCCCCTTGCTCGTCTATA
The DNA here is from genome assembly GCA_026692885.1 of Planctomycetota bacterium. Next base: position 21,768 of record JAPLNJ010001221.1, on the reverse strand, counting down.
TGGAAGGCTGGGGTGGCCGCTACCAAGTTCGGGATGGTACGCCGGAGGGCGACTGGAACTCCATCTGGCTCTATGTTGATGACCCGCATCAGACCTGGCACTACGGCTTCCACGGGGACTTCGACTATCGGACCTTCGATTCTAGCGACCCGAACCCGCCCACCACGGGCACGATTGTGAATTTCACCGAGCAGCGCATCTTGCGGGCCATCGACGAAGTCTCGCGACTCTACAATGTGGACCCGAACCGGATTCATGGGCACGGCAGCAGCATGGGCGGCTCGGGCATGATCACCATGGGCATGCGCTACCCGAACGTATTTTCGGCCGTCTATGCCGGTCTGCCGATGACGAACTACGCCGCGGCGGACGGCCGCGGAGGAACCACGGACTGGCGCTCAGACCTGGAACCTAAGTGGGGCACCATCGCCGCTAATCTCCCGATCGAGAACCGCGGTCCGCACGCCGCGCACCTGGTCAAATACAATGGCCTGGGCGTCTGGGATTGGATGGATGACCAGACGCAAGCCGTCGATCGGGCGGGCGACGAGACGGCCTACCTGTGCTACGTCCATACCATGCAGGATGGCGTCATCGCCTGGGAGACACAGGGCCAACCCTTTCCGGGAGCGTTGTCGGCAGGGCATATCGGCTTCCAGGGTGCCGCGATTCCTGGCGAGCACAGCTGGCCGGGCTTCGAGGGTTCGAACGAAGTCATGATCGGCGGAGATGCGGGCGGTGGCTGGACTCAGTTCCAGTTTCGCCGTGACCTGAGCTTCCCGGCTTTCTCCAACGCCTCGCATGCGCCGGCGATTCCGCCGCCGACCAGCACCACGCAACACTACTACTACAACCGAGATCTGGAATGGTCGGTGCCCTGGCATGCCTTCGGCGAACAGATCACGGACGAGTTGACCGCATACGGGTTGACCCTCCGGTCGACTACGGGCAACCAGACGGCCGACGTCACACCCCGGCGACTGCAACGGTTTGTGGTGTCGCCAGGCACGAGCTACCAGTGGACGAACACGGACACCACGACTGCCACGGTGCTCCAGAGCGGGACGGCGATGCCGGATGTCCACGGTCTGCTGACGATTCCGGGCGTGCAGATCCTGGCGAGCGGCAATCGGCTCCGGATCACGGCCGGTCCGAGCACGTATCTGTACGTCAGTCCCAGCGGCAGTGACGCCCACCCGGGGACGCTGGCCGAACCGCTGGGCACCGTGCAGCAGGCCCTCGAACTCGCGGAACCAGGCATGACCGTCTTGTTACGCGGAGGTATCTACCACGAATTCATCTCCTTCCCCCGGTCCGGAACCGACGTCGCGCCGATCACGCTGACCGGATATCCCGGCGAGACGGCAGTTCTGGATGGCACGGGCTTGGAGTGGCGTTACGCCATCGACCTGGGCACGCACGATGATCTCCGTATCGAGAACCTGACCATCCGGGATTACATTCGCGAGGGCTTGCGAGGGTATGCCATCGGCGGCAGCGGGGGTAATGACGAGATTGTGCTGCGGGGCCTGGACATCAGCCGGGTGGGCGAAGTCATCAAACTGCAGGCGGCCGAGGCAGCCGTCAGTCACCAGATCCTGATCGAAAACGTGACCGCCCACGACTACGACTTCGGGGGCATCGATGTGGGACCCGAGGGTTCGATCGACGGCCTGACCATTCGCAACGTCATGCTGGCTGGCCCGGTGGGCGGGGACAATACGGCCGTCGATGGTATTGCGGTCGAGGATGGCCAGAACATCACGCTTGACAACGTGCGGGTGACGGGACATCCCGGAGACGGTGTCGACCTGAAGGCGGACCACGTGGTCCTGCGGCGCGTGGCAGTGACCGGCACCTCGCGCGACGGGATCAAGCTGTGGGGGACGGACGTCCTGATCGAGAATTCCCTGGCCATGAACACGGGCCAGACCGCCCTGGTGGTCGCCACCCAGGCTCAGGTCACGGCCCGAAACAACCTGTTCGGCAACGGCGGGTTACGCGGCGACGGGTACTCGATCGCGATCGGTGAGGAAGCGGGTGTGTCCGGCAGCACCTTCGTATCCGACAACAACCTGTTCGTGTGCGACAACGGCAACGGCGGGGCGTTGCTGTTGCTCGGCGCGGGAACCGTGTTCAGCGGAGACCGGAATCTGTACTATGCCCCCGACCGGCCAGACACCGTCATCCGCTTCCCGGGGCACGGCGAGTTCTCCGCCGCCGCCCTGACGGACGGCACGTGGTCGGGGAGTGTCGGGGCCGACGCCCACGCCCGGTACGGCGATCCGTTGTTCGTCGATCCGAGTCACAACGATTTTCACTTGCGACCGGGCAGTCCGGCGATTGACCACGGCGTGTCCGGTCCGAGCGCCGATTTGAACAACCGTGCTCGGCCCTTTGGCAGCGGGTATGATCTGGGACCTTATGAATGGCGCGGAGGATCGGTGGTCCTCAGTTTCCCGAACACGGCCGACGGCATCCATGTTTTCTCGGACCAGTTTCCGGACGACCTGTCGGCCACCATGCTGGACTTCATTGCCAGCCACTACGACGGGTCGCAGAAGATGCAGACGGTCTTCACCGACGCCGTGCGCGCTCACAATCCGGATTTTGTGATGCTGCATTATCGGCTGGCCGTCGGACAGGGCCAGCATAGCCTGCTGATCAATGACCAGTGGGCCAGCGACTGGGCCGATGTGAATCCGCACGAGGACTGGTTCCTGCACGCCCAGAGCGATCCCAGCCAGCGTTTGCGGCAGGCGGCGTGGGGCTGGGACTTGATGGACATCGCCAACAGCCAGTGGCGCGAGTACTGGCTCAATTCGACTATCGATCAGTTGCGAGCCGTCGAGGCCCAGGGAGTCTTTGCCGACAGCTGGGACGTGGGGGCGTACAACAGCGACGCCCTGGTCCCCGCGGATGCCCGGTTTGCGGGCACGGCGCCACGGGACAACGGTTGGACGACGACGCTCGGGAACCTGACGCAGTATCTGGTCACCGGGCTGTCCGCCACACCCGAGGATTTCCTGTACCTGCCCAACCTCGGCACGCTGGTGACCAGCTGGGACAACACCGACTACACGCTGGCGGACGGCGGGATGGTTGAGGGCTTCGGCGAATGGGGGGCCGGCCTGAACGGCGAAGCCTCGGACTGGCAGTTGCAATTGAACCGCGTACTGAACCTGGCCGGACAGGACAAGGTGCTGCTGTTGCAGGGAACGCTGCGGGACGAGCCGAATACGCCCGCCGGCCTGCAGCACCGGCTGTTTGTCCTGGGTTCCTATCTGCTGGCCAAAGACGACACCACCTACATCAACCTGCTGCCGCCCGCCGGAGACTTGGGCGTGTACTACTATCCGGAATACGAGGTCGACCTCGGGCGGGCGACGACGGCGCTGCCCACTCAAGTCGACGACCTGCTGTGGAATGGCGTCTACCGGCGGGATTTCGCCAACGGTTTCGTGCTGGTCAATCCCACGGACACCGCGCAATCGATCCCGCTGGGGGGCACGTACGAGGTGCTGGTTCCCAGCGGGGGAGGCGGGATGAGCGATGCCGACATTACCGCAGACGGCAGCTACAGGGGTGGGAATGTAAGTTGGCGGGAATTGTCCACGGCCGTGTTGCCCGTGGCCTCGGCCGCCATTCTGCGCCCGGCGGCCCACGCGACGACGTCGCAGGACGTCTTTTTCCTGCACCAGTCCACCGGCCAGGGCATCATGGACGATCACGGCCATCCCGGACTGGTCAGCCAGCTGACGGCCCGCGGCTACACGTTCGGCGACTACAGCCTGTGGGATTGGCCCCCGAACGGTTCCCTCCCAACCGACATTGCGACGCTGTTCGCAGACAGCAACGGCGACGGGCACTTTGGCGACGCCTTCGATAGCGTCGTGGCGCTGCACGACGCAGCGGCGGCGGACATCCTCATGCTCAAGAGTTGCTTCTTAGCGCTCTCGGACTTGGAGGATCCCGCCAGGCTGGCGCAGTGGGAGCAAGCGTTCATCGACAATGTGGCGCCGTATGCCAACCAGCATCCGACGCAGAAACTGGTCGTCATGCCGGCTGTCCCGTTGCGCGCGGAAACCGAGCTTTCCGCGGCGGCAGCGGCCCGAGCTCGCGATTGGGGCGAGTGGCTCGCAGGCGCGTTCATCCGTGATTACACCACCCGCGGCAATGTCTACGCCTTCGACCTGTTCAACTTCTGGGCCGACGCGGAGACCCCGTCTACGAACGCCAACCGCCTGAAGCGAGTGTATTGCCGCTCCGACGGCGATGAACATCCCAACGACGCGGCCTACTCAGCCGCCGCGGATGCCCTGACGGTGTTCCTCACGGGTTTGACTCCGGCGGTTTCCTGGCAGAATCCCGCAAACGCGGTCGACGTGAATGGCGATGGCCTCGTGACTCCGTTGGACGTGCTGATCGTGATCAACTACATCAACCTTCAGGCGGGCAGCACTTCTCTGCCCAGTCCGCCGACAGCGCCGCCGCCTTACTACGACGTCAGCGGCGACGGCCAGTGCACGTCGTTGGATGTACTGACCGTGATCGCGTACATCAACAACCACGTGTCCGGAGCGAGCGGCGAAGCGGCAGGCATCGGAAGCGAGCTGCCGACGGTCACCCTCGCCTCGGCCGCCGTGCCAACTCGCCCCCGTTGGTCGAGTTCGAGTCCGGGCCCGCAGGACCCTCTGGACAGCGCGCTGGCCGAACTGGAACCGCTGCTGTCCGAGATCGCCGACGAGCTCAGCGCGGCTCGGCAAATTTTACCGAATCACCACGGCGTGAAAGAACTCCCCCAGAACTTGCATGGAGAGGACCCCGCTACCCTGCGCCGAGGCTTCAGCAATGAGTTGCAGCGCAGTCGCTTGTTTTGCGGGGTCGGTCGAGTCGCAGGCGTAGACGAGCACGTTGGTGTCGAAGAACCGTTTAGCGCTCACGCAACTCATGAGCGGGCCACGCTTCCTGGCCGTTGAGGATTTACGTGGCCGTATCTTGCTCGCGGTCTTCACGGCCTTCACTTGACCGATTATACACTTCGCTGCCGCGCAGTGGCAGAGCGTGGAGGCGCGCGAGGACCTGGGAGTGGGCGTCCGTTGCACGTTTCTGGGAAGCTACGTGATGGCGATGTCCTTATTGCTCTGTGCGGGCCGGCGCAGCAGCGTCGCAGATGAAGAACGATGCGGTCCTGGTCGCGGAGGCCGTCCGGGAGGAATCCGACCTCAAGAAGTGTCCGTGCTGCAACCGTCTGGTCAGCCGTCACGCGTCGCAATGCCCCTACTGCGCCGCGGCGTGCAGAGTCCGTTGGACCGCCTGCGCCCCAAGTGACCTTGCCGGTCAGCCTAAGACGGCCAGGATAGGCCGAACGCTCCCGGTCGGCCTATCGCCGCCAACCGGCAGCCAGCCACGGGCCGTAACCACGGATACCCGACCATCTTGGCACGTGACGCACTCACGGCCACCCCCACGCTAGGCCGCTCGGAAATGGGCGGCCTAGCCTCGTCCGGCAGGCACCCGTCTGACCACGATAGGCCGACCCGTGCGGCAGCCTATGCGGCGCGCCCGCGGTCATGTTAGGCCGCCGCGTCGGACGGCCCAACATCGGAACCCGCAAGAAAGAAATTGCGAGCTAACATGCTTGACACGCAGGGGTTGTCTGCAACAATCGGGAACATTCCGATCCAGGATAGGCGGCCCAGATCGGTCGGCCTATCTCGGTCCCGGTTGACCCGGATAGGCGGGTCGGCCTAGTCAATCGTTCGGTCACGGAAACAAAGGAGTAAATGCTATGCCGGCTCCACAAGCCAATCCACTACAACTCGAGGCCAACTTGGACCTGGAGAGCGCCCTGACGATCAGCGATGACAAGAAGGTTGACGTTATCCTCTCGGTCATGAGTTCAGTCCGGACGCACATCGCCGAATGGAATTCTCGCGCCTATACGGCAACAAGTTGGTTTGTGGCAATTCTTCTACTTCTCCCCTCGTACATGCTCACGGCTCCCTCGTCCATCACCTTGACAATGTCCGACAAGCTGATTCTTTCAGCTGGTATCTTCGTGTTTGGTGTGTTTGGCCAGATATACCTTCATTTTGCTCATGATGCTTTGAGGAACAACGGCCGCGCGCTTGTTCGGTGCGAAGCAGTGTTGCAGCTCGGGGACCCCAAGGCGTACTTCAAGACGGTGGACTTCTTTTCCCTTAACCCAAAGGGTGAATGGGTAACGGCAAAGGACATCATTACACTGAGGATCCTGCATTTTGTCGTGTTAGTTCTCTCCATACTTGTCTTTCTTCTTCTAAAGCGAGGCTAATGCCTGGAGCTATCGCGACGCGGGCAGATACGGCAGTCGTTGTTCTTTAATCCAATGCGATAATTCAAGAAACCTCGTGCCCGAACAAGGCCGTGCACCCGAGCCGCCGATCGGGCGTGCGAAGAATAGAAGGTCATTTGGCGGCGGCCGGGTGACGGCTGTCGTTCGGGCAGACGGAGCTCGCGTCGCGTACGTCTCTTGACAGTCCTTGCCGTCCGATGGGCATGGCCAGTTCTTGCCGTGGATGGTCTGAGGCAATAGCGATCTTGAAGGACATTGCTGGCGGGCATCCCGATGCTCAGCCAACCAAAGTCGCCAAGGAGGCCCTCGCGGCGCGCAAGGCCGAGAGCCGTTGAGCGCTCCCCGAACTGAACGTGGACCGGAATCGCCGATCCGGTCGGAGTTTCAAGAACACGCTAACTGCGGTGACCTGGTCGGCTTAATCGCCGTACTGCTACCAGGATCGGTGCCGCGGCAGGCATTCGACTTGGCAAATCAAAGGGGTCAGGACCCCTTTGACATCAAGAGAAAGCACGAACAACTATGAGAACAGGACTCACAACCCATCTCGCTGGCGTCTGCCTGTTGGCTTCGTTTGTTCAGCCGCTGACAGCCGCGCCCGAGGGATCCGTGGTGATTCCTGCCGACCAGAGACGCGGGCTGCTGGCACCGCACGCGGCAAAGCTGAAGCGGATTGTCTTTACTAAGCATTTCGATATGGGCGGTTCACACTATGCCTATACAGATGCTGTGAGCGACGAAGATACTCTCAATCCAAACGGCGTGGTGAAGGAGTTCAACTTCACGGGCGGCTCCAGCCTCTGCCTGTTGGAGACGGGCGATGATTTTGCAGCCAAAGAGACAACCCTTATCCATGATGAAGACGGCGTGTTCCGTGACCCGGACGTGTCGTATGACGGCAGGCGCATCCTCTTCGCCTGGAAGAAGTCGGCGCGCGGGGATGACTACCACTTATACGAAATGGACTTCGAAACGCGCAAGGTGCGCCAACTGACCTTTGGCCAGGGCGTGGCCGACTATGAGGGGGTTTACCTGCCCGACGGCAACATCATGTTCAGTTCCACGCGATGCTTCCAGAACGTGGACTGCTGGCACGTGAGCGTGAGCAGCATGTATGTGATGGACAAGAACGGGAAATACATGCGCCGGATCGGCTTCGACCAGGTCAATACCAACTTCCCTCAGGTTCACCCAGGGAACGGGCTCGTCACCTATACGCGATGGGAATACAATGACCGCGGCCAGATCTATCCGCAGCCCCTGTTCCAGATGTACCCGAACGGTGCGCATCAAACCGAGTATTACGGCAACAACTCGTATTTTCCGACGAGCATTCTTCACGCCCGCGGGATTCCGGGGACAGGGAAGGTCCTGGCCATCCTTTCCGGCCACCATACCCAGCAACGCGGCAAGCTGGCCATCATTGATCCATCCAGGGGTCGGCAGGAAACGAGCGGCGTGACGCTGGTGGCGCCGGTCCGGAGGCCCGAGGGCGTCATTAAGGTCGATCAGTACGGTCAGGACGGAGACCAATGGCAGTATCCTTACCCGCTGGACGAGGAGAACTACCTGGTGACATTCCGGCCCGGGGGACAGCAACGGTTTGGGATCTATTTCATGAACATCAGGGGGGAACGGGTGCTCATCGCCGCGGACCCGGCCATCTCCTGCAACCAGCCTGTTCCGCTGGCCCCGCGCCCGATTCCCCCGCAGCTGCCCGACTTCTCAGACTGGCGTAAGAAGACCGGTGTCTTTACCATTCAGGACATCTATCGCGGGCCGGGGCTGCAGGGCATCAAGCGGGGCACCGTGAAGAGGATCCGGGTGGTGGCATTGGATTTCATGGCCACAGACATAGGACGCAAACACGGGCCCTCCACCATCAGTGATCTGGCTGCCTGGGATGTGAAACGTGTCCTGGGAGAAGCTCCTGTTTTCGGGGACGGCTCGGTGGCCTTCGAAGTTCCGGCTCGCACGCCCGTGTACTTCCAGGCGATCGATACGAACGGGCATGTCGTGCAGACCATGCGTTCCTGGTCAACACTGATGCCAGGTGAGGTCTTCAGTTGCACGGGCTGCCACGAGAACAAGAATGAAGCGGTTTCCAACGAGCAGACATCGCTGGCCCTGAAGGCTGGAATCAAACCGCTTGAGCCGTTTTATGACATCACGGGCAAGGGCTTCAGTTTTCCTCAGGTGATCCAGCCGATTCTCGATGCCAAGTGCGTCAAGTGCCACCAGGGGGGCGATACCAAGCCGCCCGACTTGCGGTCCACGCCGGTCTGGGACGGCGCTGCACGCAAGTTTTGGAACCAGGCGTACCATGCGCTGATTTCCACCGACAGGCCCGCAGCTCCCGCCAATGACACTGGACAGGTGCTGGGAATCATCGCGGAAAAATCCAGGTATCTGAATTGGATAGGCCGTTGGTCTGTGCCGGAGATGATACCACCCTATTCACATGGTTCCTCGCTCAGTCCTCTGGTTTCCTTGCTTGAAAAGGGCCACGAGAAGGTGCAGATGACGCGCGAAGAAATGGACAAAATCTCCTGTTGGATCGACCTGGCACTGCCACATTCCGGAGACTGGACGGAAGGCATGACACCCGAAGACAAGGAAATCTACAATAGGGCTTACAGAAAGCGTCTGGAAAGCGTGGCGCAGGAGACATTGAACATCCAGGCGTATATCAACGAAAAAGAACCTCCGGTTAGAGATGCAGAAACACTGAACGGAAAAGAGCAATAAAACCCGCACATTGAGGAATAACACTTGAACAAACTCGCACCCCTTAGGATCGGCCGAAAAGTAACTTCCGCATTTGCCTCTCGGCCCCTCACCCCGCCCCTCTCCCCGGAGTACCGGGGCGAGGGAGTTATTTTTCGGCCGTGCCTTACCTTCGCAGCCCTGCTGCTGACGCTGCTGGCCGTGCTGCACGCCGCCGACGCGATGGCTCCGTCCGCCGGTTTCATCACGCCCCGTCCCACAGCGGCCAAGCCGCTGCTGCTGGGCAATTGGGCTGATCCGTCGATCCTGCAGAACGGGAGCGACTATTACCTGACGCACTCGAGCTTTGAGTTTCAGCCGGGATTGCTGGTGTGGCACTCAAAGGACTTGCGGACGTGGCGACCACTCGCGCGTGCCGTGACGAATCAATCGGGGTCAATCTGGGCGCCGGATCTGATCAAACATGACGGCAAGTTCTACATCTTTCCATTCCTTCACCTACCGGCCGCTCGAATGATGGAGCAATCATGAAAACCATTACCATCCTCGTCACCGCCCTGCTACTGGCGCCGCTGGCCGCGCTGCACGCTGCCGAACTCGTGACCGACGAAGTGGACTGGCCCGCATTCCTCAACCGGCACGATTTGGTCTGGGAGACGCTGCCGACGCAGTTTGATTATGGTGCGTTCCTTGGCAACGGTCTGCTCGGCGCGATGATCTACCGCGACGGCGAGAACCGGCTGCGCTGGGAAATGGGCCGCGCCGATGTCACCGAGCACCGGCGCGACAACAGCCGGCTGCCCATCGGCGGTCTCGTGCTTGAAACCAGCGGCAACATCCAGGACGGCACGATGCGCATCGATCTCTGGAACGCCTAGGTGCGCGGCACCGTCACGACCGACAAGGGCACGCTTCAGTTTCGCACGCTGATCCATACCGACGTGATGGCGATGATTCTCGAACTCGAAACCAGCGACGGCGAGAAAGACGCGAAGTTCGTCTGGCAGGCCGGTCATGGCCAGGACACACGCAACCAGCAGAAATTCAAAGACCCGCCCAACCCACCGGCCACGACGGAGACGATTGACGGCCTGCCGGTGTGCATTCAGCCCCGTCATGCCTGCGGCGAATTCGCCACGGCTTGGAAAGAAATTGCAACGCCGAAAGGCCGCCGCGTCTATCTCAGCATCGCCGACTCGTTCCCCGGCGACTCAGCGCGCCGGGATGTCGTCGCGACCGTCCAGAAGACCGCGAGCGCAGACCTCGACAAACTTGTGGCGAGTCACCGGGAGTGGTGGCAGGCACTGTATCCGAAGAGTTTCGTGTCGGTTCCCGATCCGAAGTTGGAGAGTTTCTACTGGATTCAGTTCTACAAGCTCGCCTCGGCCTCGCGGCCCGACCGCGTCCCGGTGGATCTGCTCGGGCCGTGGTTCCGCGACACCGGTTGGCCGCGTATCTGGTGGAACCTCAACATCCAGACGCTCTACCTGCCGGTTTACGCCGCCAACCAACTCGAACTCGGCGAATCGTTCGTCCGCTTTCTCGACGCCAAGCGCGCCAACTTCGTCCGCAACGCGAAAGACATCTACGGCTTCGACGACTGCGCCACCGTCCCGCACACGACCTGTTACGAGGGCTTGCGCGGCGACGGTTCGTGCGCGCCGGAGCACTATATCAACCCCGGCGACTTCACCTGGGCGCTCCACAACTACTGGCAGCATTACCGGTACTCAATGGACCATTCGCTGATCACGAACCAAAGCCAGCATGCGTTCTATCCGCTGCTGCGCGGCAGCATCAATCTCTACCTTCGCATCCTGAAGAAAGGCGACGACGGCAAGCTCCACCTGCCGGTGTTGCACTCGCCTGAATATGGCAACGCCGCCGACAACAACTACAACCTGGCGCTTCTCCGCTGGGGCTGCCAGACGCTGATCGAGTTGAACCAGCGTTACCGGCTCGACGACCCGCTGCTGCCCAAGTGGCGCGACACGCTCGCCCAACTCACCCCGTACCCTGTTGACGAAACCGGCCTGCGCGTCGGCGCCGACATGGCATTCACCAAATCCCACCGTCACTGGTCGCACATCCTCATGGTCCACCCGCTCCACATCATGGACGCCCACGACCCCACCACCCGCGATCTACTCTATAAATCCATCCACCACTGGCTCACCGTGGATGGAAACCGCGGCGTGTATGGCTGGTCGCGTGCCGCCGCCGCGTCGCTCTACGCCGCGCTCGGCGATGGCGACAACGCCATTGCCAGCATCCACCAGCACATGGCCGACAAACGTTTTGTCCGTCCCAACACCATGTACATCGAAGGCAGCCCGGTCATTGAATGCTCCATCGTCCTCGCCCGCTCGCTCCAAGACATGCTCCTCCAAAGCCACAGCGGCGTCATCCGCGTCTTCCCCGCTGTCCCCGCCGCGTGGACCAACGCGGTCTTCCACAACTTGCGCGCCGAAGGCGCCTTCCTGGTCAGTGCCGAACGCAAAGCCGGTAAGACACAGTGGGTCCGCATCAAGAGTCTGGCAGGCGAACCTTGTCGGGTCGCCCCATCTCTCACCGGCGAAGTCAAAGCCACCGTCCCGCTGAAGCCGCTCGGCCCCGGTTCTTACGAATTGACGTTGGCTCAAGGCGTCGAAGCGTTGCTCTACACCGGCGACAACCCACCGGCCCCCATCATCGCACCGCTGGCTTTCGATCCCGCCGATATCAACCCTCACGGTCTCAGGAAAGCCAAAGTTGACACGTCCGCCGTCTCGAACGGTAAACCGGCAAGAGCCTCGAGCGTCTGGAGCGCCGCGTACAACGCCGCGCAAGCGTTCGACGGCGACGAGGCCACACGTTGGGGTGCAGCGCCGAACTCGCGCAACGGCTGGCTCGAAGTGGATCTCGGAACACCGACACCGGTAAATCGCGCGGTGATCAAGGAACTGGAATTCCCCCGCACAGAACAATTCGCCATCGAGTACAAGGACGGCGACACGTGGAAGCCACTCGTGACCGGCACCGCCATCGCCGGTGCCAAATCGTTTGACTTCCCGCCGGTTACGGCGCAACACTTCCGCCTGAACATCCTTCAAGCCAGCGAAGTCCCCACCATCGAAGAATTCCAACTCAGGGAAGCCAAGAAGCCATGACCCACTTCATTATCGCCCTCACGGTCCTGCTGGTGTCGCCGCTGGCCCTGGTTGCAGCCGAGCCGCCAAACTTTACCTTCGACGCCCCATCTGGTCCGCAGTTCTCCGACGCCGAAATGCAAACGCAGCGCGACAAGGGTACAGCCGTGGTGCCGCTGGTGCGCAAGGCGTTCGAGTCGGGCGCGGACTCGGTGACGATCCCGCCCGGCGATTATCGCTTCGGGAAAGAGCAGTGGGGCCGCGACGGTGTAATCTATCCCCTCGAGTTCTCCGACCTCCTGCGCGACGACGCACATCCGTTTGCCATCGACGCCGCCGGGGCGACGTTCTGGTTCGACTTGCCGGACGATCAGGCGCCGAGCTGTCACTTCTGCATCGGCTTCAAGGACTGCCGCAATATCCTCTTCAAGGGTGCGACGATCGATCGCGCTACCCGCGGCCACGTCGAGGGCCGCATCACGCAGTTCGATTTCGCGAACAGCCGGATCGAGCTGCAACTCTCGCCCGGCATCACTGTGCCGGCAACATTCAACGACAAACTCGAACAGCGCGTCATCCCCTTCACGGCCGCCGGCACGTTTTGCGCGCCGCTGTATGCGATGCAAGCCGGCGGCGTCCATCTCAAGTACCAACGAATCTCACAGGCCACCACCGAGGGCCGCTGCTGGGTGACAATGGGCGACACGAAGTTGCTCGACACCATCCGCGATACGGGCCTCCTGCGAGTCGGGGACGGCCTCTCGTGCATCTACACCGTCACCTCCTCGCTGGAACTCGTCCGCTGCGCCAAACTGACGATGGATGGCATCCGCGTTTACGCCGCCAAAGCGTGGGGCGCCGAGTATGGCGGCTACGGAGCACACGTCTGGCGAAACTGCTATTTCGGCCCGCGTCCCGGTACCAGCCAGTGGCAAGGCGGCGAAGGGTTCATGTTCAACGCGACTCGCCACGGCACGATGCTCGACGGCGTCGTGATCCGCCACACGACCGACGACATTGCCAACTTCCACGGCTACTGGGGCCACATCGAAAGCCTGGCGGGCGACCGGGTGACGTTCGTGCGCAGCGGCGAGTTTGACCGCACCGTCATGCGCGACGCCGCCCCCGGCGACCGGCTGTTGTTCCGCGACCGAAACACCGGCCAGCCGCTCGGCGAAGCCTGCGTGGCTGGCACCGAAGGCCGGGTTGTGATCGCGGACCGGCCGGTCGCGGCTTTCACGAACGCGATTGTCGAATGGCCGGATCACGCGTGTGCCGACTGGCGGGTATCGCGATGCGACTTCCAGGACAACTACCAGCGGCTGCTGATCCAGTCCGGTCCCGGCACTGTCAGCAACTGCTTGTTCGCGCGCCAGGGTTGCGGCATCGAGATCAACAGCGACTTCCCCTACGTCGAGGGCGGCGTGGCGCGTGACATCACAATCACCGGCAACACGTTCGTGGACGTGAATCCCCAGCCGGGCGGCGCGGCGGTCTCGATGCACACGCACACCTACAACGGCGGCGCGCCCCCCTTCAGCAACATCGTCATCACCGGCAACACCTTCATCCGGCCCGGTTCCGTCGCCATCCGGCTCGACAGCTTCCACGGCGGAATCATCGCTGGCAACCGCTTCGAGCAAACGGTCGTGCCGCCCGTCGAGCTGAAACGTTGCAGCGGTATTTGTGAAGAAGACAACAGACCGAACATCCTCTGGCTTGTCGCGGAGGACATGTCGCCGCATTTCGGCTGCTACGGCGACCAGACGATCCAGACGCCGAATGTTGACCGGCTCGCAGCCAGGGGTGTACTTTTCGAACGGGCATTCGTCACAGCGCCCATCTGCTCTCCCTCACGGTCAGCCTTGATCACCGGCATGTATCAGACGAGTATCGGCGCCCAGAACCATCGCAGTGGCAGGGGTAAGGAGAAGACTTATCTTCCGTCAGGCGTTGAACCAGTGCCGCACCTTTTCCAGCAGGCAGGTTACTATACGTGCAACGGCGGATACCATCCGGCTCGGCGCAAGGGGAAGACAGACTACAACTTCCAGTCCGACGCGCGGGTTTACGACGGCACAGACTGGTCGGGGCGCAGGACGGGGCAACCGTTTTTTGCGCAGATCCAACTTCTCGGCGGCAAGACCCGTGACCTGCCGGACGAACTCGCCAAGGCGCGACAACAGCTCGGCAGCTCTACGGCAACCAACAACCTGTCGCTTCCACCATACTATCCCCGGACCCCGGCCATGCTCGCTGACTGGGTGGCCACACTCGATGCCGTGCGCATCACGGACAAGTATGTCGGTGAAATCGTGGAGCGATTGCGCACGGAGGGCATCCTTGAGCAGACCGTTGTCTTTTTCATTTCCGACCACGGGGTGAGCCATGCGCGTGGCAAACAGTTCCTGTACGACGAAGGGACGCACATTCCCTTTGTGGTGAGCGGCCCGGGCCTCGCGCAGGGACAGAGGCGCACGGACCTCATCGAGCATATCGACATGGCCGCGACGTCGCTCGCGTTGGCGAATATTCCGGTTCCGGCCCAAATGCAGGCGCGGAACGTTTTAGCGACGGACTACAAGCCGAGGGATGCGGTCTTCGCCGCACGCGACCGGGCCGATGAGACGGTGGACCGTATCCGTAGCGTCCGTACCGGACAGTGGAAATACATCCGCAATTTTCTGTCACTCCGTCCGTACCTGCAGCCCAACGCGTACAAGGACCACAAGCCTTGCCTGATCGCGCTGCGGGAGGCTGAGGCGGCAGGGCAGCTCGACGCAACGCAGCGGCTGATTCTCGCGCCGACACGTCCGCCGGAGGAATTGTATGACGTGCAGGCCGATCCTTGGGAAATCCATAACCTGGCTGCTGACCCGGCGCAGGCGACGACTCTCAAAGATCTTCGCGCTCGTCTGGACCTCTGGATGGAGCAGACCGGCGACCAGGGACGCACGCCGGCGTCCGAGTCCCTTTACGACAGCGACATGGCCGCCTACCTTGGCTCCAAGGGCGACGCGGAAATCGAGAAGAACATCAAGCTGATGAAGCAGTGGGCGAGGGAAGGGAAGTAGGGGTTGATGATATCCGTTGCACATGAGTTCGGAGGGTTCTGTCTAACAAGGAAAGTTATGTACGGCCTGAAACCAAAATGTCTGGAGTAACCAACATGAATTTCGCCTGCTTGCGATTCGTTCTCGGAATCCTGGTCGTTTCACTGGGCGCCAGTTCGCACGGAGGCGAGGCTCCACGGGCCACGATCAAGATTGACTTGCGGGCAGAAAAAGCCCCGGTCTCGCCGACACTGTACGGCATCTTCATGGAAGAGATCAGCCACGGCTTCGACGGCGGCATCTACGCCGAACTGATTCAGAACCGCAGCTTCGAAGAGGGCGTGCTGCCGCCGGGGATGAAGCTGGTCAAGAAACCCGACGGCGGGCTGAAGATGGAATTGGAGAAGCTGCCCTCGGGCGTGCCGCAGGAGAAATGGGACATGCCCTGGCCGTGGATGATGAACTGCGGCTGGGACGAAAATCGGGCGTTGATCGGCTGGTCGCTACGAAACGAGGGCGGGACCAAGGGCGAGATGAAACTGACGGAGGCCCACCCGATGAACGCCGCGTCGTCACGCTCGCTGGCCATGACGATCGCGCCGGCGGAGAAACCCGAAGGCCGCGTGGCGCTGATCAACAGCGGCTACTGGGGCATCCACGTGCAGGCGGGCACATCCTACCGCCTGAAGTTCTACCTGCGGCCCGAGAGCTATCGAGGGCCAGTCACCGCATCGCTGGAGACGGCCGATGGCAAGATGCTCGCGAGCCACGATTTTGGCACCATCGAGCCGGCCGCGTCGTGGCGGCCATTCACCGCGACGCTTCGGGCCGACGGCACCGATCCGCAAGCCCGCTTCGTCTTGTCGTTTCGCGGACAGGGCAAGTTGCAGCTGGATTGGGTGTCGCTCTTCCCGCCGACGTACAAGAATCGGCCCAACGGTCTCCGGCCGGACTTGGCCAAATTGTTGGAAGATCTGAAACCTTCGTTCATCCGCTATCCCGGCGGTTGCTACGTCGAAGGCCTCTCGTGGGAATCGGCGCCCGACTGGCGCAAGATGGTCTGCCCGCCCGAGGAGCGGCCCGGCATGTGGGGCTACTGGAAGTACCGCTCGACCGACGGCTTCGGCTATCACGAGTTCCTCGAATTCTGCGAAGACGTCGGGGCCGACGCCATGTACGTCGCCTTCGCTGGCATGACGGTGCACCCGGAGAACAACTGGCCGCTCGACCAGCTCGATCCGGTCATTCAGCAGACGCTCGATGCCATCGAATATGCCCTCGGACCGGAGACTTCCAAGTGGGGGGCGCGGCGCGTGGCGATGGGGCATCCCCAGCCGTTCCCGCTGAAGTACGTCGAGATCGGCAACGAGCATCCGCCGGCCCTGTACGGCGACTACTACAAGAAGTTCCGCGACGCCATCAAGGCCAAGTATCCGCAGCTGATCGTCATCATGAGCATGTACTGGAGCGGCCTGAACCCCGGCGCCATCGCCCGGGCCGGCGACGACCACATCGACATCGTCGACGAGCACTCCTATCGGCCTTCGGGCTGGATTCGGAGCAACTTCGACTACTTCGACAAGTACCCCCGCAAGCCGTGGAAGGTCTACGTCGGCGAGTACGCGCACCATCACGGCAGCGGCGACTGGAGCGCAGCGCTGGACGACTCGGTCTACCTGATGATGCTCGAACGCAACGGCGATCTGGTGACGCTGGCCAGCTACGCGCCACTGTTCGCGAATCTAAACCAACGCGACTGGGGCGTGAATCTGATCGAGTACGATGCGTCGCGCAGCTTCGCCCATGCGTCGTACTACGTGCAGCAGGTCTTCAACGCCACGCGGCCGGACGTGAACGTCGCCGCGACGGTCGACGTGCTGCCGAAGCCCGACCCGAACCAACCGCTATTGGCAGGCCGGTTCGGACTGGGCGCATGGCACACGGAGAACGAATTCCAGGAGTTCCGCATCTACGACGAGCAGAACAAGCTGGTCTTCAGCGACGACTTTCCATCGCTGAACCAATGGGACATGCCCGGCATTGGCCAGTGGACAGTGGAAGGCGGGCTGCTGAAGCAGAAGGATCTCGGCAAGGGGCCGGCGATGTTGTTCCTGAAGAACGAACTGCGGACCGGCCGGATCACGGTGAAGGCTCGCCGCACCGGCGGCAACGAAGGATTCCTGATGTTCTTCCACGCCAGCGGGCCGGAGCGGTACATGTTCTGCAACTACGGCGCGGCGGGGAACCATTTTTCCGCCATCCAGGGCAATCCCGCCGAGGGCCTGGCTACCAAGGGCGGCGGCGACATTCAGGGGCCGATTGAGAAGGATCGGTGGTACGATCTCAGCCTGGTGCTGACCAAGAACTCCGCCGAGATGTTCCTAGACGGCAAGCGGGTGAGCCGCACCGAAGCGGAATCCCTGCCCACATTCTTCGCGACGGCCAGCTACCACCGCGGCCAGAAGATGGCCGTGGTCCGAGCGACCAATTACCGCGACGTGCCCGTCCCGACGACGATCGAGTTGGCCGGATCGCAATTCGTCGGCGCGACCGGCGAGCACATCGTCCTCCGCGCCGACCGCGCCACGGCCGAGAATTCACTCGACGACCCGCTGCGCATCCAACCCCAGCGGCAGGCCCTCACCGGCTGCAGCCGGAAGTTCACCGTTGAACTCGCCCCGCGCTCGGTCAACGTGCTGCGCATCCCGGCGAAGCCTGCCCGGCCCGAGTAATCCCCCAACATCGCCAGAAGGTAAGCACTGTTCGGAAAACAAGTGGCGTAAGCTTCCAGCTTGCGATGCCACTTTCTACCGCAAGCTGGAAGCTTACGCCACGGAGACATCGCTCACCTATTTCTCGAACGGTGTTAAACAACCGGAGTCATTGCCATGCAGGTTGCCAGATGGATTGCTGCGATCCTGGTATCCGCGCTGCCGGCCGGTCTCGCCCCGGCCGCGGACATCCCTGCCAAGCAGGACGTGACCTTCTTCGTCATGCCGGACCCGCATGTCGGCTTCCAAGACAAGAACTGGTACTGGTGGACGCCGCAGCAGCGCCGGGCCTACTATGACGCGCTGGCGGGCTACAACGTGGCGGCGATCCTGCACTGTCCCCCTAGATCCGCGGTACGCGGCAATTCACAGGTAGGACAAGCTGGGCATGTCCAGACGGAAGGCACCGTGGAGGTGACGGACAGTGCGGCGTGGCGCATTCCGGATCTGCCGTCGGCGCTGCTCAACGACCTGCGCAACGCCCACGGGGGAAGTCGCCCCATGCTGCCGACGCCCGTCTGGTTTGGGCGCGCCGTTTCGGCTAGAATCTACGAGGAATCAACGAGTGAAATGAGGTGTCAACCAATGGCCGAGTTACTGATACGAGACGTCGAACCGGCGCTGGTCGCCAGATTGAAGCAGCGCGCTGACGAGCACCGTCGGAGCGTTGAAGACGAGCACCGGGCGATTCTTCACGATGTCCTGTTGGTGGGCGACCAGAAGACGCTCGCGATGACGTTCGAAGCCTACTTGAGGACGATGCCCGACGTGGGAACGGATGCGGATTTCTTCAGAATCGAGGGATCGATCCGAGACGTTAACCTGGCAGATTGATGCGGTACTTACTCGACACCAACATCCTTTCCGAATTGCGAAAAGGAGCACGCTGCGATCCGGCGGTCGCTGCCTGGGAACAGGCGAAACTGATTCCGCAGGGCGGAGCCATTTCGGTGCTGACCATTGGCGAGATCCGTAAGGGCATTGATTTGATCGCCCAGCGTGACGCGCGACAAGCCGCGCGATTGGAGTTCTGGTTGACGGGCCTGTATCAAAATTTCGCGAGTCGGATTTTGCCTGTCTCCAGGGAAGTCGCGGAAGCCTGGGGGCGTTTGAACGCGCTGCGTCCGCTTCCCGCGGTGGATTCTCTGCTGGGGGCCACCGCCCAGGTACACGGCCTGATCTTGGCGACTCGCAATGTGAGTGACTTGCGTGCCGTTGGCCTTCACATTGTCAATCCGTTCGAATTCGGTGCCGACTCATGAGGCAACGTGAACCGCGGCCTCCTGCGCAGCAGGAAGACGTGGTCAGGGCTTCTTCTGCGAGCAGCGCTCCAGGATCGCCTTCCAGCCGTTGCGCCGGCTGACCGCCTCGGCCAGGATCTCCAGATACTCTTCGGCATCGACTTGGCCGCGCGGCGGCAGCGGCCCTTGCTTCAGGTTTTCGAGCGCGCGCCGCCGATCCGCGGGCCGCTGGGCGAGTTCGAGCAGGCGACTGTAGGCTTCGCAAGCATAGGCAAAGGTCTCGCGTTTTCCGAATTCGATCGGCAGCAGCCATTGCCGGCGCCTCGTCTCCGGCAGACCCGCGGTCCGCCGCTTCGCGTTGTGAAAAATGTGCGCTGCCTCATGGACGACGAAATCGGAGAACGGATGATCGTCGGCGAAGTACGCGAGCGAGACGTAGCAGGTGGTTTCCTCGGACATCCCGACGACGCCCTGCATCTCGTCACCCAGTGGCTTCGCGCCGATCCCGACGAGATAGATGTTGGCCACCGCCCAAGCCGTCCCGAGGAAACCCGGTCCGCGGAGCAGCGGTTCGATGGTCTCGGGCGTGAGGAACGTGACGGACTCTTCCAGCAGGCCGAGCACCCGCTCTTGCTCCACCCGGGGAAACAGGCCGCGCACCATCGGCTCGAGCTTCGCGCGGGCAAAGGTCACCAGGTCGCCGGGCATGCTCTCGGGGCTCGGAATGGGGACTCGGGCCGCGCGGCGCCGAATTTCAGCCAGCAGCGCGGCCTTCAGACGCTCTTCGCCCCGCTTCAACCTTTCCAGGACGTTGTTCCCCGGCCAGTTGGTCATCCGCGGGTCACTGTCTCCGGTGCTCAGATAGCGTTCGATCTCGGCTTTCATTCCCGCCAGGATACGTTCTGCCGAGCACCCTTGTCGAGACGCCGCCGGACTGAGGGAACCCGATCAAGGACGACGACTTGAAGGACTTCGTGCTGCGATGTCAGCCCGGCAAGCCGATCAGCAAACGCAAGGAAACTTGTCAACGCGGACACGATCGCTCAGGGATTGGCGGCTTTCGACCCGGACAGTGTCGCGTTGGAGGCCGGCAGCATCATGCACGCTCGCTTGCGCGAATTGGCCGCCCGGCGACGTGATTTCGCGTTCGAGACCACCCTCGCCAGTCGATCGTTGGCGCCGTGGCTCGCGGAGTTGGTTCGTGGCGGCTACGAGTTCCACCTGGTGTTTCTCTGGCTTCCCAGCGAGGATTTTGCCGTCCAACGGGTCGCCGACCGGGTGCGCATGGGCGGCCACAGCGTGCCGGAGGCGACTGTCCGGCGCCGCTACGAACGCGGATTGAGGAACTTCTTTCGGTTGTACCAGCCACTCGCGGCGACCTGGGGGATGCCGCAACGGGCAGACTATCCTGATCTCGCCAGACGAGATCGAGGACGATGGCGCCGACAAGAGATGATGCGCCGGCCTCAGTCTGAGCCGCGGAGCTCGCAGCCCTTTGAATGCTTGAAACGCCGATAGAGGGTCCCCGGCACACGTGGCGGGGCAAACGACCGGAGCCACTGCCATGCACGTTGCCCGATGGTTTGTTGCGATCTTGCCACCCCGGAGGCAAGCTCCGGGGTGGCATGATCGCAACAAGAGCCGACCGATTCGCCGATGCGAAGTGTCGTCGTGGTCAGTTTCGTGCGTCATCAATCTCCCCCGTAGTTTCCCCGGACCATCCCGGTGCCAGGGGCGATCTCCGTCTGTCCGAACAGGAGATTGTCAACGATCATGTTCCCCCGTCCGCCGGTGAGCCGCAGAGCAACGGGCCGAGCTGCGGCCGGACGATCGTCGCGCACGAGGCATCCGGAGACTCGCACGCTTTGGACATCTTCCAGGAGCAGTCCACACCCGTCGCAGTCGAGAATCGTGCATCCGGTCACGTTGACCCGCCGACAGCGCCGCAGAACCAGGGCACCCAGGTCGGCCAGGGTATTGAAGACCCGCCTTGGTGCTACTTCCCCGTGGCTGACGGCGCGGGCGATGTGGGCTGAGGGCGAACCTCGTGGCGGACCGGCCAACTGGCCCGGTCATCGCTGGGGTACAGTCCGATCTTCTCCATTGGGATCCGTTGGAAGCCGAGTGTCCAGGCCGGCGAGTCCTCGCGCAACTGGAAATTCCCGTGGGCTCTGTCGACGAACTGCGGGTCCTGGTCGGTCAGATTGTCGGTGAACGTGACACCGGGCTTGGCTTTGGCTTCGACCTCGTCCCAGCGGCCGCCCCAGCAGAGATTGCGGGCGACGAGGTTGCCTCGGGGTTCGGCGTAGTTGCCCTCCAGCGTAGTACCACTGGCCCTGGCGGAACCCGTAGGGGTGCTGCGGCTTGCCCTGGAGCGTAAGGACCCGCTGCTCCGTGTCGAGCGATTCGATCTTGAGCCGCTGATCGGCCCAATCCCAGAACCAGTAACCGTGGAGCAGCATGTCTTGCGCGCCGTTCCAGCGTTTGGGCCGGTCGCCGTCGTAGGTAAAG
>JAPLNJ010001220.1 GCA_026692885.1 Planctomycetota bacterium | reverse complement strand
GAGGATGCGGCGCGCCGTCTGCCGCTTCGCTCGATCCTCCGGCGCGTTGGAAGCCGCGTACAGCAAGACGTTCGTATCAACGAAGAACTTCGCGTTCATAGAGTGCGTCACGATTCAGTCTGCCCAGAGGCGTTCGATTGTGTCCTCGATCCAAAGCGTTCAACAACCCCGATACGTCCAGGGCTCGCGACGCCGGATCGCAAGTCGCCGAGGCATCGTCTTCCGCCCCGTAGCAACGCGTGACGAATTCCACCACCGTCTCGTGCAACGTCGCGCCGCGCTCGGCAGCGTGTCGCTCGGCGCGGTCATACAACTTATCAGGCAACTGGACGGTTAACGACTTCATGGTTATGACTCCCCACTCGTGCCAGTGTGTTCCAGCGCTCATCGTAGCTGTGTTAGCCCGTTTGATCAACCGCCTGCCACCACCTGCCTGTCGCCTGCCTGTCGCCTGCCACAGCTGCCACAGCTGCCAAGAATTTGGCGGTCCCGATGTTGCAGGCCCCAGCCGAGCGGTACAATATGCCGTGTGGCCGTCTAAATCCGGCCGTAGAGTTACAACGTCGCCTGCGTGGAGTGGCCCCATGTCGCAAGCACCCGATCCCGATGCTCGATTTGTCCTAATTCAGTGGCAGGGGCCCTTCGGCTACGACAAGAATGGTCTGCGTCGAAGTCGCATCGACCCAGGCGGTCCCGTCGGGGAGCATCTGCGTGGCCTCAGAGGCAAGTCCGGGGTCTATTTGGTCATCGGCGACCACCCAACCTATGGAGCCCGTGCGTTGCTGTACATCGGACGTACAAATCGATTCGAACGCCGCCTCGACGTTGAGCATGATTGGATCGCAGACGAATGGCGAGTCGAAGTCTACCTGGGAATCCTCAGTGATGCCTCGGCACTTAATGACGTCGAGTCGCTGCTGATCCATGCCCATTCACCGCCCTATAACACCAAGTGTATCGACAGCTGCACGCTGGGCGCTCATGTTCGAGTGTGGAACGATGGCCGGTTTTGGGGTTTGTTTCCCGAGGTCTCCTCGAAGCACCCGTGGAACTCTGATATCGTCATCGCCGGAGGCAGCAGGTAAGGCGTGCATCCGAGCCGTCGATCGGGGATGTGGAAAATAGAAGGTCACTTGACGGCGGCCGGGTGACGCCTGTCGTTACTGCTCTTGCACTACTCCCCGCTCTCACGCGAAGGGAACCCGCTCCACCCGGGTGCCCATCCTACCCAACCGGGTTTGGAGCGATTGCAGACGCAGGCGATCAACTTTGTTGAATTCCTCCAAGCGACCACGGAGGAACTTCTCGATACGAGTACGGCCTACTGCAGTTCGAACACATACGTCAACGAGAACCAGACGCCGACGAGGATAAACAGCCAACCGGTGATCATCCTCGCCCACCACTCGACTTTGGACAGCACATTGTACGTCTTGCCGACCGACTTAGCGCTGTAGGCGAGCAAGAAGGCTACGACCAACACAGGAACGCCCGTACCGATACCATAGACCAACGGCAGGACGAACGATCCGCCGGGTAAGGCTGCCTCCGGGAGGGCAATGCCCACCCTTTCCAGTACGCCCGTAATGGCTCCGGCTTCCGAACCCATGATCAAAGCCAGCAGGCCGAAGAACCATGCTGCCGAGGTGGGGCAGAACGACAGGGCGAAGAACACGCCCAACAGCAGGGCGCCCCAGATGCCCATCGCGTCCACGCGTTTCTGCATCCGCTCGCTCATCATCGTCCCACCGCTGGAGACCGTGATGAGCCCGACCAGAAACATACCCAACAGCAGGAAGGTCGGCCCCAACACCAGGTGCATGTACTTCTGTAAGAAGATCGAAACGGCAGGAATCGACAGGGCCGTCGTCGTCAACAGAGCGGCTAGTGCCAAGTACAGAAGGCATCGCCCCAGCGTGTACAAGAGGCCCGCGTTGATGACGAGTCGCGTATCGCCCACCTTCCGCGCCACGTACGAGATTGCAGCAATGTTGGTCGCCAACGGACAGGGGCTGATCGAGGTCAAGAGTCCCAGGTAGAACGCGGCCAGGATGTAGAGGATATAGGACATCGACAGCACCTCCGAGTTGCGTCAACGGGCGTCCTGCCCTGGAGACACGCATAATCCCTCTTAGGAACGGCTGAAAAGCAACCGCGGCATTTGCTCTTCGGCCCCTCACCCCAACCCGCTCCCCGGAGTACCGGGGCGAGGGAGCTATTTTTCGGCCGAGCCTCTCGTGACTAAGATGCCTGTCACTTGGCCAAGTTCGTCTTCACGCTCTCCTGGACATAGCGGAGAAAGGCCGACTTGTCGCCGACCTTGGACCAAATATCCTCCAGATTGCTGTACGAGGCGACTTTGTTGTCCGAGATCTTGGCGACGATCAGCGCCGGTCCGCTGATGTTGTAGGCTTTGGTGTAACGGGCGTTGTTCGCGTCTTGGAAGTCGATGGAGTAAAACGCGACACTGCCTTTCTTGATTTCGTCCGCGAAGGCCGCCTTGACGGCTTCCTCCGAGTAACTGCCCATCTTCAGGCAGGTCGGGCAGCGCTGCGTGCGATGGAAATACATGGCCACGACCCGGTCCTTCGGGGCATCGGCTGCCTGGGCTGCGCTGCCGGCGATGGTGGCGAAGAGGACGGCGGTCAGCGTCAATAACTTGGCGGCGGCGATACGTTTCATCTCGGTTTCTCCTGTGATGGAAGGCAAGTTCATCGTAAGGCACACGGAGAGCCTGTGAAGAAATTGGGACAGTCACCTCGCTAGATGTCATATTCTCAGGGTTTGGCGCGGTGCTAGCTCCGAGCCAGTCCCATTTCTTCACAGGCTCGGAGCGTCCGTGACATTCTTGATCCGGCGTAGCAGGGCTCTCCAGAGCCGTGCGGGTTTTCTCCGGATTTCAGGCACAACTGCACGGCTCTGGAGAGCCATGCTACAGGGGGTGTGTTACTGGGGAATCGGCAAATCAACGGGTGGGGATTCCGGCTTGCTCACCGGACCACCGACAGACTCCTTCGCCTTGGATTCGTCCTCGGACGGCGCCAAGGTTGGCTGTGGTTCCGCCGCGCGGACCATCTGACGGATCTCGTCCCGCAAGTAGGAAGCGTAACCGGGTTTGTCTCCGACCAGTGCCCAGACGCGGTCGAGACGCTTCCACTGGGCGATCTCGCCGCCCTTCATGCTGGCCAGCACAACGACGGGCATCTGAAGTTCGAACTTCTTCGCCAGACCAGCCCCGGAAGGCTCCTCGTAGTTCAGGACCTTCCACGCGACCGCTCCGGACTTCAACTCGGAAGCAAAGTCCGACTGCACGACATCGGCCGCTTGCGACTCGATGGACCGGCAGGTCGGGCAGCGTGTCTTACTGTGCAAGTAATACACGATCAAACCATCCGAGAGCAGCGAATCCGGCCGGTTCGTCGGCGTAGCAGACGCGATTCCGCCTTGCTTACGCAGACCTTCGAGTTCCTCGACGATGCGAATCAATTGCGGCTCCAGTCGTGAGGCCGCCTGCAGGTCGAGGGCCCGCGCTATCAACAACACGAGGGTCGCCGAGAACAGCGAAATCAGACAGATCGTTACGGCATTCTTGAGTTCCATGCGAATCTTCCTTACGCTCCCAGCTTGCTCTTGCCCGCGCTGGCCACTTTAGCCACCGCTTCGGCCGTGGCCGGGGTTTTTCCCTTGGCCATTCCCAGGTCGGCCAAGCAAACGTGCTCGAACTTGGTGAAGCCCGCCTTTTCCAGCGTGTTACGAGCGCAATGCAGGGGGCAGCCGTCAATGGCCAGGATAACCTGAGCCCCCCGGGCGATCTCCAACAGGTTCGGTATCCGACCGCCGATTCCGGCGAGACACGACATCTTGCCCACACCGTCCGCGGTCAACTTGCGGGCGGCGTGGTCGGCGATCTCGCCCACGTCGGCAGCGCCAGAGCAGGCGTAGATCGGTTTCGCGGCGGGGCTGCAGCAGACGGGCTGTGGCCCGCTTCCAGGTGCCGGTTTCGCCGTGTTGGCGTCCGGCAGGGGAATCGTGGGCGGAGCGGTCTCGGCTGCCAGAGCCGAGACGCTGGCCGAGGCGGCCACGCCAGCGACGATGCCCGTGCCAGCATTCCTTAGAAACCGGCGGCGACTTACCTTTGAGGTCATAGTGTGCTCCTTGAACGTAGGAAACTAACTGAACGCACATGAGTATCTGTCCACGAACAATTTCGTAGGGCGGAATCCATTCCGCCCGAGTGGACTAAAGTTCGCTCACCATCGAAAACACGGAGTTGTTCTTGGACAGGTACTGAGGTGCCGAATGGGTCATGTTGTATCCTTCACTCGTCGCTGGCAGAACTCGTGGTAGGCGGCCACCAGGGCCTCATTATACGCCCCTTCCTCGCCAGGTTCGATCGCATGGTAGATGCGAACGGTCTCCAGCAGTTGGTCGGCACAACCGTTGTCGGGGTCCACTTCCTGCTTGTGCAGTCGATCGAAAATGAGCGGCAGGCCATTGATGACGACAGTCATCCCGTCGACCGTCAACGCCCCATCCGCCGCTGGACGACTGCAGGCGCAACCGACCGGGCTGGGTTCCAGATTGACGAGGGTCGGCGGCCGTGCAGTGGCCAGCAGTTCGTCCACCTCCGCGGCGATTCGCTCGGCCGCCATCCAGATGGCCTGCTCATCTGCCTTGTCCGAGTCCCGCTGCGATCGATGGCAGCCAGTCAACCGAGCTCCCAAGAACTCCGCCAAGTTGAGCGAACAGGCGACCTGGCCGCTGTAGGTCTCCGTGCCGCGTTTGGCGCAGAGCTTGTCGCAACCGTCCACGGTGATCGTCGGATGCTGGCGCGCAAACCGCCGTTCTTGTTCCTCGCCGGCCAGGAACAGTGGCAGGCAGAGGGTCACCGTGGACTGGGGCCGCAAGGACTCCAGTACCCGGCGCGTGGCCAATCGCGAGATCGTCCCGGCGGGAATTTCCTCGCCGCTACACGCAATGATACCAACCTTGGTGACTACAGACATGACCGCTCCTTTACTTCGTAGCCGCAGTTCGGACGGTTTCCACGACTTCGACCGCGATTTCATCCACCACGCCCCAGCCTGCTTCGGTCAGCGCAGTGGCCGAGCCGAACTTGCCGCCCCGATGGCGTTTCAACGTGTCGTAGACTCGCACCGCCTGGGCGACCTTACCGCCGGACAGTTCGACGTTCTTCTGTGCGCAGAGTTTGGGGCAGCCGTCCAGGGTGATGCAGGGCTGCTCCTGTACTTTCTGACGGGTTTCCAGGTCACCCGTCACCAGCAGTGCCAGGCAGACCGTATCCGCCCGGTCCTGGCCCAGGGTGTCTGTGGCCTTGTAGACCGCCTCGCGGCTGATCAGGCCATGTACTTTGCCGATCCCACTACACGGGATCAACAGAACCTGATTCGTGTGAGCTGCGTCTTGCATTGGAAAGCTCCTTGCCTTGCCTCCGGGATCAGTTCGTGTTAGCCGCCTGGAGCATGGTCTTGAGCTCTTCCAGCTTGGGGATGCGTCCGGCGGCCTTCACCTGGCCGTTGATGACCAGTCCGGGCGTCATGAGGATCTCGTAAGCCATGATCTTCTCGATGTCCTCCACCTTTTCGACCACCGCTTCGACGCCCGTTTCGAGCACGGCCTTCTGGACCATCTCGAACAAGGTTTTGCACCTGCTGCATCCGGTTCCCAGAACTTGGATATTCATGTTCATCGACCTGTAAAAAAGGGCTACTGGTTGTAGGAAAGCACGCGCCGAAAAATCGTCTCCGCATTTGACTTCTGGCCCCTCACCCCAGCCCTCTCCCCGGAGTACCGGGGCGAGGGAGTTGTTCATCGGTCGCGCCAAACGTCGCGGGATGTCCCGCGATGAGTCAGCTCGCCTGGACGACGATTTCCGGCTCCACAACGATCTCGGATTTCACCGAATTCGCGACCAAACTGTACTTCTGCGCAGACGCCAACGCCCGCCGCACCCGGGCCTCCACGACGGCCGCAGGCTCACCGTCGGCCGCGACTCGAATCAGGGGACGAAACAGCAGACGCGTGAAGATTTCGGTGCGGTCGAGTTCAATCAGCTTGGTCCCCTCGGTGCGGCACTCGTAGGCGAGCAAGTTGAGTTTGAAGCGTTTCGTCGCCCAAATGAACATCAACATGACGCACGTGTTCGCGGCCGCGACGAAGGCATCCTCGGGCGTAAACGCGTTCTCATACCCTTGGGCATCCGGGGGCGGCCCGAAGGCCATTTCCGGGCCATTCCCCATCGCAAGGTGGCCCCAATGCTCTCCGGTCCAGCGAACGGTGGTGTGATAGGTGGCGGTTCGGCTCATGGCTTCTTCAACTCCTCTTGGGCTTGGGACTGCATCGCCGAGAAATAAGCCTGCGGATCGAGGAGTCGTGCACGAGCAGCCTCCCAGTTCGTGGCTTTGATCACGGCCAGCCAGCCCTTCTCGTAGGGATCTTGGTTGACAAGTTCCGGGGTGAGATCAAGAGCCGAGTTGACCTCGACAATTTCACCGCCCACAGGCGCAAGCAGACTCACGGTCGCCTTAATCGTTTCGATGTCGGCGAACTCTTCGCCCGCTGTCAGCATGGTCCCGGCAGGTTTGATGTGGGCGAAGGCGACGTCCCCGTTGAGTTGTTGCAGGTAGTCGGTCAGTCCGACTCGAACGTGCCCATTCCCCTCGGACTCCACCCACAAGACCCAGACGCCGTCGGCGTTGTACAGGCGGTCTGTGGCCACACGGAAGATGAACTTGTCCACGGTGGTTTCGAGATAGTCGGCCATAGCGTGTCCCTTAACGTGAGTGGGTGTGAATCGCTGCGTCACGGAACCCCAAGGCGGCTTCGAGCAGCGCTTCAGGCAGGGTGGGATGGGCATGGGTCGTCCACGCCAAATCGTCGGCGGTGAGGCCTGCCTGGACCGCGAGCGTCCCCTCGGCGATCAGATCGGTGGCGTGCGGTCCCAGCAGGTGTACGCCGAGGACCCGTCCACTGCCGGCTTCACAGACGAGCCGCACCAAGCCATCCGTCTCACCCAGGATGCGTGCCCGCGGATTGGCCGAGAACGGGAACTGCGAGACTTTCACCTCCGCGCCGGCGCTGCGGGCTTGGGCTTCCGTGAGGCCCACACTGGCGACTTCCGGCATGGTGAAAATGACATTGGGGACAGCGCGAAGGTCGGCCCGTCGCTGTCCACCCGTCACGTTCTCCGCCGCAACACGGCCCTCCACCATCGCCTTGTGAGCCAACATCCAACCGCCGACCGCGTCGCCGATGGCCCAGACGTTCGGCAAGTTTGTCGCTAACCGATCATCCACGGCAATGGCTCGGCCGTTCATCCGCAAACCGGCTTCTGTGAAACCCATCCCCAGTGTGTTCGGCCAACGCCCGGTCGCCAGCAGAACCAGCTCGCCCTCGAAGACGGTCTCCTTGCCCGCCCCCGTGGTGAACACTCGAAGCGTTTCCTCGACCCGCTCGATCCGTTGCACGGTAGTTCCTGTATGAATTTGCAGACCGCGGCGGCGTAGTAGAACCTCCAGCCGTTTGGCCAGCGATTCTTCTGTGCCCTCGGGCAGAATCGATGCCGCCATCTCCAGGACGGTGACTTGGCTGCCAAACGCCTCGTAGATGCACGCGAACTCCAGGCCAATGACTCCGCCGCCAATCACCAGCAGTCGGCGCGGAATCGTGCCGATGTCTAACGCCTCAGTGCTCGTCATCACGCCGGGCAGGTGGCGGCCTTCGATCGGCGGTTCGGCCGTGACCGATCCCGGTGCCAGGATGACGTGTTTGGCTGAGAACTCCTGGGGATGCCCTTCGGCATTCTCAACCAGCAGTGTGTCCGGCCGACTCAGTCGGGCCTCGCCACGCACCACCTTGACGCGGCGGGCGCGGAGCAATTGTTCGACGCCAGCGACGAGTTTGTCCACGGTGCCCCGCTGATACTCCATCAAACGCGGCAAGTCGACGTCGATCTGGGGGATCGACAGGCCAAACTCACTTGCCCGCTTGGAACGGACGAATAGTTCCGCGGCCGTGGCCAGAGCTTTGGTGGGGATGCAGCCGACGTTAAGACAGGTTCCGCCAACCCTGGCCTTCTCCACGAGGACCACCCGCGCTCCGCGCCGTGCCGCGCACAACGCCGCGACGTACCCTCCCGGTCCTCCACCGAGAATGGCGACATCAGCGGTTTCGTTCACGATCGACATCAGCGCGCTCCGTCTCCACAGCCGCCGCCATGGTCTTGCTCAACTCACGCTTGTTCATGGCTGATTTGCCTCCCTATCAAGCCAGCAGTGAATGCTGGGTCATTTGGCAAAATCAGCAATCTTTGCAAAAACAAAAAACGACCGGCGATCAGGTCAGCAGTTCCTGATGGCGTTTGGCGTTGCACGCCATCACCGATTCGATGCAGTCGAAGAAACTCAGGAGGCACGGCACCCGCATCCGGTAGAACACCATCTGCCCCCGTTTTTCATCCATGACCAATCCAGCCCCTTTGAGCAGGGCCAAATGACGCGAAACGGTGGACATATCCGAGCCGACCATTTCCGTCAACTCGCACACGCACCGTTCGCCATTCTTCGACAGTTCGTCGACGATCAGCAACCGCGCAGGGTGAGCCAAGGCCTTGATGATTTGGGCTCGGGCTTCGTATTGGGCCAGCTTCTTTGCGTCCATGATCTGATTATCGTCCGTTGGTTATTGGCAATTTAGCCAAATACGCACAATAAGTCAACGTCGCATCCGCTCGCGCCCGAAAACCTTGCCTGAAGTCATTAGGATTCGCCTGCGGCCATCACTCGATAGTGGTTAGGCGAGCGGCAGGAAATAATATTACCCGACCTAACGTAGGATGGTCTTCCAAGACCGTCCCGATCGGCCTGGAAAGGCCGACCTGCGGGTAAGTTTTTTCCTGCCGCTCGCCTTACGCAACACCGCTGGCTCAGCGAGGCTTTACTGCGAACACTCGCGCGCTGGCAGCGTACTTGTTCACATCACATCACATCGAGGCGACCGCCTCGCGTCCGAAGTAGCGACGCTTAAAGTACAACGCCACGCTGACCAACCCGATGAGCACGGGTACTTCGACGAGCGGCCCAATCACCGCCGCAAAAGCCGCACCTGAACCGATGCCGAACACGGCTACCGCTACGGCAATGGCCAATTCAAAATTATTGCTGGCCGCCGTGAACGACAGGGTCGCGGTCTTCGAATAGTTGGCTCCGAGGCGGTGCCCCATCCAGAAACTCACGAGGAACATCACCACGAAGTAAATCAACAACGGCACCGCGATCAGCGCCACGTCGACCGGGATCCGTACAATGCGATCACCCTTCAAGCTGAACATCACCAGAATCGTGAACAGCAGGGCGATCAAGGTAAGCGGGCTAATCCGGGGAATGAACTTCCGCTCGTACCACTCCCGCCCGCGAGCTTTGACGAGCACGAACCGCGTGATCATCCCGGCCAAGAACGGAATGCCCAGGTAGATGAAGACGCTCTCGGCGATGCTGCCGATTGTGATCTTGGACAGGTCGACGTCCCCCAGCGAAACACCCAACAACGGCGGCAACAGCGTAATGAACACCCACGCATACAAGCTGTAAAACAACACCTGAAAGATGCTATTGAAGGCCACCAGCCCTGCACAGTATTCCGTGTCACCGCGCGCCAGTTCGTTCCAGACGATGACCATCGCGATACACCGGGCCAGGCCGATCATGATCAGCCCCACCATGTACTCCTGGTACTTGGGATCCGCAGGCCCCAAACTCGGAAACAGGTATCCCAGAAACACAATCGCCAGCCCAAACATCAGAAGCGGACCGATAATCCAGTTCTGGACCAGCGACAGGCCCAGCACCTTCCAGTCGCGGAAGACGTCGCCCAATTCCTCGTACCGCACCTTGGCCAGCGGCGGGTACATCATCAGGATCAACCCGATCGCAATGGGGATGTTCGTGGTGCCCGCTTGGAAACGATTGATGAACGTTTCGACGCCGGGAAAAAAGTAGCCGGCAGCCACGCCCACGGCCATCGCCAAGAAGATCCATAGGGTCAGGAATCGATCGAGGAACGAGAGTTGCCCGCGAGGGCCGGCCGGTGCTTTGATGGCCACGTCAGTCATTTCGTCTCCTTTTGTTCCAGATTCTCGGTTGCTTAAGTGTCGCGTTGTCGGTCGGGAGCCAGCTTCCGGCGCCGCAACTCCTGAACGTTAGAGTCAAATGGTCCTGGAAACTGCCTGCCAGGCGGTTCAGGAACTCGGCGGTGTGCACGCGAGCGTGGTGAGCGATTCCGGCAAGGTCTCGACGAACTTGCGGATTTCGTCCCGCACGCGCCGGTAATGGTCTAATGCCTCTTCTTCCGTGCGAGCTGCTTTCGCCAACCGCGGTGGGTCATCAAAGCCGACGTGGACGACCTTGGTCTTGCCGGGAAAGACGGGACACGATTCCTGGGCATTGCCGCAGACGGTCACCACGTAATCTAAGGCGACGTCGCTCAACTCACGGACGTGCTTGGAACGGTGGCCCGAAATGTCCACGCCGGCTTCCGCCATGACCTGCACCGCCTTGGGGTTCAAGCCGTGCGTCTCGACGCCGGCCGAGTACGACTCGATTGCCTCGCCCTTGAGTTTCCGCGCCCAGCCTTCAGCCATCTGGCTGCGGCAGGAATTCCCTGTACAGAGAAAAAGCACCTTTAGCATTTGCACTCACTTTGCTGGCGACAGAGTTTTTCGGGATTCATTTTCAGGATCTGCTTGAGCCGTACACGGTCCGCGCGAACTTGGGGGTCCTGGGCCAAGGCTTCGAGGACCAACGCCGCCGCCTCGCTGGCTTCGGGCCGTCCTTGCTCACCCGCTAAACAGAAGTAGGTCCAGCGGCCCTCCTTGCGTGCGTCGACCAGTCTCGCCTGCTCCAGGATGGACACGTGGCGTGACACGGTGGACGTCGCCAAGCCCACCAGCTCCACAACTTGGCACAGGCACAACTCGCGGCCGTGTAACGCAGCCACGATTCGCAAGCGGCTCGGATCGGCCAGTGCCTTCATCACAGCCAGGAGTTCGCGCACGGCAAGCCTCACTTTACAGTCGTCACTTGCAGAAGATTCGAAATGATAGCCGACCGCTTGGTGCTGTCAATCCCCGTCAGGAATCCCGTGCAGTCGAAATCGGCGACCGCTCAGAACCGGATGCGAAAGTTCGCTGAGACAAACGCTCCGGGAGCGATGTCTACCTGGTCGTGCAGGTTGTTAACCTGGTTCTGTCCCACGCCGTATTTCCGGTCAAATGCGTAACCGGCATCCATTTCCAGGCTGGAGTGCTGCCAGACGTCCCACCGGACTCCACTGATCAATCGCTTTTCATACCCCATGAAGCGGTCGGCAGTATTCTCGCGGTCGGCCAAGAGATAGGCCTCTTGCAGCCACTCGAATCCGCCGAAAATGAAAAGCTTGTCGGCTACCCCGTAGGTCGTTCGAGCATTCACGATGGTCAGCGGGACATAGGACAGGTTGATGGTCAGGTCTTCGACCGGTCGCCACATGACCGCCAGCGGCAGGCCAACGGAAACCCGCAAGTCCTCCGCTGGGTTCCACAGGTAGGCGACGCCCGGAATTGGAAAACTCAGGCTCCCAACGGGCGAGTACATCAGCGAGAATCGCCACGCATCCCGTTCGTTCCAAACGGGCACTTGCAGGAATGAATTGAAACCCACGTTCATCTCGTTGATGCTGTAGAAGGGCCTGTCGCTCGCAGACCCGAAACTGATACCCAAGCCGCCAGACCAACCATTGTCGAACTTGTGCATGTAGTTCATCCCGAGATGCACGTTCCACAGTTCGCTTGGAAACGGCCGGTGGGAGTCGGGCAGGATGGCGTCGGTGAAGAACGTCGCGTTACGGATGCCAGCCGAGAGCAGGACCAGCTCGCCGCCATCCCGCCACACCGGCACGGCCGCCGATAAATTCTGCCGAACCAGCCCGAGGTCGGTTGCAGGAGCGGAGCCGGACACCGGACGAGAAGGATACCAGGCGGCCCCGTATCCAGGCCCACCCATGCCGGGCCCGCCCATCCCCGCGCCCATCCCCCGCCCCCCCATTCCGAACCCCTCAATCGTGCCAGCGCGCAGATCGCTTTTCTCCGGGAACGCCGGTACGGTTTCCGTGGGCGTAGTCTCAAGCGGCGCAGCTACGGGTGGTGCCAACGCGGGCGGCGCAAATTCGGACGGTGTGCCCGTGAACGGTGCGACCTCGGGCCGTACTTCCTGGCCCGGGACGACACCGGCAATCAGAGTCGCCGCCGCGATTGTTGCCCACATGGAAATCGTCAGTCGCATAGCCGTTCCTTCTAAACCCGGTGAAGGATGTACTCTATCGCTTCCCTGCAGCCAATAGACAATTCTGCTATTCCGGCCCACAAAACTCCCTAACTCGTCTTACCAAGTGCTGTCGGTGACCGCTCACGATCAACCGCCCCCCTGGAAGCCAGTGGCAAATAGGCCGGCCACGGCCTCCAAAGCTTGCCCCGCTTCGCTCCCCAACGCCAAGAGCACGAGTTCGGTGCCTGGGGCAGCCGCCAGTGATAGCAGATCAAAGATACTGGCGGCATTTACCGTCCGGCTCCCTTTTCGAATCAGCACTTGCGCTCGGTGTTTGCCGACCATGCTCACAATGGCCGAGCAGGGGCGCAGATGCAGCCCCTGTTCATTACTGACCTGCACCGTTCGAGAATACGCGTCTGGCAACGCTCGCGGTTCTTCAGCAGGTGCTAGCACGGCATTATGCGGGGACTTCTTCGAGAGTTCCTGTACGGCAAGCATGACTGTCCTCCTGACGTCTGAAATCGAACAGGTTCGGCCCGCATATCGCGGGATAAATGCGGTCTGCGCGGCGCATCCACAATCGCCGACGTGACCCACTGACCATTAAGGGACAGATTCAATTCGGAGGCGCAACACAAACGACGCGAGTCTTGTCAACAAACACCTCCACCGCATTGACGATGGACTCCACGCCCTCAATTCGGCGCACCGTCTCTTGGGCGAGTTGCTTCAGATAATACGACGACACGCGGCCGCGCAGCACCAACACGCCGTCACGGGATTCGCACGATATATTCTGCAAGGCGGTGTAACCGCTCCTCTGGAGACAGCCTTCCGCCCGCGTCGCGAGATCGCCGTCGAAATCCATTCTCCGACTGGTCGACCGCAGGCCGCGTGTCGGCGACGCTTTCCAATCCTTGACCATCGTGGCTTCGATCATTCTGCCCCTCCGTCTGCCCCTATAGGAAGCTATCGTCGAACGCCAACATCCAATTGTCTGCATGAGTTTTTCCTCAGCGTCTCTGGTATCGGGAGTGAGCCGCAGACTGGACATTGCACGCCCTGTGCCAACGGTAGTCAACCTTGCCCAAGATGCCGTAACCCCATTCCAGGCAGAGGCAAAGGGCAATTGCGGGAGCCGCGAAAGAGGATGGAGGCCGTCGGTCTTCTGTCGGCCCGTCGACATCTCTGTCAGAAAGTGGACTGCGACGAGACGTGCCCACTAGCTGCAGCCGAGAATTGGGCCTTTCGCGGTCCAGTGCTCTTGGGCGTTTACGTGGCCCTGGACTCAGTGCCCGGATCACGCAATCCGAATCGCTGCAACTTGGCATGCAGCGTTGGACGCGGCAGGTCCAGCAGCTTGGATGCGTGGGTCTGGTTCCCCTTGGAGCGCTGAACGGCTTCGGTCAACCACCAGGATCATTGGACATGGCTCTGCACTTCTACCGCGGGAATCCACACAGCAAACACGGTGCACCGGGGCGACGATGATTCTAACACAAGCCGGCCCGCGTGTTGCGTCATTATCTGGCGGGCGGCCCAAAGTCCCAGTCCCGTCCCTTGCTTTTTTGTGGTGAAAAAGGGTTCGAACAGGCGGCGCTGCGTCTCCTGCGGAACGCCGGGACCGGTATCCTGGACGCGCAGCACGACCATGCGTAGCCCGTCGGAATCCGACTCGGACGTCGCGCTCAGCCGGAGTTCGCCGCCGTCGCGCATCGCCTCGGCCGCGTTCCCAATCAGGTTGAGCAACACCTGCTTCAATTTTTCGGCGTCGGCAAACACCGCCGGCAGGTCCGGGACGAAGTCCTGCACCACCCGTATTTGGGCATGTTCCAGACGGGGTCCGAGAAATTCCAGCGTGCGCTGCAGAATATCGGTGACGGCCTCCGGACGACCATTCACGGCGGGTGGACGCGAGAATTCCAGAAATTCGCGGACGATCCCTTCCAGACGAGTGAGCTCCTCATCCACGATCATTAGCTTGCGGTTGAGTTCCGGCTGGCCAGCCACGGATTCCCGCAGCGAGAACAGCCACATTTTCATCGCGGTCAGCGGGTTGCGGATCTCATGCGCCACGCTGGCTGCCAAACGCCCGACGG
The DNA here is from genome assembly GCA_026692885.1 of Planctomycetota bacterium. The sequence goes on along the minus strand of JAPLNJ010001220.1, from coordinate 9,622 downwards.
AGGCTAGTTTGTCGGCGCTGGCCTGTTGCTGTTGTTCCAGCAGACGCTGTTGAGTCCGCAGCAACGTTTCCGTGAGCACGGCGGCAAACACGCCGACGACCAGGAACAACCCGCACGAGACTTGGTGTTCAAGGTCGCTGATGGCCAGCGATCCGCGCGGCTCGTCGAATAGGTAGTTGCCCAGCAGTCCGCCCGCCACGATTACGAGCACGGTCGGACCTCGTCCCGTGTACCACGCGGTGAACATGACTGCCGCGAAATAGGTCGTGTACGGGGCTTGGCTCTTCAACACCGGATCGAGCCAGATCCGCACCAGCGTCGCCAGCAGGGTGGCGATAATCGCGATGCCGTAACGGAGATACGCAGGTCGCTGGGCAGCCGAGATTGGCAAGTTCATCGCTCGATTCCACAAGGTGCGTTCTTCTCGATCCAAACTTCGAGCGTTGATTCTGGCGTCGTGCTCGACGCTGAGGGGGTTTTGTCGAGGTTCCCTTCCGCCGCCAACAAAACAATCGTTGCTCTCAAGACCGAGCGAGTTGGTGTACTGCGTCCACGCGCCAACGCCCAACAATCGCTCGTTATCTGTCAGTGTGGTTTGCGGCGTCACCTCCATGAAACCCCCGATACGCCCCTAAGTTCCGTCCATTGGCAATTATGAATCACTGGCCCTGTGGGAGGGGACACAACCCACTTCCATGGCTGCCGGTCCACTGGCGTGGAACGGCTTGGCGTGCTGCAACTCGGGGAAGTGCCATTACTAAGGGACGAACTCCGCACCGTGCGCAACGCTGACGAACGTCATTGGGTTGCGGGTAGGGGGCCGCGTTGTACACGAAATCGGAAAGTTATTTCGGCCCGCGTTGCTACGCCGTCGCCGGGCTGACGGCGACGTCCACCGATGGACACCAGGAACCTGCTTCCCGAAGGTTCTCCAGGAAATACTCGATGCCCTGCCGATTCCCACCTTGGTACTGAACGACAAAGGACAGACCGTGTTGCTCAACCGGTGCTGGCAGGATACGTTGGGGCACAAACCGGACTCGGCACTGGGGCAGCGTCAAGGTGAATTGCTGAACTGCGTGCACGCCGCTGACGGGACCGACGGCTGCGGTACGTCGGAAATTCGCAGCGAACGTTGTTGAGACGTAGTGGCATTCGTGGGAGGCGTGGGGCGTGTATCGTCGATTACGAGGACTCAAAGATTGGCTCATCGGTCCGGGCGGCGCCCTGGACGCCACCGAATACCCTGCGATCTTTCGCGCCGGCCACTTGGCACGTTACGGTTTTACCATCGGGACGGTGGCGGCAGCGTTGGCGTTGACGCTGGGGGTGCAACCCTTGCGGGAGCAGCCGCCGACGCTGCTCTTTTTCACCGCGGTCATCCTGACCAGTTGGTATGCGGGTACGCGAGCAGGGCTGCTCGCCTCGGTGTTATCGATCGCTGCGTTGGACTTTTTCTTTGTGGCGCCACTGTATTCCATGCAGATAGAGGTGCTGGATCTGGTCGATTTTGCAGCCTTCGCGGGGGCCACTTGGCTGATCAGCACGCTGCAGGCACGGTGGCGTCGCACGCATCGATCGCTGGTGGAAGTGGAGCAGGAGATGCAGTTGGCGCGGCAGATCCAGCAACGGATGTTTCCCGCCAGCCCACCTTCCTGCCAGGGGTTCGATATCGCTGGCGTCTGCCTTCCCGCCAGCGCCACGGGAGGCGATTTCTTTGACTATATTCCTGTCGCAGGCAATTCCTTGGGCATCGTCGTCGGCGATGTCAGCGGTCATGGCTTGGGCCCGGCGCTGGGCATGGCGCTCGTTCACGCTTACCTGCGGGCCTTGGCCCTGACGCAGACCCGGCCCGACGAGATTCTGACGCGGGCCAATCAAATCGTTTGCGAAGAAACTGAGAACGGTTGGTTCGCCACCGTGTTTCTGGCGAGTCTGGTGGCTCCCTCCCGGAGCCTGACCTATGCGGCCGCCGGCCACGAGGCGTATCTGCTGGACGAGTCCGGTGAGGTGACCGTGTTGCCCGCCACGGGCATGCCCCTGGGGATCTCTCGGGATGAGGAAATCGCCTCGGGCGTCGAGCGGATCTTGCAGCCGGGACAGATTCTGTTGCTGGTCAGCGATGGGATCTTGGAGTCGGCGTCGCCAGACACCGAAATGTTCGGTCTAATGCGACTGGTGGAGCTCGTCCACAAGGGCCGCGGCCAGCCGGCGCGAGAGATCGCCGAGGCCCTGTGTCGCGCGGCGCAAACGCATGCTCAACCCGCCGCCCAGACCGATGATATGACCGTGGTGGTGATCAAGGCCTGATCCCGGCGGGGCGAAGCGAGATCCGCGTACGCGCCGGACAACGGATCCGAGAACTCGGTGGCGTGGTCGGGCAGGGCGACGCCCTCGGAAAGCAACGCTGTGATGCGAACCACGCGTTCGGCGAACTGGTCTCCGAGTTGACCCTTGGCCACAATGGGCAGGAGAATCTAGATCCGCTTGTGGGAGAAATTCCGGAACGAGGCTCTGCTGTCAGCTTGCTGACGCTGTTCCGTCGGATTTCCGACGCCTAAGTTCGTCCGGCACGTGAGGTCTCCCGATTTAGCCGGCACGGTGGTCCAGTTGGTTGCGAAATTGCACTCGGGCCCGATGCAACCGGCTGCGGACCGTGCCCGCACTCAATTCCAGGATCTCGGCGATCTGGTCGTAATCGAAGCCCTCGACACCTCGCAGCACCAGAATCGTCCGGTGCTCTTCACTCAACGCATTCAGCGCCTCGCCCGCAGGCTCGGAACGCCGCAACAAAGTCGCCGGGAACGTTGGCCGGTCGCTTTCGGCCGACCTATCCCGCCGAAATCTCGCGGCCACTGCGCGGGTTGCTCTTGCTCCTATTCGCCGGTTTTCTCGGCGGCCGCGAATCGGGCGGGTTTGTAGTCGCGGGGTTCGTAGTCGCCGAACTCGCCGGTGCGGGTTCTTCCGGTGCAGGCGGAGACGCGATGGACGCCGTCGCTTCTACCGCCTGCCGAACCTCGGCTAGAAACTTCGGCACCACTTCGAACGGATCGTACGCTTGGTCCGCCGCCGAAAGCGTTTCGATCGGCAAATAGCCGCGGTAGCCAACCAGGCGGATGGGGGTGAGGAGTTTTTTCAAGTCGGTTCGGACTACCGTCAACGGGGTCACGGGTGGCTGAGCGGGCAGCTGGCCGGTGCGAGTACTGCCAAATGCACCAGTCGCTCCAGGGGGCCACGTTCCACGTCGAGCACATGATTCCGCGCCAAAGTTGGGCTTTTGGGGGTTTAGGTCTGCTGGGGATTTTGTTTACGGAGGCCCGCTGGATCAACCTGACCCGCGAGCACGTGATCTTTCGTACGCTGGAGAACTCGGGGACAGGAAAATGGGGGACAGGAAAATGAAAGCAAGTATCCATTTTCCTGTCCCCCATCTTCCTGTCCAAGTCCCCCCGTCTGCCAGGCGTGAAACAACCGTCGGATCCCGGAGATAGCCGGATGCTCGGCCGCGCCAAAGTTGGGCTTTTGGGGTTTAGGTCTGCTGGCGATGTTGTTTACGGAGGTGCTGAGGGCGAGGCGGCGTTGCGATTGCACTGTGCTGGGAAGGTGCTCCGCGATTCAGAAAACCTCCTCGACAACGAAACACTTCCTCCTTGTTTTCGCCACCCCCAAAACCTAGGTCAATACCAACTTTGCGGCGGCCTAGGGTGGGGCCGGTCCCGGTGGCGTCAGGATGTATTGCACCGACTCACCCGCGGGCAGCGCGACGGTCAATTCGGCCGTCGGGGACGCTTCCAGCGTGACCAGGCTGTGAGCCGCGGCAAACGTGTCGCCCGGGCCAAAGCGGTCGCCCCATACGATCCTCGCTGGGGCAGTGTTACGCGGACGTGCATGGTCTCCGCCGAGTTCTCGAAGTTGACGAAATTGAGGAGGATCTTGTTGGACGTCGCCTGACTGCCAAGCTGTGTAGGCAGGGCCGCGGTATCAACCGCCCGGAAGTAAACCTTCTTATCCGCCACCGCAGAACCGTTCAGATGCGTGTAGGGCAGCGGCGCCCCATGCGTGGCGTAGGCCAGCGCCAGACGGCGAAAGGTCTTCAGTCGCGCATCCTCGCCCTTGACGCCCGGATAAATCGTCAGCACACCGGGATCGTTCCAGTTCGGCGGAGGTTGGAGCAAACCAAAGTCGCCGAAGACCGACGCGTGCTGCATGGTGCGATCGACCACGGCCAGGTGGGCACGCAGGATTCGGTCGAACGCCTGGGCGTGCGGTTGGGAGCTGGCGAAGCGGGGACCATTTTCTTCGGAGTGCCAGTCATTACAGCCTGTCTCGCTATTGACGGATTTCCAATGCCTGGTTCGTGCTGGCCCGGAGTCCCTTGGGCACGAGGTTCCAGGTCATCCGTGTTTGCCAATCTGCGGGCACCGTGAGCGGCTCGGATGCGGCGGGCTGGTAGTCCGAGAACTCCGCGGCGGAGTCGTCGGCTTGGCCCAATTGCCAAAGCACGGGATTCGCGGCCTCGAGTTGGCCGACTGAAACACACCACAGCCACGACACCCCTAGCCAGGCCCTGATCCACGGGCGCAGGCAGACCCGGCGTGACAACCGCGCCGGATATGAGAACAGACTCGTATCGATCATGGTGATGCCCTCCGAGCTACCGTTTCAGCCGAACATGAGCAACTTGGCCTGCACCGTATCAAACAAGATGGCCTCCACATCACGGCCGGCCGGGAGTTGACGCACTTCAAACTCTCGCCGGACGAGGAAGTCCGCAGCCCGTTGATGGCCCTGCGATTCTGGCAGGGCGGCGACTGGCTCCGCGCCCAGAACATCTGGCGTCGCTGGATGCTGGCCCACAGCATGCCGCGGCCCGGCGGAAAGACGCCGCCGCCCTTGCTGGGCGGCTGACGCCGTGAATCTACGCGCTCGACACCTGGATGGGTTGGCTGTTTGATCGTCGGGTCGCCCGCCGTGGCATGGTTGATCACAGCCACGAGCCACCCCTGCTCATACTCGATTCGTCCGGCTTCGAGACGCGGGTGGGCTTGGCTAGAACGAAGACCCGTCAAGTGCTGACCACGCGAGTCGATGCGTAGCCACTCTTCTGTCGTCGTGGTCGGATCACGATCTCCACATCCTGGCCGAGGGCATTCAAGAACCGGAAGAGCCGGTCCGTGGAAAATCCGTCCAGTTTTCCGCGGATCAGGGCGGAGACTTTCGGCTGGTCGATCCCGAGGATAGCCGCCGCCTGTGCCTGGGTCAGCTTCCGCGCAGCGAGGATGGCGCAGCTCCGCCGGGCCAATTCTGCTTTGGCCAGCGCCGCGTCGGCATCCGGCACCTCGAGATCGGCGAACACGTTTCCGGTACTCGCCTCCACATCATGCACCGGACTCGTTGCCCGCTTCATCTTCTCGCGTTGCATGCCATTCCCCATAGTGTTCCTCCGCAGCTTTGAGACGACTACGTATCAAGTCCAATTCCGCCGTCGGCGTCTTCACGCCCTTCTTCGATTTCTTCTGAAAGGCGTGGAGCACGTACACGGCACCGGCGAACCTGACCGTGTATACCGTCCGGAAGGTATCGACTTCATGGTGCTCCACGACCTCCAGGACGCCGGCACCGCCGAAGCCCTTGAGAGGCTTGGCGTCCACATGCTTCCCCCCAGCCTGGGCCTGGAAGAGGGCGAACCCCATCGTTCGCCGAACCTCCAGCGGGAAGCCCTTCAAGTCCTTTCTGCTGGACCCGACCCAGAACAGTGGTTTGGGTTGTTCGCCGTTACTCATAGTATGCCAAATGTGGCATAACCTCGCGAGTTTGTCTAGAGGGCCTTCCCGCCAGCCAAGGACGGTTGCAGGGATTTCGAACTTTGCCGGCCTGCTGACGACTCCGCCAAACCATTCGCCGCCACAGTCCAAATCGAGGGATGTCGCCCGATGCTGCACGGGACAATCCGCGACCACGTCACCGGGCAGCCCAGAGCCCCAGGTCTGCGTCAACGTGCAATGGCCGGGGCCGATTTTTCCGGAGCGCTGGTGGCAGGGGCAGGCGGCCACGACCGATTTGAGGCACCCGTCCGCTGAGATCTAGCAGGAGGGAGTCGCCAACCATGTGAGTGACAGAAGGATAGGGGGCAGGAGCGAATACTGAAGATACTGCGATTGGGGGATCATGCGTCCTTTACTCCCGATCGGTCGGTATATCGGCCCACCGCCGCAAGAAACCCATCTGCAAACCTGGCACGGCGTGCCGGAACGCTGGCGACGAGTGATTAAGGCGGTAGGTGGTTTCTAAGGGTGAGATGGCCACATGGTGCCTCGATTCGCTGGAGAGCCCTTCACGAACATCACGCCAGTCTACAGCGCCGCATGCCGCGGCGAACTCAGGCGGCGGGTCACGCCGTGGAAATGGTTTTTCGGTCGCCTGCCGCCCTAGGCATTTGCTTTGTGAAAGGTCAAGAACTGCACCGTGACGGGTGCACTGTTCGTTCCGTCGTCGTGGCGTTTCTCGGCTCCGACGAAGGTGAAGCGGTTCTGGGTCGTGACACGAGCGTAGCGATAGTAATAATCGACTACCTTGATGCCAAAGATACATCGCATATCTCTTGTGCTCCGCTCATCGGCAGTATGAACATTCAAGAGTCCATCGCTACATTCGGCGGTCGCACTATAATGCAGACCGGGCAGGAGCTAGAGCGCCCCGAGCTGGTTCATGACTGTTGGGCGATTGCTGTCGGCACGCAACTTCTGTCGAATGATCCCCGCTTCTGCGAGCCGATCCTGTTGGCAAAGGACCGAGGGAAAGCAATAACACCTGAACAATACAACCGCGCGGTGGAGCGGGCGCGGAAACGCACCGGAATGCGTGGCTACACGATTGGCCGTGATTGGATAGCCAGCCCCCATGTTCGCCGTCCGCACTTTGCAATTCGCTGGACCGGAAAGGGCCGGGGGACACCCCGCCTTGTACCCGTAAAGGGGTGCATCGTCCGTCGATCAGAATTACTCAGAATTCCGACCGGATACAAGACGTACGAGGATGAGAAGTTCCCAACTGAAGATGATGCGAAAACCTAGCCGGATGCTCGGCTGGCCATCACGTCAACGTCTGAGGCGTTTCCCATCCGGCATCAGCGCTCGCAGTTCGTTCGGCAGCGCGTGCTCGACCGGCGCACCCGGAGCAACTCGCGTTCGCGGGCCTTGCGAGTGGGCGATGCTGCGCGCTGGAATTCCCGGCGGGACTGGTCGAAGCGGCCGAGATTGACGCGGAGGTCGCGTCGCACACTCGGCAAAAGGCGCCAGCCCTGAAGCGACGGATCCGAGGTCAACGCATGATCGAGTTCGAGACGTGCTGTGGACGGAACGCCATGGCGACCACCAGCGCACAGCAGGCGTGGCTGGGGCGGAAGCCCATTGGATGGGCCGTTGGGTGGCCGGTCGCGGTGACTTCTATGCCACAGGGGCGGTGGCAGCGCACGCTCAAGACGCCAAAAGCTTCTCCGGGACCTCGGCGAGGGAATGTCAGGTGGTCTGCTCGACGAGTTCCAGCGTCAGGCCCAAGGCGCCGGCGACGGCTTCGATGTTGGAGAGCTTGGCGTCGCGACCGTACTCCATGTCGCGGATCGTGGACGGATTGGGGATGCCAGCCAGCTTCGCCACGGCGTACCACGTCAGCCCCTTGGCTTCGCGCGCCGCTCGAATCTGAGCCCCGATGCCGGTCGTGGTCGGTTGCGGACGATCTGCGGTAGGCGGGAAGTCCTCCATCGCTTGGCGGCGGATTTCGTTCAGCCGGTCGGCCTCCGCCTGTGACAACCTCCCCGTCCGGAACACCCGGCGCCCTTTCTTCTCCGTCATGCTGGTTCCCCTACGGCTCAGGCACGTGATACGCGGTGACGGGATAGATCATGTCGTCGTCAATCCGCTCGTAGATCACGATGATGTACTCGTCGGCGGGTGTGTAGCCGAAACGGCAGGGGCGTCCACTGGAATCACTCTTCGCCTCCCACAGCAGCCCACTACGCCCTGCTCGCTTCGCGACCTGACGGGCGTCAGTCTTCACCGGAACGTCCGTCAACTGCGGACCTCGAGGCCCAGGGACGGAAACACGTCGTTGCTTTCCAAGGCCACGCGGACAGCGGGTACGCCAAAGTAGATTCGCAGGTAGCGGTCCATCGCTCGCGATTGCGTCAGCGCTCCCGTCTCCCAGCGGGAAATCGTCTCGACGGCCACACCCAGACGTTCGGCCAACTGCCGCTGGCTTAGCCCCAACTCTTCGCGGTTGGCCCGAATTTGGCTGGCCGACAGAAGACCCAACTGACTCCGCAGTTCTTGTGCGATTTGCTCGTCGGCTCGGGTGTCGAACACCAGTTCCCCGCAAACGCCACAGCGCGGCACACGCAAATCCGGGATCTGTACCGTGTACAGCCGGCCGTCGTGCTGGATCTCAGTCGTGTATGCGACCGTGGCTGGCCGAACCTCTCTCTGACCGCATTCGGGGCACCGCCAGGGAAACGGTTTCCCAGAGGATGTCACCGTCTCGGGCCGTGCAGTCGTGTCAGGCTTCATGGACGCTCACCACGTGAATGGTCGGGTCGGATCGCGGGGTCAGCCAGGGGAGCCTTTACATCGGATCCTCGACCATGTGCACAGTTAACCGGTCTCGGTTACGCCTATCTTCTGGGTCGAAATGACTTACGTCAATAGCCGAAGCGGACGACTTGATGGTGTGCGGGGGCACAGGGTCAACGACGCCGACGTCGATGAGCTGCTGGTTGCCGTCATGGAAAGCGTGGACGGCCAGTAGGTTTCTGCCTGGCTTCAACGACTCGCGGGCCTCAGGTCGGATCTCGTACTCCTGATACTCGATCGTGTACCCGGTCAATTTCGCCGCCAGGATGCCGTTGATATAGACCTCCGCCCCCAAGGCATGATGGGCGATCAGTTGCGGCATCACGAGCGGCTCTGAGCCGATCTCGAACTCGCGACGGATCCAGACGTGGGGCGTCATCAGGCGTAACGTCAGTCGCTCGAGACCGGCCTTTCGCAGAAGTGTTCCTCTTGAAAGGTCCTTGGCGACTTGGACCGCCTGGACAGGTGGGGGCGACAGAACCAGCGGCGAAATCGCCGACACTGGACGCGACGGTTTCGTGGCTGGGTAATACTTCAGGGCAAACGCCTGCCACAACAGGTCGCCTTTGACGCCCGCACCGAGCCCGCCGCGATTTGTTGCGCGCCCGACGGCCATCTTCTGGTGGCCGACGATGGACCGAGGCGGCAAGTACTGATCTTCGGCGAGGTCGGGAGACCTACGCCGAACGCCGTGGCCCGGCAATTCGCCACCACCGAGGGCTGGGCGTTTCACCTGGTGACCTTACGCCGAAGGCGTTGCAGACCAAAGCCCAGGGGCAGCGCAGCGGCGAAGCCGCGGAGCGCCACCCTGGGATTTGGTCTGCAATCGCTTCGCGGTAATCGTTCGACCCGGTGTGGGCACCGAATGGCCGCTCGACGGGCGGGCCTTTGGAGTGCGGTGGCTCGACACCGCTTTCTTTCTTTTAGCAGCGCAGCCAACTTGCTCGTTTCACCCTCGTTCGGCAGCATGAACCGGCCAGCACGGCTCTCCCCAAAAG
>JAPLNJ010001219.1 GCA_026692885.1 Planctomycetota bacterium | reverse complement strand
ACTTGGCCTGCTGGTGCTGGTACATAACGGATTGACCATCGCGAAGGCACGGCCGACCCCAATCAACCAGCCGCAAAGTGACGTAAGTCTGGAAGAAATGGCAGCTTAAAAGTGGGACAATCTGTCCGGGGAGAGGGTTGGAGTGAGGGGCGGAAATGCAAATGCCGAGTTTATTTTTCGGCCGTTACTAAGGGATAAGGACGCTAATAGGAAAAAACGGCAGGCAAAGCTCCGGACGGATCAACGGTCGTTCCTTCATCCTTATTCCTTCATCCTTATTCCTTATTCCTGGTTCCTGGTTCGATGCCGAAGTCCCGGATGGTTAACAGGGTCCGCAGCGAAAAACCCTGCTGGGCAAACGCTTCCTGGCCACCTTCCAGCCGATCGATGATGGCGATCACCCCCAACACCTGCAGACCGGCGGCCTCGACTTTCTCGATCGCCTGCAACGAACTGCCGCCGGTGGTCACCACGTCCTCGACGATCACGGCCGTGTCGCCGGCTTGCACCGGGCCTTCCACGTCGCGGCCCTTGCCGTGCAGTTTGGCCTCCTTGCGGACGATGAAGCCCTTCAGCGGTTTGTTCTGGCGCCCCGCCACGGTGATCACGGCGGCCGTGATCGGGTCGGCTCCGATGGCCATCCCGCCGACCGCGTCGGGCAGTGGTTCGCCCAGCAATTCCAGGATGCCTTCCGCGATCAGGTTGGCGCCCCGGGAATCCAGTGTGACTTTGCGGCAGTCCAAGTAGAAGGATGCCCGCTTGCCCGAGGCCAGCGTGAAATCGCCGAACTCCAGGGCCTGTTGACGAATGAGTGCAATGAGGGCTTGCTTGTCGTACACGGTCGGAATCCTCCTTACACGTTTTTACCATGAGACCCCAGCGCGCAACAGAGGGCACAGGGCAGCACACGGGGGTGCGCCCGCGCAAAACAGTGTCGCGAGGCAGGCCAGAGTTCCACTTCTGTTCTGCCCAGTTTTGCGCGGCCCACCACGGGGGTATCGCGGGGGCATGTTCCGGCAGGCGTAAGGCACGGACCGAGAGCCTGTGAGAGCCTGCCGCGGAAGGAGGCCCGCCGGAAGAAGCGTACCGGCGACGGCACACTGTAGGACGGAATTACGTTCCGTCTGGGACGGATTGCAAATCCGTCCTACGGTGGTTCTGCTCCATGCTTCGACGAGTTTCCCCGCGGCTGGCTTTACCGGATTCCGACTTTCGAACCCTGCGTCAGAATGCCGAACACGTCGGCCGCATCCGCGGCGGTCAGGCTGATGCAGCCCGTACTGCCCTGGGAAGAAATCGATTCGGAGCTGCCGTGGATCGACAGATTATCGCCCAGATCGATCCAAACGCAACCGTAAGGATTGTCGGGAGCACGGGCGGGAATGCGGGCACCATTAACGGCTTGATAGTCGCGTCCTGCCTGCATCGCGAGCACCTCATACTCGCCCGGCTTGGGAGGCGGGTCGTTGCCGATGCTGACCGGGAAGCGACCGGCGTAGAACTTGCCGACGAAGATCGCCAATTCGCTCTTGGGCAAATCGATTTCGGCCCGGAACGGCCCTGGAATGACTTTCAACCTGGACCCCGGCTGCAACGCGCGGGGATCGACGATGCCGTTGATGTTCTGCAGCAGGGCGACCGGCAAGCGATAGCGTTGGGCCACTTCCTCCAGCGTCTCGCCAGCACGAACGACATGCGGACGTGCCAACGTGTGCTCGGATGAGTAAATCACTTTGCCCGCCAACGGATCGAGCAGATCGACCAGGCGTTGCCGCTCCTCGCCGCTCAACTCCGAATCGTTGTAGAACAGCGACAAGGTCATCAGCGCGCCTGTCCAGTCCTGCTTCTGCATCTGGGCGATGGCGGAGCGCCAGCCGCTGTCGAAGGCCCGTCGGCCAGGCAGATCGCCGTCGTCGTTGATGGTCAGTCTCTTCGTTGACTCCAAGCCCGTGTTGCGCGGGCCGTCAGTCCCAGCACGGCTGCGCGGACCGACCACGGGCGTCGCGACAAGTTCCCTGCCAGAATCCGTCACATTGGCCGTCGCCAACCGCGCCTGGGGTCCGTCCAGTTGGGCGATGGCTTCCTGCACCGGCAATCGCGAAGGCGCGCCCGTGTCGGTGGCGATCGTGTCGTCCGTGGCCTTCTGATATTCGAGGGCCGGGGCCTCGTTCGGTAGCGGTTGATCGGCTACCCCCGCGGTACCAACCGGCGGGCCTGACGCCAGACTACCCAGCGTGGTCGGTTCGCCCAATTGGACTTGGGGCGGGGCAGCGTTTTCTATCTGCCAAGCCGCCTCTGATGTAGGGGGCACCTCGCTCGGCTTGTTCAGCACCATATAGACGCCGTACAGAATCCCCAGTAGCACCATAACTACGATTGCTGTCTTGATTGTTTCCACGTTCGTCCTCCTTGACGAAACCAGGGAGACCCACCTCGTTCTTCCGCAAGCGGGCGGGATAGTAAATGAAGACGCCAAGGGACGCCAGATCAACGTGGATGGATTTTTTCTTGCGTTCGGTCGCCCGCTCTAGCTGCGCAGCGAAGCCTTGCTCTAGAATCACCACTGGCTGGGTTCCCAAGGTCCGCCTGGGGAACGAGGGAAAGAGAGGGGAATCAGAAGGCTGACGCCGGCCTTGATCACAAGGTGGCGCATCGTAACCCGACGCGTCAGCGAGGAAGAGCGGCGTTTCCTCGCTGACGCGTCGGGTTACGATGATCTGCTGCTAGCATTTTGCGTAACTTTACGATCAAGGCCGCTGACGCCCCATGCCGCTTACTGATGCGCCGATCCTAAGCCGCCCAGGAAGTACTGACACATGACCACCGACATCGCTCGACTGATCACCACGCTCCGCGACGTCTCCCTGGCCGAGCGGAGCCAAGCGGCGGAGCAGTTGTGTCACCTGGGCGCCGAAGCCCAGGAAGCGGCCGTGGCGCTCGTGCGGGCCTGTGCGGATGACGAGGAAGAGGTCCGCGAGTGGGCCGTGGCCGCCTTGGAAGACATTGGGCCGCCAGCCGCCGCGGATCTCCACGCACTCACGGCGTTGGTGGCCGACAAGAACCGCGACGTCGGCTACTGGGCCGCGACTCTGCTGGGCCGCTTGGGAGCCCCCGCGGCAGCCGCTGTTCCGGCGCTGGCAGGGGCGCTCTCCGGGCCGGTGGATTCGGCTGTGCGGCAACGCGCCGCTTGGGCCTTGGGCCAGATCGGCCCGCCCGCGGCGGCAGCGCGCTCGCAACTCCAGCAGGCTGCTAGCAGCCATGATCCGCGCCTGGCGCGATTGGCCCAGCAATCGCTCCAACAGCTCGGCGGGGGCGCCGGAACGGGTTCGTAGTGGAAGTCGTTAGACTTCCGATGTTGGACGAGCCAGCGGCCCGAATTCTCGCAAATTCGGCGACGACTTTTCTCGTACGTTGACCGGTCTTCTGCAAACCGGTTCCCGCGTCCGATCGGTGGGGTGCGGCCGGCTGCTCTGGCGGTCCCCGCCTGTTTCGGGTACTCTCCCGCCCCACGTCGCCCAAGTCCTTGGGCTTGGATCCAGTGAAATTGGCCCCCTCGCGAACAAGGAGGTTCGCTATGCAACGGTTTCTGCGTTCGGGTTGTCTCGTCGCTCTGCTCACCCTGGGACTGTTGGGCTGCGATGCCCAGACGGCCCTCAAGGAACTCGCTCAGCAAGCCCAGTCGCGGTCGGCTCAGCAGCAGCCGACAGGTCCCTCGGCGCCGGCTGACATGCGTCCCCCGGTTGCGGCCTACCCCAACGCACCCGCCACGGGCTACCCGGTCACGCCGGTTGGGACCAGCCGCGCTCCGACCATCAAAATCGCCTCGTTCAACATCCAAGTCTTCGGCGTCTCCAAGATGAAGAAGCAGCCGGTAATGGACGTGCTCACCCAAGTCATCCGCCGGTTCGACCTTGTCGCGATTCAAGAAGTCCGGTCGACCGAGGACACCATCGTGCCGAACTTTGTCCGGATGATCAACGCCAACGGTGCTCGCTATGACTTTGTGATTGGGCCGCGGATGGGCCGCACCAACAGCAAGGAGCAATACGTCTTCATCTTCGACACGGCGCGCATCGAGGTCGATCCGCGCTCCGTCTACACCGTGCCCGATCCGCAGGATCTGTTCCAGCGTGAGCCGTTGGTCGCTCGTTTCCGCGTTCGCGACGTGCCGCCCAACCAGGCCTTCACGTTTACCTTGGTGGACATCCATACGGAACCCGATGAAGCGACGGCCGAACTGAACGCGATGGCCGACGTGTTTGTGAGCGTCCAGCAGAACGGCAGCGGCGAGGATGACGTGATCGTACTGGGCGATCTGAACGCCGATGAGTACCACTTGGGCAGGCTTGGCCAATTGCCGAATATTGCCCACGTCGTCACCGGCGTGCCGACCAACACGCGTCGCAACAAAATGTACGACAACCTCGTCTTTGATCGGCGGGCCACTGTCGAGTACACCGGCCGGTGGGGCGTGCTGGACTTGATGGCCGAGTTCGGCCTGAGCGAAGCTCAGGCGTTGGAGGTCTCGGATCACTTCCCCGTCTGGGCCGAGTTCAGCGCGTATGAGGGTTTCAACGGTGCCCCCGTGGCGACTCGTCCCGGCGAGTTGCCACGCTATTGATCGCAGACCAGCACGTTGGTGATGGTGGCCGCCAACTGGTGGTCTTCCCATTTCCAAACGACCCGGTTCTGCCGGTCGAATTCCACCAAGTGCGGCCCCCTGCCCTGCTGGCCGTGGCCGAGCCAGTTGGCCACCACGAGGTTGCCGTTGGGCAGGCCGTCGAAACCGGAGAACCAATCCAAGCCCTGGTTCGGGTGCGACTTCTTTCCGCCGGCCACAAAGACTTCCTGGCCCGCGGGATTGAGTTCGACCACAGTCACCGCGCCGCCTGTCGACACGAGGGTGTTCCCGTTCGGCAAGCGGACGGCCTTGTAGCCCTTGTCCGGCAGGCTGGCCTGCCACACCATCTGGCCCTGCAGATCGACCTCAATCACCCGGCACGGACCTGACACGGTCAGCAAGACGTTTCCGTTCGCCAGCGACCGTGCCAGTCGCAGATCCTTCAGCCCTGCCAGCAGTCGCTGATCGACTTCCTGGCCTTCGCAGTTGAGTTCGTAGAGCACGACCCCGGCGGCCGTGTTTGCTCCGAGCAGCGTTTTGCCGCTGGCCAGTCGCTGGGCACTGCTGATCTGCGAGTAGCGATCGATGGCCCACGCTAACTTCCGCCCCGTGGCTAAATCGTACTCGGCCGCCCCGTTGCCATGGCTGACGAGCACCCGCTCGTGTCCGAGCCGCTGCAGATCTCGCGATCCGGCCGGAATGCTGACGGCCCAACCCTTGGCCGGTTCACGTTGATCGACGCACAGCAAGCGATTCTGGCCGTTGTCGATGCCCAGGAACCGGTGCTTGGTTTGGCCCCGAGCCTCGGTCGCGATCACGACGAGAAGTACAAGAACCGCAAGCAGGTACCGTGGTAGTTGGGCCATCAATAGCTCTTCCTCTCGTTCTTCCACCTCGGAGTTCAGCAATCGCGGTGTCCCAGGTCTGGAATTCCAGCTGTCCCGATTCTACCAAGTATTTTCGCTCTCTCAGTACGTCTCGATGCCAATCCGGTGAAGGCAGTTGATCGGCCCTACGGGACAGATTCGCCCACAACGCTTCTATCGTCTGGAGTTTGTCGGCGATGGTCATCTGAGCGAGAGGCAATTCTATTTAATCCAATAGGAATTTGTAATGCTGGCGAGTCTGGGATGGTTGCGATGAAGGGCGCCCTAATCTTTCGCCCTAATCTTCCTCCGGCTGCATGGGAATGGAGGGAGAGATTAAGGGGAAAGATTAGGGCGAAAGATTAGGGTTCCGGCGCAGCCGGATAAGTTCAACGATTGGCCGTGGGACGGATTGGCGATCCGGCCGGTATTTTCTGGCCGCTTCTCTCGGGCTGCGGGCCCGCAGCCTCCGTCGAAGCCGGACCAGGACGCCCCGACTGGTTCCGCGGGGCGCCGGCAGCTATAAATACGGTCGGAGGCTGGGATTTTTTGTGGCATGGCTCTGGAGAGCCGTGCAGTTCGTCGCGAAATACCGAGGGATTTTGCACGGCTCTGGAGAGCCATGCTACGGAAATCTGCACGGCTCTGGAGAGCCATGCTACGGGAAATCTGCACGGCTCTGGAGAGCCATGCTACGGGAAATTTGCACGGCTCTGGAGAGCCATGCTACGGGAAATCGAAAGACTCACAGCTTCTTCGTGTGTCGATTTGCAGTCCTGGACATCTGCTAGAGGGAGGGATGTGCGTGTTGCGAAATGGTCTGTGCACGCTGGGTGTTCTCGCCCTGTTGGTTCTGCCGTGGTTCCTGGCTGGGTGTTCTTCGGAGGACGAACCGCTGCCGAAGAAGAAAACCGCTGCCAACCAATCCAAGGCGACCGCCGCGAAAACGGTATCCGAAAACAACCACACCGAGGTCGCGGACGATCCCAAGTCGCGGCCTCCGCTGGTGTTGGACCTGGGCGACGATCTGAAGCTGGAATTTGTGTGGATTCCCACCGGCTCGTTCATGATGGGCGATCCCAAGGAAGGCCTGCCGCGCCGCCGGGTGAAGATCGAGAAACCCTTCTACCTGGGAAAATACGAGGTGACGCAGGAGCAATGGGAATCCATCACGAAGAACAATCCCAGTCTCAACAAAGGCGAGCCGGACAAACGCGAGGAATGGATCAAACGGCCCGTGGACCGCGTGAACTGGGACGATGTCCAGGCGTTTCTCAAAGCCCTGAATCTGAAGTACGCCGCGGTCGGCAAGAAATTTGATTTGCCGACGGAGGCTCAGTGGGAATGGGCCTGCAAAGCCGGCTACAGCACGCGGATCGGCTCCAGTGACGATCCCGCCCACCTCTCCAACCATGCCTGGTACGGGGGGAACTCGAATCGCGAGACGCATCCCGTGGGCACCAAGAAGCCCAACGACTGGGGCCTGTACGACATGCACGGCAACGTGGCGGAGTGGTGTGCGGACGTGGCCTCGAAAGAAGATGCGGCCAAGCCCGATACGCACGTGGTCCGCGGCGGCCACTGGAAAGACGGCGAAACTGCCTGCCGCTCGACGGCGCGGATGATCCGCCCCGGCACGGTCAAACTCCGCTACGATGGCCTGCGTCTACTGTGCCTGCCCAGCAAGTAGGGTCCGTGTACGCCGTGGACCCCACTGCGGTGAACATCCTTCGAGATCCGCAAGTTCCGCCTCAGTCCCCGCGCAGAAATAAGTTGGTCAAACCCTTGTAGGACGGATTGGCGATCCGGCCGGTATTTCTCGGCCGGATCGCCAATCCGTCCCACGGCCAATTGCTCAAGCTATTTCTGCGCGGCCGCTCAGGCACGCGTCTTCTGCCAAGCCAGCCCCACTTCGGAGGCCATCGCCGCCGCTACCATCAACGCCGCGCCGCCGATTTGGATGGTGGTCAATCGATCCCCCGCCAAGAGATAGCCAAACAGGGCCGCGAAGACCGGCTCCAGCGTAAACAGCATGGCGGCTCGGACGGCGGGCAAGTGCTGTTGGACCAGGACTTGAATGGTGATTCCGACTGCGGTGGCCAAAACGCCTGTGATCACCAAGGCCCACCAAACGCTTGGTGGCGGCCAGGCCAGGGGTTCGACCGCAGGCCAGACCAACAGTAGAATCGTTGCGACGGCGACCAGTTGGGACAGCGTCAGGGCCAAGACCGCGTGTCCTTTGGCATACCGATCCAACAAGACGATCTGCAGGCCGAAGCAAATCGCCGCGCCCAGGGTCAGTCCATCCCCGAGGTGGGGGCGAGCGGGGCCGGCACCGGTCAGCAAAAACAGCCCCAGCACGCTCAGGCCGACGGCCGCCCACACCAGACGGCGAAGGCGGACGCCGAAGAGCGCTCGATTGAGCAGTAACGCGGAGATCACATACAGCCCTGTGATCAGCCCGCAGTTTGTGGCCGTCGTGAAACGCAGGCCGAAGGTCTGAAGCAGAAAAGCGGCGGCCAGCACCGCGCCAATCGCGCCCCCCAGGGCAGCTGTCTTCCAGGTCAGCCCACGGACAGCTACAGGTCCCAGGGACAACGAGCCGATAAGGAATCGGATGGCCAGAAACCCGACCACCCCGTAAGCTTCCACGGCCTCCTTGACCATCGTGAAGGTCCAGCCCCAGATGGCCGTTACCAGCAGGAGCAGGAGCGTCAGCGAAAAACGGTTCATGCAGTCGGCCCCACGACCTCAGTTCGGCTTTGGTGAAACGGCCATCATGGCAGGCTTCAGGGCCGCCGGGAACCCGGCTAATGCGGCTGTCTGTGTGCCCTTCGGCTCGGCACGAGCCTCGCCCTCCCAACTTGGCGATTTGACAACTCGCCCCCACCAAGAGAAGATTAACCAATCGTACCGGTCGTCCCGGTGTGCCAACGTGGGAGAGTCGCTTGAAAGACGAATTGCTGCTGATCCAGGAAGCCCTGCAAGGCAATTCGACGGCGTTCGGCGACTTGGTGTGTCGTTATCAGGACCGGCTGTACACCGCCGTGGTGCACATCACCGGCTGCCGTGCCGAGGCGGAAGATGTGGTCCAGGAAGCTTTTGTGCAAGCCTTCGTCAACCTGAAGACCTTCAAGCACAACAGCAAGTTCTACACCTGGCTGTATCGCATCGCCTTCAATGCCGCCATCAGCCGCCGCCGCCGCAAGCGGGTGACCATTTCCGTGGACCAGAACCGCGAAGCGACGGGCGACGAACCGCTGGATCACCAGGCTTCCCCCAGCCATGCCCTGGAGCTGGCCGAGCAGCAACAGAAACTCGAACAAGCGATGGGACGTCTTACGACGGAACATCGCGCGATCATCGTGCTGCGTCACCTGGAGGAACTGAGCTACGAGGACATCGCCGATATGCTCCAGATTTCCGTCGGGACCGTCCGCAGCCGCCTGCATCGCGCACGGGCCCAACTGCTCGAACACCTCAAAGACGTGATGCCTGACGAAGTGGCGTCGTGACCGCCTCACCAGGGCTGCTGCCGCCAGCTGCGAACGTCGAGTGCACGTTCGTCCAACGTCACCCGAATCGCACCTTCCCGCGCGGTGTGCAAGACCGTGCGACCGGGCTGGGCGAACGCCTGCTGAATGGCCTCCAAC
Organism: Planctomycetota bacterium; assembly: GCA_026692885.1. The sequence goes on along the minus strand of JAPLNJ010001219.1, from coordinate 794 downwards.
TTCTCCCCGTGGGCATCGCTGACGATCACCCACTCGGGTGAAGTCCACGCGGCGAAGCCGCGCGGGTTGTTCCGCAGGCTGCCGTGGTGCAAGGCCATGACCACATCACAAGACCGTGGTTCCTCGGCGAGCAAATTGTCCAGCCCCGGCGGACCTAGGTCGCCTGGCAGTAGCAAGCGTCTGCCCAGGTGATCGATTTGCAGCACGACGCTGTTGGCATTGTCGCCGCCCCGTTCGCCCCGCCGGGGCGGATGCAGCACCTCCAGACGCGTCGGCCCGTGGGTCAGCAGGTGATCGCCTGCGTACAACTCGCGGACCAGCACACCGCGGTCCTGCAGCGCACGCCGGAGGGCCTGCAGTGCCGAGTTAGGCTCCTCGAACATCACCGGCGAGACGTACACCACACCCACGGAAAAGCGTTGCAGCAGGTCCGGCAACGCATTGAAATGATCCGCGTCGGCGTGCGAGAGGACCACCGCGTCCACATGCGTGATATCGCGCGACCAGAGGAACGCGGAAATCGACTGCACCGCGCCGTCCGGCGGTCCCAGACGTCCCGCGTCGTACAGCAGGGTTTGACCGTGCGGCAATTCCAGTACCACGCACGTCCCATGGCCGACGGAGACAAAGGTGCAGGCAAGTTGCTGCTCGCCTGCTGATGCGGCCCGGATTCTTTGAGACGGGAAAGGCCGTGAGGGTCTCAGATTCGCTGAACTGCTACCCCGCCGCCTGGGCAGCCCTGCCTCTTGTGATCCCGCCCCAAGGAAGCAAAATAGGACCCCGCCCCCCCGTTT
>JAPLNJ010001218.1 GCA_026692885.1 Planctomycetota bacterium | reverse complement strand
TCTGCTCGGAGTTCCTCGCGTTTGGGCCTGATTCTCTTGAACGCCATTGTTACCAAGATAGGGTCTGTGGATTGTATTGCCTAGACGGGTCGGCCTCGATCTGGGCCGCGTAAGACAGTGTCGCGAGGCAAGCCGAAGTTTGTTCCACTTCTGTTCCGCCCGCAGACATGGGTCAGTCCTTCAAATTTCAGTTTTTGCGGCCTCTGGGCAACGAGGGTGGAGAGTCTCGCCGCCGCAAGAACTGAAATTTGAACGACTGACCCTGGCCGCTGTTTCCGCCCAGCTTTGCGAGGCCCAGGGTGCGGCCAATAGGTGACGCCCTCGCCCCGGTACGCCTGGGAGAGGGTTGGGGCGGTCGGCGGAAAGGCGTTGTCGGCGGCATTTCTTGGTCATTGGTCGGAGCCTGCAAGAACCTCGCATCTCCGTGGCTGCAAGGTATCAAACGGCTGTCGATTGCGATAAGATGATCGGGACTGCGGCTAAGGCCCCGTAACGACCCCACGCACAAGGAGCACCACGATGTCCGACTCGACCTCAAGACGTTCTTTTCTGCAGGCCCTGGGATGCGGCACCGCTGCGCTGGGGCTGACCGGGGCGGTTGCGGGGGCTGCGGAGAAACCGATCCAGGGCTTCGAGGCAGTGCCCACCGACCGGCAGGCTTCCAAAGACTGGAAACCCGTCTCGGACCGTAAGCTGCGCGTCGGTATTGTCGGCTACGGTGTGTGCCAGTTCGGCGCGGCGTTCAGCTTCCAGGATCACCCCAACGTGGAAGTGGTGGCCGTGAGCGATCTGTTTACGGATCGGTGTGCCGGCTTGGCGAAGGCCTGCCGGTGCGAGAAGACCTATCCGGCGCTCGAAGAACTGGTCAAGGACGACAAGATCGAAGCCGTATTTGTGGCCACCGACGCCCCGAGCCACGCCCGGCACTGCATCGAAGTGCTCAAGCACGGCAAGCATGTGGCCTGCGCCGTACCGGCCAGCTTCGGCTCGCAGGAAGAGGCCGACCAACTGTTTGAGACGGTCAAGACCACCGGCCGGAAGTACATGATGTTCGAGACCTCGTATTTCCACGAGGACCTCCACGCGATGCGGCAGATCTACCGGGCCGGCGGGTTCGGCAAGCTCGTGTACTCCGAGGGCGAGTACTATCACTACACGGCAGAACCGATTGCATCGTACAAAGATTGGCGCATCGGCGGGCCGCCGCAATGGTATCCGACACACTCTAACGCCTACTACGTGGGCGTGACCGGCGGTAGCTTCACCGAAGTCTCGTGTCTGGGAATCCCCAGCCTGACCAAATGGTTGCAGCCGGAGAACAACCGGTACAAGAACCCGTTTGGCACGGAAGTCGCGTTGTTGCGCACCAGCGAAGGCGGCATGTCGCGGATGGCCGTCAGTTGGGACACGCCCGGATTGAGCGGGGAGATGGGCCGCATTCGTGGACAGAAGGGATCGTACTACGGTCGGTACGAAGGCCTGGAAAAGCAACTGCCGCCGATTGCACGGCCGCCGCTGCCGCCCCGCGTCCAGGCGGGTGGCCACGGTGGTTCCCATGGCTACCTGATGAACGAGTTCGTCACGGCGATCCTCGCAGACCGCCAACCGCTGGTGGATATTGCCCAAGCGTTGAGCATGACGGTGGCCGGCATCATCGCCCACCAGTCGGCCCTCAAGAATGGCGAACTGATGAAGATCCCCCAGTACCGACTGTAGGGTACATCAAGCGCAGCGCCGATGCACCGAATTCCCGACCCGAATTCCCGGCCCCCGCGGTGCATCGTCGCCAGCGGCCAGCGACGATGCCCTGTGGTTAGCCTTGACCAACGCTTGCCGAGTGCCGTTGCACCAAGACAGAACCGCTGGCTCGATGCACCCTACGAGCAGCCACCCGGCCAATCAAGTTCCCGACAACCAATAGCTTCTTGAATGCTCTCCCCCAATCCGTTCCTCCACTCGTCGACGCCGTTGGCCGTGCATGTGGCACAGGGCAGCGGGCCGTACGCCAACACACGCCGGGCATTGGCGCCCGTTGACCTCGCGCCGGTGCGAGGGAAACGCGTGCTCCTGAAGCCCAATCTAGGCCGGGTGGCGGCGCCGGGATCCGGGATCGTGACACACCCGGACGTCGTGGCTGCGGCGATCGACGCTTTCCGGGAAGCAGGAGCCGAAGTGGCTGTCGGCGAAAGCCCGATCGTGGGCGTCGATGTTCAGGAGGCCTTTGCCGCGGCCGGGTTGGTCTCCGTCGCCGCCGAGCGTGGTTGCCCCTTGATCGATATGGATCAGGGCCGCTACGTGGACATCGCCGTGCCCGAGGGCCAGGTGCTCCAGACTCTGAAAGTCTGCCCCGCGGTGCTGAAATTCGACTTCGTGGTGTCGATCCCGGTGATGAAGATGCACATGCACACCGGGGTCACGCTGGCGGTCAAGAACATGAAGGGTTGTCTCTGGCGGCGAAGCAAAGTCGAGCTGCACATGCTCCCGCCAGTCGTCGGCAGCGATCAGAAATCTCTGGACATCGCGATTGCCGACCTGGCCTCCGTCCTCCGGCCACACTTGGCCATTGTCGACGGCACCGTGGGGCTGGAAGGCCTGGGACCGAGCGCAGGTCAGCCCAAGCCGCTGGATGCCGTGGTGGTCAGCGTCGACGCCTTTGCGGCCGATGCCGTGGCTTGCCAGTTGATGGGTACCACAGCGGAACGCATCCCGCACTTGCAGATGGGGGCGGAGCGTGGCTACGGCGTCATCGATCTGAGTCGTGTGCTGGTGACGCCGGACGAATGGCGCGACTGGATCTCGCCGTTTGCTCGTCCGCCGGAAAACCTGACGATCGAGTTTCCGAACATCACGGTCCTCGACCGCAGTTCGTGCAGTGCCTGCCAGTCGACGCTGCTCCTGTTCCTGATGCGGTACAAAGAACGCATCTTCGACTACTTCCCCGCTCAAAGCACGGTACAGATCGCCATCGGCAAGGGCCACGCGGAACTCCCTGCCGGAACCCTGCTCATCGGCAATTGCACCGCCCACCACCGCGCTGCGGGCCTGTTCGTCCCGGGCTGCCCTCCGGTCGGCAGTCAGATTCTCGCGGCCCTCTCCGGGACGCCCTCCAGCGACGGCACGACGGATTTGTGATCCGTCCGGGAGGAAGTGATCACGCATCGTTTGACCGCATGGGCAACGCCCTGCGTGCGATTGACACCGCCCGGCCCGTCGAAGCTGCCAAAAAAGTGAACAGGCACAGCAGGCTAATGTGGCTGGAACTGTTTGCGGGTACAATACCGTGCGGAGCCAGACGCTTCTTTTGCTCCATGCATCTTTGCCGCGTTTCCCGTGGGAGGCCACCTTGTTCGGCGCGTCGGAATGTTCGAGGCGGGGAAGCCCAGCCGTAGCCAAGGGCAGGCGTGGCGTGCGTGGCCCTGCTTACACTATAATCCGTCTTCGTTCGAGACTGCGTGTGGCCATGTCGAGAGAGGAGCTGATGTGCAAATGGAGCCGGCGGAACGAATGCTCGATCTGGTAGCATTGGGGGAGTCCCCTGGATTCCCGGCATTGACGCCAGCAATGGGTGCCACTTACGCCGAGGCTGCGGCTGTGTGTTTCCGCCATGGCGGACATGAGCCGGGTGTTGTGATGGACGTCCGAGGAGTGGAGGATTGCCAGTTGCCGGTGCGCTGGCCACCTGTAACCGAACAAATACTTCGATCACGAAACGACCTAACGGATGCGACGCGAGATGGTGCGTACGCGGTTGCAATTGCGCTCGCCCTGGAATTGACTGGCCTCAAAGTCGTCCTTCAGGCCAAGAAAGGGCCCGATTCAGGCTTCGATTATTGGTTGGGAGAAAGCGAGGACTCGCTCTTCCAGGGCGCAAGTCGGTTAGAAGTGTCAGGGATTCTCAAAGATGACGGCTACGAAGTCAAGAGGCGGCTTAACGAGAAAAAGAGGCAGGTGGGCAAGTCTGACCATACCGGGCTACCAGCTCTTGTGTGCGTGGTCGAGTTCGGGCAGCCCCAGTCCCACTTTGTGAAGAAATGAGCGAGATAAGCGATCTACACCGAAAGGCCATGGAACTGGCGAGTCAAGCGATTCTCGCCGGTAAGGCTGGCCAACGGACCGACGCTGAAATCCTGTTCCACGAGGCGTTTGAGCAGGAGCGTCGGGCCGCCCTGTTGGTCGCGCCGAATGAGGCGCTGGAACCGACGAGATCCGTTCTGCTTCGCAGCGCTGCGTCCTTGGCCCTCGATTGTGACGATCCACGGGAGGCAGAGCGGCTAATTGCCCTGGCGCTGTCCGGAAATCCGCCTGAAGAAATCGCAGATGAGTTGCGCGACCTTTATGAAACGGTCAACTTCCATCGTCATCTCAAACTGCAGGGCAAGAGACTCACACGGGCGGAGCTTCAAATGTCCTTGGCGGGCAATTCCGTGGCCTATGGAATGATCCCTGTAGACCTGTACCTCAATCGTGTACAGACGGCCGAACGACTGATCCTTCGCACTGCCGAACGGAAGCGTGGAATCGAGTTGCGTGATGATCGACCGCTCTCGCGAAGTACCACGCACGACTTCGAACTCTTCACGTCGGTCGCAACCGCCGCGAGTTTCGCTGTTACTCTGCGTATTGGGCGACTTGAGCGCCAGCTACGGCTTTTTGATCCAGAAAACGAGACGGACCTTGTTTTGGGGGAATTCGTGGACTGCCTCCGACTATTCCAGAACGGGGCCCGAGATGAGTTGGCGACACGCGTTGGAAACAAGAGCTACTTTAGGAACTTCGTCCATCAGGCCCGCCGACTAGCTCCGGACGGGAATCGCATACGAATGGTTGGGTTCACGTTCTCTCGCGGTCAATCCGTTGAGACGCTTGCGCTGACAGGACCGTCCGTGTCCGTCTGGAAGCAAGGAATTCCTGCGGCGGAGACCGGCGTGGAATTGCGCGGCATGCTCCACGCGGCGGAAAAGCAGAAGACGAGGAATACCATCGGACTGGAAGATGAAAACGGTGCAATGCACACCATTCACGTCCCGCGTGGAATTCTGAACGACATCGTGCGTCCCCTTTGGGACAAGCCAGTGATCGTTCAGGCGAAGCAACGACGTGGCGTCATCAAGCTGATCGATATCCAACCCGTTGAGGAAGCGTGAAAAGCAGAATTGATGGCGCGACCACGCCGTGACGCTGGAGGACTCCGGCGTCCGCGTCGAACTGACCTCGACTGACCGCGTGGGGCTGCACCGTCTGACATTTCTGAAGTCCGAACAGAGCAGCGTGTTGTTCAAGTTCAACATTACGGCTCGTGACAACTGGCCCGATAACAAATACATTCAATTCGCAAGTCTCGACGGGAAGCCCCTGGAGAAGCCCTGGTTCTACCATCGGGAACTGGTCGACGGCGGGACGCTCGAACTGCAGTTGGGCCCAAAACCCAACCGCACCTGCGGCAGTCGCGCCGTCGAGGCCCCGCCCTCAATGAGCCAACCGACCGATCCGGGATGAACCGGCGAGCAGGGGACGTCAGTTCCGCTGTGGTCAACATCTTTGCATCGTCCAAGTTCCGTAAATCACTCTGGTTTCGAGGCTCCGCCTCGCAAGAAAACCTGCGGAGCCGGCAATGCAGTGCGTTCCCAGGCAGCCTGGGAACGAGGGGTTCCAAGACATTCACGGCAGCGGGGCTGACGGCAACCGCTCGCCAAGACGGGAAATCAGGACGCTGATAGGAGACAAGAAAATGACAGCACGCAGAATCGTGCGGTGGAGTTGTGCAACGGCCTTGGTGATTCTGCTCCTGACGGCCTTCGCCCATGCGGCGGAGCCACTCGTCACGGTCGAGCCAGCCGCACCGTCTGTGCCGGGCCACGTTTGCATCAGCGGCGTGTACCCGCACCTGGCCGCGTTCAACAGCGTGGTCAAGAACGCTGGCGAGACCTACGGCAGCGGTGGCGAGTGCGGCATCGGGGCGATCGTGCCCTGGGCGGGCAAGCTGTGGATGATCACCTATTCGCCGCACTGCCCGACCGGCAGCACCGACAAGTTGTTCGCGGTCGACGAGCAACTGAACGTGGTGATCCGCCCGGAGAGTATCGGCGGCACGCCCGCGGGGCGCCTGATCCACCGCGAAAGCGATCAGCTGTTCATCGGTCCCTATGCCATCGACAAGACTGGCCAAGTCCGCGTGATCCCGTACAACGCGATGCCCGGTCGGCACACGGCGGTCGCGCGCCACCTGACCGACCCGGCGAACAAGGTTTACTACTTCGACATGGAAGGGCGGATTTACGAAATTGACGTGCACACGCTGAAGGTGAAGTTGCTGTTCGCCAAGCCGGTGCCGGGCTGGCACGGCAAAGGGGCGTACACGGGTCAGGGCCGGTACATCGTCGCCAATAACGGCGAAGACGCGGTGGGTGGTCACTCGCTGAAGGAACTCCAAGTCGGCGGGCCGCCGCAAGGCCCGGAGGACAACGGTGTGCTGGCCGAATGGGACGGCCAGGAGTGGCGGATTATCGAGCGGCGCCAATTCACCGAGGTGACGGGGCCAGGAGGCATCCACGGCGCGCCGGACGACACAGCGCCGGTCTGGGCCGTCGGTTGGGATCGGCGGTCCGTGCTCCTCAAGCTGCTGGACGGTGGGAAGTGGTCCACCTTTCGCCTGCCCAAGGCCAGCCATACCTACGACGGCGTCGGCGGCTGGTACACCGAGTGGCCGCGCATCCGTGAGATCGCGCCCGGCCGGCTAATGCTGGATATGCACGCGATGCTGTGGGATTTCCCGTCGACGTTCAGCGCTGCCAACAGCGCCGGACTTCGTCCCCTGGCGTCGCACCACCGCTACCTGCCGGACTTCTGCAACTGGAACGGGCGGGTGGTGCTGGCCACCGACGAGACGACCATCATGGGTAACCCCCTGGCGGGACAATCGCAGTCCAATCTGTGGTTCGGCCAGATCGAGGACCTGTCCACGTGGGGCCCGCGAACTGCCTGGGGTGGGCCGTGGGTCCATGACCCGGTGCAGGCTGCGGAGCCGTCCGTGCCGTTCCTGATCAACGGCTTCGACCGTCGCTGCGTCCATTTGGCCGTCGGTCGCGGCCGCAGTTCCCAGGGAGTGACCTTCACGCTCGAACTCGACGTCCGGGGTAACGGCGTGTGGACCGAGTACCGGAAAATCGCCGTGCCCGACGGCGGCTACGTCTACCACCTGTTCCCGCCGGGTCTGGCCGCCAACTGGATCCGCGTGACGGCGGACAAGAACTGCATCGCGACCGCGTTCTTTCACTACAGCGGTCCCGGACACGATCCGCAAGACGGCCAACCGCTCTTCGCGGCCGTGGCGAGCGTCAACGACAATCAGGCCGTCGCCGGCCTGATCCGTCCCGCCAAGCACAATCGCAACCTGCAGTACGTGGCCCAGCGCATCGGCAAAGACGGGACGGTCAGCGAAGCCTACTACGAGGTGGACGAACAGTTGACCTTTACCCAGCCCGAACCCGGCCGCGCGGACGAAGTGCGGGAGATCGCCAAGGTCAGCCAGGACTTCGAGGTCGACGAGGCGTCGGTGATCATGGCCGAGAAAGGCCGGCGTTACCGTCTGCCCAAGGGCGACGCCCGCTACGACCAGCCCTTTGCGACCGGCTGGCCACGCGGCATCCGCGAGTGTGAGTCCGAACGGTATCTGATGAACATCCACGGCACGTTCTATGAGAAGCCTCGCGAGGGCGGAATGTGGAAGGTCAAGCCGTTGGCCAGCCATCACCGGCAAGTCATGGATTTCTGTACGTGGCGGGGCCTGTGGGTCATCAGCGGCACCACGCGGGATGCTCGGCCAGATGGCCAGTACTTCCGCGACCCCGCTGGCGCGGGCCTGTGGTTCGGCGCCATTGATGACCTGTGGAAATTTGGCAAACCCGTGGGGCGGGGCGGGCCGTGGTGTAACACGGCGGCCACGCCGGGCCGGCCCTCCGACCCGTACCTGATGAACGGTTACGACCGTAAACGCGTCGCGTTGAGCCACGCCGCCGCCGCAGACGTCACGATCGCCATTGAGGTCAACGTCGATCACACCGATTGGCGATTGTACCAAGCGATCCAGGTTCCGGCCGGTCAAACCATCACGCACGACTTCCCCACCGGCTTTTGCGCCCATTGGGTCCGAGTCACCGTAGACAAGCCCTGCCGGGCGACGGCGACTTTCACCTACGAGTAAGGGTTGGACAGTATGAGACGAAGCGACAGCCGAAAAACAACTCCCTCGCCCCGGTACTCCGGGGAAAGGGTTGGGGTGAGGGGCGGAGCAGCAAATGCCGAAGTTGTTTCTTGGCCGTTCCTAGACGCAAGAACCATTATGCTCTGTGTGCTGGTAATGGTGTTGGGGGCGATCGCTGCTGGCGCGGCACCGCCCGCGGTTCCGGACAAGACCACACCGGACGGCCAGAAAGCAGTGGAGACCGAAGAACAGCGTCTGCCGACTGTGGAGGAGGCCCGCGGTCGGGCGCGGCTGCTCCAGGACACCATTCACGCCACGTTGCAGATTGTCCATCATCAGTACTACCGCGAGAATCAAGGACTCCCGCTGCCGGCCCGCACGCTGAAGGTCGTGTTTAGCGAAGTGGCGCGCCGCCGCAATGTCAACCTGCAGTGGCTGGTCGTCAACGCGGACGCCGGGAGCGTCGATCATAACCCCAAGACTGAGTTCGAGAAGGACGCGGCTCGAACGCTCGCAGCCGGCAAGCAGGAATTCGAACTTGTGGAGCACGGCGTCTATCGGCACGTCGGCGCCATTGCGTTGTCTGCCGAGTGCCTCTCGTGCCACTTGCCGAACCGGACCAGTTCCAAGGACCGCACCGCCGGGCTGCTGATCAGCATGCCCATCAAGCCGGATTGACAGGACGAATCCGGATTCGTCCTGTTGTCTCGTCGGGACAGCTTGTCCGTCAGGGTCATTCCGAGGATAATTCCCCTGCTTGTTCGGTGATTGGAAGAATGTGAGCCCCCGATATGAACGCGTCGTCTCGTCTTGTCATGGAACGAAAAGGGAAACTCGAAGACCTGGATCGTTCGTTTGATTTGCAGTTCTGGCAAGCCCAGAGCGACGCAGCGCGATTCGCCGCAGCTTGGGATCTGATTGTCCAGGCGTACCGGATTCAAGGGAAGGACGTCCGTGAACTCCGACTTCAAAGATCTGTTGAGACTTTTCAACGACAAACGCGTTGAGTGTTTTGACGGCGTCCCGGCGTGGTTCATTTCGCGAGACGACTTGATCGCTGCGAAGACCGCCGCCGGACGTCCGCAGGACCTCCTGGACGTGGATTCAATGATTCAGGCGGTGCGTCAAACGCCAAAACAAACTAAGAGACGGGCGACGAAAAGCAAGAAACGAAAGAGTTGAAGGGGCAGTGATGTCCGGTGGGACAGGCCCAGGCCGCATGAAAATGTCGCATGGACTCACTGCCTGCGTCTGCCAAGTTCGGGCCCTAGAGCAGTTCCAGGATGTGCTCGCCGTGGTGGGCGGGGTTGCCCGTCAAACGACGCCCCTGAAGGTCGACGACAAGGTCGAGCATCTCCAGTGGGATCTGTCCGACCAAAGCGGGAATGTCGTCGGGGACCTCCATGACGTCAACCGTGCAGAACCGGCCGTCGATGGTCAGTCGTACAGTGGGCCGGTGCGGACAACGCCCGTGCGGGACGGCCTAGCACCAAACGCTATTTTGGCCCCTGCGAGCAAAGCATGAGACTTAACGGTTCAACAGAGACGGGGCGTGAGACAAGGGGTCAGACGTACAGATTTCAGTTTTCGCGGTCGTGTGCCCAAGCCTAGGGAAAGCCTTC
>JAPLNJ010001217.1 GCA_026692885.1 Planctomycetota bacterium | reverse complement strand
CAAGTCCGGTTCTGTGAGGGGCGTTGAAGTCGCCTTCAACGGTTGAATATTGTGACACTCTTCAGATCGAAAGAGAAGAGCAACAGGGAATACAAACCAGACCTACCGAAGGAGACCATATTATGCCTACTCGACACCCAGCTTTGACGGAACTGCGACATAATCACGCGATCCTGTTGGTCGAAGACAATCCGGACGACGCCGATCTCACGCTGCGGGCGCTCCTCAAGGCTGGCATCCTGAACGAGGTCGTCCATGTCGGAGATGGCGCGGAGGCCCTGGACTACCTGTTCGGCACCGGTCCCTACGCGGGGCGTGATGCCAACCTGCTCCCGCAGTTGATCCTGCTCGACTTGAAGCTGCCGAAAGTGGACGGCTTCGAGGTCTTACGCCGCGTACGTTCCGATCCGCGCACGCGGATCGTCCCCGTGGTCATCCTGACTTCGTCGAAGGAGGACCAGGACTTGATCGAAGCCTACCAGCATTACGTGAACAGTTACATTCGCAAGCCCGTGGATTTCGTCCAGTTTGCGGAGGCCGTGCGCATGTTGGGCCTGTACTGGTTGGTGTTGAACGAGCCGCCGATTTCGTCTTAGTCTGGTCTGCGCGCGACCTGTGGCGGTGGAGAATGCACGTCGAGCCCCCTTTGTAATCGAGAATCCCATGCCCACTCCCCTGCGTGTTCTGCACCTGGAAGACTCTCCCGATGATGCAGAGTTCGCGCTGCGCGAGCTGCGCCAGGCAGGCTTCGCCTTGACCTCCCAGCGTGTCCAGACCGAAGCCGACTTCCGGCGGCAGCTCCAGGAGTTTGACGCCGACGTGATCCTGGCCGACTATTCGCTCCCCAGCTACGACGGCCCGGCCGCGCTGACCGTCGCGCAGGAGTTGTGCCCCGAAGTGCCACTCATCTTCGTGTCCGGCACCATGACCGAGACCAGCATTGTCGAGGCGCTCCAGCACGGCGCCAAGGATTATGTGCTCAAGGAGCGTCTCTCGCGGCTGGGCCCCGCGGTGCGACGGGCGTTGCGAGAGGTCCAGGAACGGAAGCGCGCCGAGCAGGCGGAGGCCGCCGTGCAGCGGGCCGAGGAACAGCTGCGGGATTCCGAGCGACTCTACCATTCCCTGGTGGAAAACTTGCCTCAGAACGTCTTCCGCAAGGATCTGTCCGGGCGATTCACCTTCGCCAGTCAACGCTTCTGCCAGACGCTGGGCAAGCCGGTCGAGGAGGTCCTGGGCAAGACTGACCGCGATTTCTATCCGGCCGACTTGGCCGCCAGTTACCAGCAGGATGACGCGCGGGTCATGGCCACGGGCGAAGCTTGGGAGGGGGAGGAGGAACATCGCGCGCCGGACGGTCCGCCCCAGTTCGTCCAGGTCATGAAGACTCCCCTGCGGGATGCCCAAGGCCAAGTCACCGGCCTGCAAGCCATCTTCTGGGATATCACCGCGCGCAAGCAGGCGGAACTGGCCCTGGCCAAGGCCAATGAGGCGGCCGAGGCAGCCAACCGTGCCAAGAGCGAGTTCCTGGCCAATATGAGCCATGAACTCCGCACGCCCCTGACGGCCATTCTTGGGTTCAGCGAACTGCTCGCCGATTCGGTCCACCCCGACTCCGAGCAACGCGAGTTTCTGGACTTGATTCGGAACAGTGGGGCGGCTCTGCTGGCGCTGATCAACGACATTTTGGATCTGTCGCGTATCGAGGCGAACAAGATGCCGTTGGAGAAGGTGGATATTCCCCTCCAGCAAATCATCGACGATGTCGTGTCGGTCGTGAGAATCCGCGCCGAACAGAAGGGACTTCGCCTGAAAGTCGTCCACTCATTCCCTCTGTCCGAGTGCATCCACACGGATCGGGCACGTCTGCGTCAGATCCTCGTGAATCTCGTGGGCAACGCCGTCAAATTCACCGAACGCGGTGAAATCTGTCTGACCCTGCGCTGGCTTCGGGAAGCTGCCAGGGCCCCGCGGATGCAGTTCGCCGTGTCGGATACCGGCATCGGTATTCCGGCCGCCAAGCTCGGCGAGATCTTCCGTGCCTTCACGCAGGCGGATGGTACTTTCGCCCGCCGTTACGGCGGCTCGGGACTCGGGTTGACCATCTCTCAGCGACTGGCGCAGGTCCTGGACGGCGAAATTCAGGTCGCCAGCGAAGTGGGCCAGGGCAGTACTTTCACCTTGACCATCAATGCGGGCTCGTTGCCAGAGCCGGCTGGGAAAGATGAATGCCGCGCCGAACAGCACGGCCGCACCGAACAGGCAGGCGAGCCGGCAACGACGTTGCAAGGCCGGGTGCTCTTCGTGGAAGACGAGTCCAGTACCCAACTGGTCGTTCGTCACTTTCTGCGCAGGCTGCACCTGGAGGTCGAACTGGCGGCAGATGGTCAACTGGCTTGCCAGATGGCGGAGCAGTCGCGCGTCGAAGGGCGGCCCTACGAGCTGATTCTGATGGATATTCAGTTGCCGCTGCTAGACGGTTACGCAGCGACAAGCTGGCTCCGCGACCACGGGTGGCAGGGGCCCATTGTAGCGTTGACCGCCCATGCCATGCTGGGCGACCGGGAAAAATGTCTGGCAGCCGGCTGTGACGATTACCTGTCCAAACCGATTTCCACGTCCGAACTCCGGGAAGTGCTGACACGCTGTCTGCGTGCAACCAATCATGTCGCTTGAACTCCTTCGACGTCGAATGGCTTGGCCGAATGCCAGCGACTTGTTGGCTCCGGAAGGTGCTGGTCCGCGTGTGCTCGCAGACTTGGCCAAGGAAAAGATCGAGAAGACGATCCGGCTAAACTTGGCGGCCGAGACGTTGCTACGGGTCGGGGTCCTGACGAAGAACCCCGGTTCCCACGATTCCCAGGCGCCGATCGCGGTGGTTTGCGAATTTGGCCGGGCGGTCGAGCCGCGGACGCTTGCCCTGGCGCATCGCCTGGCATGGAACTTCGCGCGCAGCCCCTTGCTTGTCACCATCGAACCACATCTGGTCAGGACCTGGACCTGCTGCGAGCCTCCGGCCGAAGATGCCGGTCTGTTTGGCACCCTGGGTGCCGAAATCGAGCCGGCGCAACTCGATCTCGCACGGGAACTCGGACCGTCCCAGCAGGCCGCTCACGCACTGCATTGGGTGCGGTTGGCCTCCGGCGATTTCTATCGCCAATTCCCCGATCGCTTTCGCCGCGATGGACGTGCGGATCGTGCCCTGCTGGACGAACTCACGGCTGTGCGGCAGCGGCTGAAGAAGCAGGAACTGACGGACGACACGATCCACGACCTGCTGGCCCGGGTCGTGTTTATCCAGTTTCTGTTTGATCGCACGGACAGCAAAGGACGCGCTGCGCTCAATCCGTCGTTACTCGCGCGACTACGGGACGAGGGGTATCTTCGGCAACTCCACGGTTCGCTGGAGTCCATCCTGAGTGACTACGACGAAGCCTATCGGTTCTTCCGCTGGTTGAACGACAAATTTAATGGAGATCTCTTCCCCGGCAAAGGTGAGACGGAGTTCGAGCGGGAGGCGGAGTGGCGTGAGGAAATGGGCCGCGTACGGTCGCCGCATCTGCGAACGCTGGCGGACTTCGTTGGGGGACGATTGCGCGGCCGACAGCGAGCCCTTTGGCGGCAGTACTCGTTCGACGTAATTCCGCTGGAATTCATGAGCAGCATCTACGAGGAGTTCGTGACCACCAAGGGTGCGCACTACACGCCGTCTTACCTGGTTGATTTCATGCTGGACGAGGTTCTGCCCTGGAATGGCGACACGTGGAACCTCCGAGTCCTGGATCCTGCTTGCGGCTCTGGAATCTTCCTGGTCAAGGCGTACCAACGCTTGATCCAACGCTGGAAGAACGCCCATCCCGGTCAGAAACCTTCCACGAAGCTGTTGAAACAGCTACTCAAGCAAAACCTGTTCGGCGTGGACATCGATCCACACGCCGTGCGTGTCGCGTCGTTTAGCTTGTACCTGACGATGTGCGACGAGATCGATCCGAAGTCTTATCTTAAGAACACTCAGTTCCCGCGGCTCCGCGGCCGGCAGTTGATCGACGCGGATTTTTTCCAGGAGGACCGGGTTGGCTTCAGCAGTCAACGCGACGGCCCGACCTACGACCTTGTGATTGGCAACGCTCCGTGGGGCGACAAGACCGAAACTGAGGCGGCACGCGAGTGGGCTGACCATCCGGAACGGAAATGGCCCATCGCCAACAAGTGCATCGGAACACTATTCTTGGGCAAAGCAGCGGCGCTGACGAAACGGAATGGTCGCGTGTCGATGATCCAGCCTGCCAGTTCGCTGTTGTTCAATCGGAGCGGACCGGCCAGCCGGTTTCGTGAGAAACTGTTCACACAGTACAAGGTAGAGGAGGTCGTCAATCTTTCGACACTCCGGTTTGAACTGTTCGAGAGCGCTACTTCGCCGCCGTGTATCGTCACGATGCGGCCGACCGCGCCGGACGATCAGCCGCTGGTGTACATGTCACCCAAACAGGTCAAGCCGGCAGGCGGCGCAGAGAGCGCCGAGAGTAGTTACGCCATCGTCATTGAACCCCACGATATGGCACAGGTTTGGCCAGACGAGGCGGCAGGAGAACCCTTCGTCTGGACGGCATTGGCGTGGGGCGGAAGGCGTGATTTCGCCCTGATCCGCAAGCTCGCCGAAATGCCCAGTCTGAAGCAATCGGTCGAATCTGGCGATGCGATCTGCCGGAACGGAATCGAGCGCGGTAGCCGTTCCATCAAGCACGAGGCCATCTGTGGTTGGCCAATGCTTGAACCTCCTGAGTTCCCCGAATGTGCGTTATTGGAAATCGATGCCGCGCAACTACCGATCAATAAGGATCCTTGGACCCATCGCCTGACGGATTTGACCGCGTTCAAGGTTCCGCAGTTTGTAATCAAGAGAAGCTGGACGCGGCGTAGCGGACGTATCCAAGGTGCTCGCGTCGTCAATGCGCCGAAGGAACGCGGCGTGCTTTGCTCGCAAAACTACGTCTCCATTCATTTCCGCAAGAACCTCGGCCGCAAGCTCGACGGAGCGGCAATCTCATACAACAGCATCGCTGCTGTCTATTTTCTGCTACTGACAAGCGGCCGAATTGCTTCTTACCGCCCCAACGCCACCGTCGACGACATCCTGTCGGTCCCCCTCCCGGCCGCCGACGATGCCTTTCGGACGCCGTCAGACGTCGATGCTGTGGACTCGGAGGTCCGCCGACTGCTGGGCCTTCGCGACGCCGAATGGGCATTGGTCGAGGACGCGTTCCAGATTACGCTGCCGGATTTCCACGGAAGTCCGGGTTCCCCAGGCCGGCGACCGACCTGTCAAGGACGCGAAAGCGATATCGGTCTTACTCGTGAACCGCAGCTTGCCCCGTACTGTGAATACTTCCTGCGTGTCCTGAAGGCCGGCTTCGGACAAGAGCAGCCCGTCTGTGCCACGATCTATCAGGACGCTCTCGACGCGCGGCTGCCCGTGCGGATGGTGGCCATTCATCTCGATCTCAGACGCGATGAACCGGTCGATGTGGAGCAGATTGATTCGGCAGACCTGTGCGAACTCCTGCTGGAACTCGACGAAAAGTTTCTTCGCACGCCGGACGGCCAGCGCGGCGGGATCTTCTTCCAGCGGACCGCTCGCGTTTACGACGAGGCGCGGATTTCCGGAAAACGCGTCCCGACGATCTACGTTGTCAAACCCGATCGAATCCGTTACTGGACGCGTTCTGCTGCTCTGCGCGACGCCGATGAGGTGGCTGCGGATCTGGCGTCTTGGCAGACCGCGGCGACTGGCCAGGCGAAAGGACGGAAGCGGAGATGACGCGCGCCACCTACTTCCAGCGGCGCTGGCCAGATACCCCGCTGTTTCAAAACGTCGCGCAGTGTTGGTGTGCCGACCAGTCGCGTCTGTTGCTCGACTTGGTTTGGCGTGGATACGACTTGATGTGGGAAAAGGACCTGAGCCAGGTATCGATGTCCACCGCCGACGAGGCCAAAGAGGAATCGCTCAACCATCTGCTGGCCCTGCGGATCGATCAGTGCAAGACCGGCGACGAGCCGTTTCGCGTGGCCGATGAGCCGCCGGAGCACGCGAAGCGAAAGCGTGGCAAGGGACGTTCTCCTCAACCGGACATCGGTTTCGCTTGGTACGAAGACCCGAACTGCGTCTGGCCCATGGAAGGCAAGGTGCTGGCCCACGAGGCTGACCTTCGCGAGTACGTCCGCGAAATCCAAGACAACTTTCTCACCGGCCGTTACGCCGCGTTCTCGCTCGAAGGGGCCATGCTCGGATACCTGCTCTCTGGCAATCCGCAACACGCACTAGAAAACATCGCCGGACGAATCGGTCAACCGCTGCTTCCGCACCCGCACTTCCCGAATCGTCCGCACCGTGTATCGCAGCACCGACGGCAGACAGTCGGAAGGCGGGGTCCCGGCTCCGACTTCTGGTGCCATCACTTGATTCTTCGGGTATTCTGCGGTTAGGACTGCCAAGATGACACGTGTTGCACCAAACTTCACCGCCAAACCTGTACATCTCAAGTGTCACCTCTCCTGGTATGGCGACGGGAGGCTTTGCCAACGCTTGGCAATATCCGGCGCGATGTCCTGGAGTACGTCATCCAAGTTCAGGACAGCCGATTCCAAGGACGTCGCGACCTGTTCGTCCGAGACACGCCGCAGACTACGAACAGTCAGACCCGTCTCGCGATCGGGAGTCCCGGAGGCGAAACCGGGCACCGGGCTCGGCGGTGAAACCAGGGCGGCTCCCCGATCGAGCACCCGAGGCTTAGCCGCCGCCAAATCCTGACTCACCCGCGACAGGTGCGAAGCGTCCACCGCGGCCGCCTCGAGTATCAGAATGGCCTGAACTTGCGCAACCGGCAGAGTCACCGCTGTGACAAATGAAGCCTCCCCTTCCGACGCAATACGGCTACCGTTCAAGTAGTTGATTACGGTGAGTACATCGGTAGGCGTGCACATGCCGTCATTGTTCACGTCGTAGCTCGGTTGCCGGGTACCCACGTCCGGGGCCGGCAACGCGACGTCCGGGTGACTGTTGAGGTAGTTGATGACGATCAACACGTCCAGGGGCACTATCTCCCCATCGTTCGACACGTCGCACGGAGCGACCGCGTTATGCCAGTAGTTATCCAGTGTCTGGAACAGCAGGTTGTAGCCGATGCTCCCTGCGGGTTCGCCGGATGCGCCACCTTGATTCGATCCGTTGGTGATGTGAAGAGTGTAATTCTCGCCGGCCCCACTGGGAGTAAAGGGCAGAAACAAGGTGCCGGAGCCCGTCGCGGTGCCTACTAAGCTTCCATGCTCCTTCCGCAGTTCGGCCGTGAAGACTCCGCCCTGGCCGACGGAAATCGTCAACCCGAACTGCAGTACCTCGGCCAAACGGGGTGTCGCAAAGGTGAACCAATCTTCCATGCCGACAGCCAACCCCAGCCCGCTAAACAGCGCCTGGTTGTCGATCAACCCGAGGGGATAAGCCTTGTTCGAGGTGGCATTGTTTCCGGCCCAATCCGCGATTTCTCCGGCCACCGGGGCATCGATCGTGAGGGTGTAGGAAGGCACTTCCGCGTTCGAATCGACGTGGATCAGGTACACCCCCGCCGCCAGGCCACTCAAGTTGAGACTCTGCGGCCCCGTGCCGGTGACCGTTCTCAACACGCTGGTGCCAAGCGGGTCGCAGACTTCGAGCGTCAGAGCCGGAGCCCCTGCACTGGGTGTAACGAGCACGCGGTCCGCAGTACCTGCGGCCGCATCCAGCGTGAACCGGAACCAATCGGTATCCGCGGCGGACTGTAAATTCAAACTCTGGTAGAGATTGCCGGCCCCGCCCACGCGGTGCAAATCGAAGGCTTCCGCAGGAACATCGTTGGGTTCGGCCCAGTCCTCGGTCAGCAAACCACGTCCCCCGCCGATGCCACTCTCCGGCGGACCGCTGACGCCCAGCCGATTCAGGAAGCGGGACCAGTGGGTGGCCGCCTCGAAGGCGGCGTACGCCACCGTATAGCTACTCACGTCGCGGCCGTCCCTGGGCAGGAAGATCGACGCGCCCGAACTACTCAGCTCGTCCGCCGTCTGGGCCACCACCAGACCCGCCAGGGCGCCCAGGGCGCCGGTGGCCGCCTGCCGAAGTCCCGCCGACAGCAGCGGCTCGTCCTGAATGCGAGCCAGAAAGCTACCCAAGTCGCGGAGGTAGCTATAGGCGTAGTGCGTGGCTGAATTACGGGCCACCCGCAGGAGCGTGAGATCGCTGGACGTAGCCGAGTCGGTAGCGGTCACCAAGACGTTCAAGGCAGCCGCCAACGCGTCGTAGCCACCCGTCCGCATCGCCGACAGGGTGTCACTGGTGCTGCTGGTGTTGCCGTATTGCTGTTCGAAGCTGCGTACCAAGGCCGTACCCAGTTCTTCCGCACCGACGGACTCCGGGTGCACGTACAGCGGTTCGAACACCGTGGTATAGTCGTAACCGGCTGCCGCGACGACCTCCTGCGAGGCCACCAGCACATCGGTCAGGTTGCGTATCGAGTACCCGACCTCGGCCGTGCCCATCAAACACGCGTCAAACGCCACGAGTTGGATGTGCGGGTCGGACTGCTGCAAGACGCCGGCGAACTCGATGGTGGTTAAATTGTCAGGCGTCTGTTGCAGATCGGCATTGTCGAAGTTGAACCCGCCCAGCCCGCTGCCATGGTCCCACATAATCAGCGCATAATTCCGCGCCGGGGCGACGGTCTTGGCCCAGTGCAGGAAATTTTGCAGGGTCGCCGGATCGCCGGTATTCTGTTCCGGTAAGATTTCGAAGGTCGTGGCGATGCGCGTCGGATCGGTGTCTCCGACCACGAGGGCGCGGCCGGTAGTACCCCACGCACTCTGCGTGCCGCCGCCCGTAGGATACGTGGGGAACTTGGAACTCTGGTCCCACAACAGAGCCAGCTTGACGGAACCCGGCAAACTCGCGGCCGCCACTTCCAGCTCGTTCACATCGTCGAACGCAGCCTCAGTCAGATCACTGGCGGTCATGTACACGAGCACAGTCCAATCGCCAACATCCCCCGCCGGATCAGCCGAGCGCGGCACGTCCAAAGACAGATCATAACGATTGGTCGCTCCAGCCATGCCAAAGACCCGCAGATAATAGGTCCCGGCAAGCAAGTTGGCGAACGAAATATGCTCGACGTCAACGGGTCCATTCGCAACGGCCAGCAGCTTGCCTTGGGCATCCAGAAGTTCCATGCCCAGGGCCCCGTTGGCGGACTGAGACAGCAGGCTGACGCCGTTCCCCAGCAGGCCCGTCCCGGCTGTCGTGAAACAATAATAGTCGCTGTCGTCCGGGCCATGGATTGTCAGATCCTGCAGAATTTGGGAGCCGGTCAAGACCTGTCCGCTCGCGTCGCTACGCAAAACCGTGGCTGCCTGCGGCGTCGCGTTGGGCTCGAAGCGGTCGGGCAAGAGCGGTAGTGTGACTGGCGGCTCAACCGTCAGGGTATAATCCGGACTGGTGGCGCCGCCGTACCCGACCACCTGCGCGTAATACGTCCCCGCTGGTAGACCGGCCAGAGAGACTTGTTCCCCATCGCTGGTCCCCTGCGACGAGGCAAGCGGCTTGGCTTGCTGGGCATTCCACAGGAATAAATCCAAGTCACCCAGGGCGTGCTGGAACTGTATCCGTACGTTGTGCCCCGCTTGCCCGGTAGCCGTGGTCGTGAATTCGAACCAGTCCTGATCGATCGAACTGTGGATCGTCAAATTCGCTTCGGTCAGGGATTGTGTGAGCTGGCGGAAATTGTACGCGGTGGCCAGTGAGTCGTTGGACTCGAAGCGGTCGGGCAGCAGGCCGGCATTGTGTTCCGGAGCCCAGAAACTGAGGGTGTACTTGGGATTGGTGGCGTCGGCGACGCCGTACGCGCGGAGGTAATACGTCGCCGCCGGCAAGCCTCCGAGGTTGATCTGCTCGTAGTCGGCTTGGCCTTGGGAGACGCGCAGCGGGTTTCCGGACGCATCGTATAACGCCAAGGCCAGATCGCCCATCGCGTTGGGAAAGTCGATCCGGACGAAGTGCGTGCGACTCGCTTCGCTGGTGGTCTGGAAGCTGAACCAGTCCTCGTCGCCCGGGCGGTGGATGGTCAACGGGGGCAACGGCGAGACTTGGCCTTCCACCAGGCGCAAGTCGTAGGCAGCCTGACGCGAATCATTGGGCTCGGCGATGTCCGGGGGAATCTGCACGGACCGTTGCGGCGGATCAATGACCAGCGAGTAGTTGGAGTTGGTCGCCCCGGCGAAGCCGGTCACCTCAATGCAGTAGGTCCCCTTCGGCAGCTTCGCCAAGCTGACATGCTCCGTATCACCCACGCTGAAAGAGCCTGCCAGATAGTTGCCGTTTGCATCGTACAGCTGCAGATCAAGATCGCCGGCCCCCAACATGTTCAGTGTCACCCCGTCGCCTTCACTGCCGGTTTCGAGACTCTGGAAGCGGAACCAATCCGCGTTGCCGCTCTCATGCACCGTCAAGTCGTCCAGCCGCAGTTGTCCGGTGAAGGCGGACAGCTCGGTGGCTGTCGCCCGCGTGTCGTTCGGCTCATACTTGTCCGCTGGGATCCCGGCCGTAAACGATGCCAGGATGTCCAGCGTGTAATTCGGACTGGTCGCATTGTCGAAGCCGACGACCTGCACGAAGTAGGTGCCCGCAGGCTGCCCGAACAGGCTGATCCGCTGTTCGTTCCCGGCGGCAGCGGCACTGCCTACTGCCACCAGTTGTCCCGCTTCTTGGCGAACCACGCTCAGGCTCAAGGGCCCCAACAACTGATCGAACGTCACCGCGACCGACGACTCACGATCGCCTATCGCCAGCGTGTCGAAGCGATACCAGTCTGCGTTGCCCGGCAGGTGCACCGTCAAGCCGGACTCCTGCCTGGAACCTTCGATCGCTCCCAGGTCGGCTGCCGTGGCCGAGCTGTCGTTGGGTTCGAATCGATCTGGCGGAAGCGCTGCGACGGGAGCCGCAAGTTGCAGCACGTAAGCCGGATTCGTGGCGTTCCCGTGCCCCAGCACGCACACATAGAAGATGCCCGCAGGCTGTCTGAGCAGACTTACCCGCTCTCCATCTCCGACCCCAGCCGAATTACTCACGACCAAGAGGACGTCCGGAGTGGCCGCATTGAAGCGGTACACGCTCAGGTCCAGGTCCCCCAACAGCTGCTGGAACTCGATCGATACGGCGGACTGCGAATCACCGACCGTGCGTGTCTCGAAGCGATACCAATCCTCGTTACCCGCGGCATGGACGGTCAAGCCTCCCCAGCGGATCTGCCCTTCCACGACCTGCAAGTTTCTCGCTGTCTGCCACGTCTCGTTCGGCTCAAAAGCATCGGGGGGAATCAGCAATGCGTAAGGAGCCTCAATCCGCAGGGTATAGTCGGGACAGGTCGCGCCCGTCTCGCCGCTGATGTGGACCAAGTAGGTTCCTGCCGCCAGTCCCGCCAGACTGACCTGCTTTCCGTTAACCGAAATCACGCTGGTTCCGACCGCCACCCGACTGCCTGGCTCCTGGCGATACAGCTCAAGGTTCAAATTGCCCAGAGCCTGCTCGAAGGCCACCGAGACTTGGGACAACGCATTGCCGGTGGCGACCGTCTGGAACTGGAACCAATCCACGTCGCTCGGAACGTGCACCGTCAAGGAATCCTCCTGGCGGACGCCCTGGATGACGCCCAGATCTGCCGCCGTCTCCGCCGCTTCGTTTGGTTCGAAGCTGTCCGGGCCAACTCCGCCGATGGTCAGGGCTACCATAGCGATCTGCGAATTCGCCCGCCCGTCATTGGCTTGGAATGTGAAACTATCTCCGCCCCGGTAGTTTGCCGTCGGCATGTAGGTGAGGTGGGGCGCGGTGCCGCTGAGGCTGCCATGCGCCGGCGGCGTCACGACGGTGTAGGTCAGCGAGTTCGCGATGTTGTCAACATCGGTGGCGGTCAGCGTGATGTTCTTGCTGGTGTAGTAATTGGTTTCCAGCGTCTGGTTGTTGGCCACCGGTGGATCGTTTACTCCCGCGATCGTCACGGTCACCGTAGCGTGCGCCGTGCCGCCGTTCCCGTCGCTGATCGTGTAGACCGCCGTGCCCGTAGCCGTCTGACCGGCCGGCAGGAAGTCAAACGCCCCGCGGGGATCAAAGGTGAAGCTGCCGTTGGATTGCCAATTCAACGTGCCCACCAAACCGCTGGTGTCCACCGCCGTCACAGTCAGCGTAGTGCCCAGATCCACATCCGTGTCATTAGCCAACACGCCGGACGCCGGCACGACCAGCAGCGTGTCTTCATTCGTGCTGTAGGTGTCGTCGCGAGCGACCGGCGGATCATTCACCGCCTGCACCGTCAGCGGAATCGTCGCGAACACCTGCCGGGCGGGCGGCGGCGAGTTGCCCAGATCGTTCGCCGCGATCACCAACGCGTCGGCCCCGTTGAAGTCCGCCGTCCCGCGATACGTCAGGCCGCCGGTCAAGCTGGCGTTGATGTCCGCCAGCGTGCCCGTGAGTACGACACGCCCCGTCCCATTCCCCGTCATGGACGCCAACGGCGCGACCGAAATCGTCCCGTGACTCGCCGACAACGTGACTTGAATCGCGCTGGCGCCTGCGTCCACGTCGTTCACCTGGAGCCCGGGCATTACCAAGTTCGTGTCCTCATTTACGATCAGCGCCCCCGGCACCTGGATCACGGGTGCATCGTTCACCGGTGTGACCGTAATGGTGACTGTGGCCGGATTCGAGTGCTCCAGGCCGTCATGCGCCAGGTACGTAAAACTGTCGCGGCCGTTGAAGTCCAGGGGCGGATGGTAAGTGAAGCTCCCGTCCGCAGACCACGTCAGCTGGCCATGCATCCCGGTAACGTCCACGGCCGTCACCTGCAACGGATCTCCCTCGGCGTCGCTGTCGTTGGTCAATAGCCCCTGCGTCGCGTCAATCACCAGCGGTGTGTCCTCGTCGGTGCGGTAATTGTCGTCCGTCGCCACCGGCGCATGGTTGGCCGGGGGGTCGATCATCAGTTGGGTCGACAGGAACAACAACGCGTCCGGCGATACCGGGACGATTGGCCCGTCGAAGACCAAAACCTCGTGAGAGAAGATGTCGGCCGGATCAGCTGTGAATGTCGCTTGACCGATACCTAGGGCCACCATGGAGATCGAGAACTGGAGCCGTTCCGAGGCACCGGGGGGCGTCTGGGGGGTGTAGAACGATCCCACTTCGTCGATCAAACCGGGGGTGGCAAAGCTCCCGGACTGGCCATTCGTGTACAGGGAGCTGAAGGCGATGTCGGAAACGTCTTGGGCGAGAGACGACACCAAACCGGCAGCGTAATTCACGTCGAAGTACGCCGAGTACACACCTTGCGGCTGAGGATGGGTCGAAGTCGCGAGTTCCTGAACATAGGCTTCAAGCAGGAATGCCTCCCCTTGCGCGATGTGCGTGATGGGCTGCCCCTGCAGATCCGTCGTGGCCAGCCGAATCCGGACCAATGGAGCGGTCACCGGCGGCGTAATCATCACGCGGAGGGGGCTCGCTGAATCCTGCACGAACCCGATAAACTGCGGATCCACCGCGAGAGGGTTGCCGCCGCCGGACGGGAAGACAATCGTTTCATGTCCCGCTGGCGTCGATGGTAAGGCGCCCCAGAAGTCGACCTCACCCGGCACCTGCGCCTGGATGTCCACCGTAAAGAACTCTTTCTGGCCGGCAGGTTGCGCGACACTGAAACCATCCAAGAACGAGCCGACCTCTGCGAGCGGAGAGCCACCCGGGGCGGGAACCGGTAAGAACACCGATGGCGTGGGGCCATTGATGTAGGGGCTCACATGAGCAAAGGAACTGCCAAACGTTCCCGGATGGCTGATGTCGGCCGGGTAAAAATTGTCCGTGACACCGCCAGATTGCAGATGCGTGAGCGCACTGTAGTTGCCAGTCATGAGGGGCACATCACGTTCCCCCAAACCATTGACGAAGTGGATATTAAACGCATTGTCGTTGGTCAACGACGTCGTGACTTCCACGTTGCCTGCTCCGATGTTCGGCAAAGCCGCCAGGGCGTCCTGAATCAACTGAGCTCGCGACCTCAGCACGTTGCCCGTGTTTGCGTCGAAGGCGTGCTCCGCATTGATCGCCTGCGTAGTCTGCCCTTGGAACGTCAGCGTGAAGATACCGGTAATGGTATCTGCCACCTGATTGGTGGTCGTTGGGTCGAACAGCAACTGCTGCGTCTCGCCGTACCGCAGGGCAATCCGGTTGCTATTTGCCGCCGCCACGTCCATGTAGGCGGCGAACACGCCCGTGGAGATACCGCCCAGAATGCTCCGGACGTCCTGGAGCGTTCCGTGGAGTCGGAACGTTTGTCCCTGCGTGACATCGGGAATTCCGTCCTGGTTGGTGTCGGGCAAGGGGACATTCGAGGTGTCCGTCACCGTCAAGCTGTAACGCACCACGTCCGTGGATGAATCGATCACCTGGACCGTCACGGTCGCGGTGCTCGTGGACTGACCGTTGCTGAGCGTATAGGTGAATTGCTCTTGGCCGGAGAAGTTCGCGGCCGGTGTGTAAAGCAGATGCTGATTGTCCGGCGCGATCGCGACGGTTCCGCCATGGTCCGTTGCACCGACGGCAAAGACCGTGAGCGTGCCGCCTTGATGGTTGATATCGTTAGTCAGGACGGGCAGGCTATTGCCACTGCTGTGCTGGTCGACATGGAACGTGTCGTCGTAGGCAATGACGCCGGAATCGATGGTCAGAGTGCCGCTGACGAAATTCACGAGATCCGGGGAAACGGCCGTATTTTGGTCCCAGACCACGATTTCGTGGACGAGGGCGGTGGCGGGTGATCCTGTGAAGTTGACGGTCCCGACCTGCACGGGGGTCATGGTGACGCTGAACATCAGCTGGTCCACCGTGCCCACGGGACTGGTGCCTGCGAAGGCGCCCACTTCGTGGATGGCCCCGGACGTGAAAGTGCCCGCTTTTCCGTTGGTATACGGGGGCGCAAACGTAATGTCGTTGAGCGTTTCACCCACGGGGGAAACGAGCGTCGGGTCGAAGGCCACGTTCATGTAGGCCGCAAACACACCGCCGGACGATGAGGCGCTGGAGCGGACGTCCTGGGCAAACACTTGCAGCAGGAAGGGGGATCCGAGGCTCACGTGGGAAATGGGGTTACCACTCAAATCCGTCGGCTGCAGACGCAGTTTTACAGAAGCCTGGACGACCTGGATATTCAGGACCTGTTCCACGGCGTTGCCGGCCCCATCCGTGAGACGGATTGCGAAACTTTGATTGCCAGCCTGGACGGCCGTGGGCGTCCAGATAAGCAACCCCGTCGCTGCGTCGATCGCCGCGCCCGTCGGCGCATTCACCAGCGAGTAGGAACATCCCGCTTGCCCCTCGTTTGTAGTCTGTGCGTCATACGTCAGTAGCGAATCGACGAACGCCTTGGTCGGCGGCGTGGACGTAAAGCGCTCGGGCACCGAAGCGTTAATCATCAAGCGGAGGGGGCTCACTGAATTCTGCACGAACCCGATGAACTGCGGATCCACCGTGAACTTGGTGCCGACGCCGCCGCTGGACGGAAAGATCAGCGTTTCATGTCCCGTCAGCGTCGATGGTAAGGCGCCCCAGAAGTCGACCTCACCCGGCAACTGCGCCTGGATGTCCACCGTAAAGAACTCCTTCTTGCCGCCGGGTTGTGTGACAGAGAAACCCTGCAAGAACGAGCCGACTTCGGCAAGCGGAGAGCCACCCGGGGCGAGAACCGGTGAGTCCGCCGATGGCGAGGGACCATTGATGTAGGGGCTCACGTGAGCAAAGGAACCGGCAAACGATCCCGGATTGCTGAGGGCGGCCGGGTAGAAGTCGTCCACGACAACGCCAGTTTGCAGATGCGTGAGCGAGCTGAAGTCGCCAGTCATGGGGGGCACGTCTCGTTCCCCCCAACGATTGACGAAGCGGATGTTGAACGCATTGTCGTTGGTCAACGACTTCGTGACTTCCACGTTGCCTGCTCCGATGTTCGGCAAAGCCGCCAGGGCGTCCTGAATCAACTGCGCTCGCGACTTCAACACTTCGCCGGTGTCTAAGTCGATGGTGAACCGGGCGTTAATCGCCTGCGTTGTCTGTCCTTGGAACGTCAGCGTGAACGTGCCGGTGATGGTATCCGCCACCTGATTGGTGGTGGTCGGGACGAACAGCAACTGCTGCGTCTCACCATACCGTAGGGCAATCAGGTTGGTGTTTGTCCCCAACACGTCCAGGTAGGCGGCGAACACGCCCGTGGAGGTACCGCCCAGAATGCTCCGCACGTCCTGGAGCGTTCCGTGGAGTCGGAATGTTTGTCCCTGCGTGACATCGGGAATTCCGTCCTGGTTGGTGTCGGGCAGGGCGACATTCGAGGTGTCCGTCACCGTCAAGCCGTAACGCACCACGTCCGTAGGTGAAACAGCGACGCTGATGGCGACGGTGGCCACGTTCGAGTCGACAAGCCCGTCGTTCGCCTTGAAGGTGAAGCTGTCCCCGCCTGTGTAACCGGCATAGGGCGTGTAGACCAAGTTGGGTGCCGTGCCACTCAGCGTGCCGTGCGCCGGGGGTGTCAGGACCGTGAAGGTCAGCGGGTCGGAGTCCGCATCGTAGGCCGTCAGGTTCACCGCCACCGGCTTGCCGACACCGGTGCTGGCGGACGCGTCCACGGCGATGGGGGCGTGATTGTTCCTGGCCGAGAGCGTCAGGCTGGCCGTGCCGTACTGGATCATATCCAGCGGGACCGCCGCGTTGCTGCCGAAGACGAGCACGTCGTGACACGGAACGACGTCCGCCGCCCCGCCCTGGAACGTCACCACGCCGGTGCCCGCGACGGTGAAGGGAAGCGTGGCCAGCAGGCTCTTGTGGGGAAGACTAAAGGAATTGGCGCCCCCTCCCACCTCATCGATCAGCCCCGGCAGCGACGTGTCGCCCGAGGCTACCACCGTATAGTGGTCGCCAGGCTGCACGGCTCCGGCCACGGAGACCAGCGCCGGATCGTAACGCACGTCGAGAAAGCCCGCGGCGACACCACCCGGAAAACTGGGACGGTTGTCAACTGCGTAGATCCGCAGTTGGACCGCGTCTCCGACCTCGGCCTGCGTAAGCAGATTCCCTGCCAAGTCCGTGACTTCGAGTTGGAAGACCGCCACCACGTCGGCGCCAGGTGCCACGTCCTGCCGTTCGGCCACGGAGGCAGGCGGAGAGCAACCTTGCGTCGTGAGCTGGTTCATGACCAAGAGGACGTCTAGCGGCGTCAAAACCCCATCGCCGCTGACATCCAAATACAGCGACAGCGGCGAGGAGCCAGCACCATAATCATTTATGGCGTTGATCAACACGACATAATCCAGCGGCTCCACCGCCCCGTCGGCATCCACGTCGAACGGGTTGACCGGATTCTGCCATGGAGGAGGGGTCTCGCTGACGGTGATCGTCACCGTGGCGACGTTCGAATCCGCCTGACCATCATTCGCCTGGAACGTGAAGTGGTCGGTCCCGACGTAACCAGCTTCCGGCGTGTACGTCAAGTCTGTCGCGGTGCCGCTTAGCATCCCGTGAGTCGGCTGCGTCAGGACGGTGAACGTCAGCGGGTCCTGTTCCACATCGCAGGCCGTCAGGTTCACCGCCACCGGCTTGCCTACGCCGGTGCTGACGGACGGGTTCCCGGCCACGGGGGCGTCGTTCACCGCGGTGACCGTGATGGTCGCCGTCCCCGTGTCCGAGTGCGGCGTGGGGGTGGCTTGGTCGTTCACCGTGTAGGTGAACGTGACCGTCCCGTTGTAGTTGGGGGCGGGAGCGTAGTTGACCTTTCCCGCCGAGATCTGAATCGCGCCAGGTTTGCTGAGCCGACCAAGGCCATTCGGATCCAGTACCGGATTGCCCACACCGCCCGCAGAGACAATCACCTGACTGTTTGCGAGCACATTCAAGGCGGTGGTGTCCGAGTCTTCGGCGACGGTGAACTGCGAGGTTCCGGCCACCACGGCCGCCGTAATCTTCAAGCGGAGAGGCGTCGTTGAATCCTGCACGAACCCGATGAACTGCGGATCCACCGTGAACTTGGTGCCGCCGCCGCTGGACGGAAAGATCAGCGTTTCATGTCCCGTCGGCGTCGATGGTAAGGCGCCCCAGAAGTCGACCTCGCCCGGCAACTGCGCCTGGATGTCCACCGTAAAGAACTCTTTCTCACCGCCGGGTTGTGTGACAGTGAAACCCTGCAAGAACGAGCCAACTTCGGCGAGCGGGAAACCACCCGAGGCGGGGACCGGTGAGTCCGCCGATGGCGAGGGGCCATTGATGTAGGGGCTCACGTGAGCAAAGGAACCGGCAAACGTTCCCGGATTGCTGAGGTCGGCCGGGTAGAAGTTATCCGTGACACCGCCCGATTGCAGATGCGTAAGCGAGCTGAAGTCGCCAGTAATGGGGGGCACGTCTCGTTCCCCCCAACTATTGACGAAGCGGATGTTGAACCCATTGTCGTTGGTCAACGACTTCGTGACTTCCACGTTGCCTGCTCCGATGTTCGGCAAAGCCGTCAGGGCGTCCTGGATCAACTGCGCTCGCGACTTCAGCGGTGGGGCGATGGTGGCCTCCGCATTGATCGCCTGCGTCGTCTGTCCTTGGAAGGTCAACGTGAATGTGCCGGTAATGGTATCCGCCACCTGATTGGTGGTCGTCGGGACGAACAGCAACTGCTGCGTCTCACCATACCGCAGGGCGATCAGGTTGCTATTTGCCGCCGCCACGTTCATGTAAGCGGCGAATACGCCCGTGGATCCCGCCCCCGCCTCAATGTTCCGCACGTCTTGGAGCGAGCCGTGGAGTCGGAACGTCTGTCCCTTGGTTACCGCGAAACTTCCGTCCGGATTGGTGGGCAAGGCGACGTTCGTGGTGTCCGACACCGTCAAGCTGTAACGCACCACGTCCGTGGGGCTAGACTCGCCTTCACCACCGTTCAAGGCGTTGATGCCCCCCCAGGCA
Source organism: Planctomycetota bacterium (assembly GCA_026692885.1). The sequence goes on along the minus strand of JAPLNJ010001217.1, from coordinate 3,184 downwards.
TCGCCGGACAGCAGGTTCCGGTCCTCGAGGCGTTCAAACAACCTGACAGAACGGCGCCTTCGTCGCTCGGCGTTGCGTCGTTGACTTGTCGTCCGTGAAGAGCGAAGCGAGGTAAGACGTGGGTGACTCATTGCTTTTCCCTAATTCGCAAAAGTGCTGTTCTCGATCTGACGGGGAACTGAGTTCGGCGATCAGTATAGCAGAAGTCCCAGGCCGGCAAATAATCCGCCAGCAGATTTCCGCCACAACTGCACGGCTCTGGAGAGCCCTGCTACGAGCGGACTAAAGTCCGCTCCACAACGAAATCACGGAGTCGTTTCTTGACAGGCAAATGCTTCGCTACTTGGGGTTGGTGCGTCGCTGTCGCCCCGGTCTATTCGTAAGCTTGCGGCAGCCGTATCATGGAGTCGCATGACGCGATTCCACGAACAAGTTTCAGCCCCCCGGAAAGGAACCGCACGATGAACGAAGGAGACCTACCCACACTTCTTCGACGAGCACATGCGGAAGATCATGCGGAACGCCGTGGCGTGGGCCGCAACCAAGTAGGTCAGGCTTTCCAGCCTGACGTCAGCCTGGAAAGGCTGACCTACAAAAGGTGCATACCCGGCGAGCATGACGCAGCCTCAGACTCTAACCCTAGGCAGGCAGTTCAATGTCGACAGACAATTCCTCGGCCAACCCGTTCGGCTCGCAAGGACCCTCCGACGCGAACAACCCATTTCGCGATAACCCCTACCAGACACCGATTGCTGCTGGAGTGGAGGCAGGCCTCGGCGTCCCTCTGTCGCCGGGCCGGGGTCTGATCGGGCACGTCCTGGTGGTCGCGATCCTGATGATCGTCCAAGGCGTGTTGGAATCCGTCATGGGGCTGCTTCTGTTCGTCATGGCTTTCGTCATGCCGATCCTGATGAGAACGCAACTCCAGGGCAGCGGGCGACCGCCGGGCGGGCCATCGCCTGAGCAATTCCAATGGATCATGGGGTCCGTCTATGGGAGCCTGGGCCTGCTCTTACTCGTCGTGGCCACGCTGCGTATCGTGGCCGGCATGGGAAATCTGAAGTATCGCCGCCGAGTCTTAGGGATGGTGGCGATGTTCGGCGGGATGGCGACCGTGTTCTCGTGTTACTGTGCACCCACAGCCATCGCCTTGGCCATCTACGGACTGATCGTCTATTTCAACCCCCAGGTAACCCAGGCGTTCGCCATGGGCCAGTCGGGGATCCAAAAGGATGTCATTGAGGCCACGTTTCGGTAGAACACGTCCGCAGGCGTACGGGGTTTCGCCTCTGGCGCCTGCTGAAAAAGTCGTGGGATAGGCTGCTAGCCTGTCAAGTTCTGTGCATTTCCGGCTTCCGCGTTTGCTTGGACTACGTATTTGACAGGCTGGAAACCTATCCCACTCCTGTGCGTGCCAGTATTTCTGCCGTCTCCTCCGGCTGGCGGTTAAAGGACAATGCAAGAACTCCCGAGACCTACGCCCGCGGCTGGTGTTTAACGTCTGGGGCTTTGGGTGGCCTTGGGCCGAGGTGGCCCGGTCACAGTCTTTTCACCGTTTTGCAGTAAGGGAGCGTGGTAATGAGAGTTTTGTGCAGCGTATTGGCATTGGCCGCGTCGGTGGCGCTCGTCAGCAATCTGTCTGCCGCGGATCAGCCGCGGCGAGGTCCGGGCGGTCCCGGAGCCGGAGGACGAGGTCAGGGCCAGTTCAACATGATTGACATGATCGTCAGGGGCCTGGAACTGAGTGACGCCCAGAAGGCCAAGCTGGAAGAGCTGAAGAAGGAGCAGGGACCGAAGCTGAAGGAAGCTTACGAGAAGATGTCCAGCGTCCTGACGGACGAGCAGAAAAAGGCCCGCGAGGAAGCCATGAAGGCGGCACGGGACGCCGGCAAGAGTCGGGAGGAGTCCCGCGAAGCCATCGAGAAGGCCCTGAAGCTGACCGACGAACAGAAGAAGAAGCAGGAAGAGTCGCGCAAGTCGATGGAGGAGATGAACAAGAACCTCCGCGAGAAAATCATGGCGATCCTGACGCCTGAGCAACAAGAAACCGTGAAGAAGCGGATGGCAGAGCGTGGGACACGCAAGCCGGGTGCCAGCCAGTAGGCGCTGCGCTTGCTAAGCAGGGACATCCCCATGACGAGGGCCGGCCACGCATGTGGTTTGGCCCTTGTTTTTTGCGCGGAGTCCGGTTAGCGAGGCCCGGCCTTGATCGGAACGTTGCGAAACGCTAGCACCTTGCCCGTGCAGCCAAACAGGGAATAATACGTTAGACTAAGCGACCGCTACCTGCTTCCTGTCCCTACTTGTGACTGAGAGGAACTACGCATGAGTTACGCCGACAATCCCTACCGCTCGCCGACGAATCAGTTTGCCGCCTCGGCGGTCGTCGATGAACGCAGCGCCTTTATCACGAAGACCTACCTGCACTTGTTGGGTGCCATCGGCTTGTTCGTCGTCCTCGAAGGCTTCCTGCTGGGACTACCGGGAATCGACGGGCTAATCCGCCTGATGCTCGGAACTCGCTTCAGTTGGTTGATCGTGTTGGGCCTGTTCATTGTGGTCAGCCGCGTGGCTGAAAGCTGGGCGCAATCGGCGGTCAACCCGTTCACGCAATACCTGGGCTTGGGACTCTACGTCGTAGCCGAGGCCGTGATTTTCGTGCCGCTGATGTACTTTGCCCGCCTGAAAGACCCGCAGATCATCGTTTCCGCCGCAGGCGCGACGTGCGGACTGACCGTCCTGCTGACCGCGGTGGTCTTCATCACGCGGAAGGATTTTTCTTTCCTGCGGACCGTGCTTTGGTTCGGCGGCTTGGCGTCCCTGGGGTTGATCGTCGTGGCGATGGTGTTTCAATTCGCCCTCGGCCCCATCTTCACCTACGCGATGATCGCTCTGGCCTGCGGCTATGTCCTGTTCCACACATCCAACGTCCTGCACCACTACCGCATCGGCCAGCACGTGGCCGCGGCCCTGGCCCTGTTCGCCTCCGTCGCACTGCTGTTCTGGTACGTCCTGCAGCTCTTTATGTCCCGCCGGAACTGAGGGGCGTAGTCAAGCGTCGGGGGCCTTGATCATAACGTTGCGAAATGCTAGCAGTGTCGTGATCGCCCCCGAGAAGCTCCCGACGTAAGTCGGTGGGAGTGTTCCCGCCCTGTGTCTAACCCGGAGCGCCATCTCCGACCAG
>JAPLNJ010001216.1 GCA_026692885.1 Planctomycetota bacterium | reverse complement strand
CTACGCCGCTACGCTCTGCCCTGGGCTGATTTGTTAATGCCCCTTTGGGGCGGAAGAGTTGTGTAGAACGCCGAGGGGCACGCCGGGGGCATTCACCAGTTGCGGCTGGTATTCGCGACACCCCCAGAACAAACGGGGAAGTTATTTCGTGGGCGTGAATAATCCGGGCTAATCCGCCACGCGCGGATTGAGTTGCTTGGCCAGTTTGTCCAGACCGCCGATCGCGTCAGCCATCCGTCGGGGTAGCGTCACGGTGGACTCGATGTCGTCCAGCAACTTCTGCTTGGCAGTCTCCACTTCCTTGTCGAGCGACGGGACCTGACCGGCCCGCTTGGACAAGAGGCCGGCAGTCTTAACACACGTGGCGGACCCAGTCATCTTCTCGCGGAACTCGTCGCGTTTGTCGACGTATGCCTTCTTGAAACCCGTCGCGGTATTCGTCCCTGCCTCCGTATCGATCTTCTTCTTTGCTTCGTAGCCCTCAACCATCTTGGTCAGCGCGGTTTCGACTTTTCCCCAGGCGAAATCCGACGGTACCTTAAGCTCTGAGACTTGCTTTATCAGGCGGTCCAAGTCGCCCCTGATGCTCGTCAGCGTCTTGAGACACTGCTCGGCGTTGCTGCTCTTCAGTTCTTCCTCTTCGGCCAGCGACATGTGCTCTTGCAGGACTTCACGGGTCTCCGCCAAATACTGCTGCATCTCCTTGTTCATGCGCATCCCGACGGTGAAGAGCGTGCTTGATTCGTCACGCAACCTCTTGGCGTCCGGGGTTTCGGGGACGCCTGTTGGCCAGGCTTTCGCGCTCAGCCGAGACTGCGCAAAGGCCGGGTTGTTGTTGAAGTCTTTCAGTTCCCGTTCGGCGGCAGTGACGATTTGCTGGGTTTTCGACAGGGATCCCGCTCCTTCTTTCAAGCATTTCTGGGCCGCCGTCAGGAATCCCTTGAAGTGCTGGGTCGTTTCCAGGGTGAGCTTATTGAAGTTCTCGCGCTGTTGGACTTTCTCCTCCAATAACCCATTGGCATCCTGCTGCAACCGGGCCAGTACGTCGAACTCTTTTTGCACCTGGATGAAGTACGGACTGCTCAACTGGAGGACGACGCTGAATTGCTTCGCCGTTTCAGCGATCTCTTTCACGTGCGCCGTCGACGACTTCGGAATCAGCTTGCCTTTCTTAAACACGACCTCCGCGTCGCGTGCCAGATCCTCCAACTTCTTGAGTTCCGGCCGAATCGGAATCACGCTTTTCTTGAATTCCTCTTCCATCTGCTTCTTGAGTTGCTCGACCGCCACCGCCTTACTCTGCTTAGCCGCTATCGCGGCGGCGTAGAACTTCGTCCAGTCAACCTTGTTGAAGAGCGCGTCCACCTTCTTCATCTGAGCGCCGATGCCGGTTTCGCCGACAGAGAGCTTGGCGAGGACACCTTTTTGCTTCTGCCAGTCCTTGTCCGTCAGGATCTTCGGAAATTCCACAGGCGTTGTCGTAGGCATGCTTGTTTCTCCTTCAAGCTTTGTCGGTAGAAACCGACCAAGGAACACAAGGAACAAAATGGGAACGGGCTCCCCGACACTTCCTCAAGACACGAGACGCACAATCATGGTGGCCAGCGTCAGCAGCAGCAGGCCGGCGACGCACAAGCCCGCGTAGCCCAGCCTTTGATACCTGCGGTTCTGCGCCAGGGCCGCCGGAGTCCACTCGACGTACTCCTGCTCTTCCACCAGCTTCTCCAGGACCCCCCGCAAAAATGCCTGACGATCCGGGGTGTCCCCCGTGGCGGCGAAATAACAACCGCTGAACAAGAAGGGATCATCGTCGGGTCGTTCCCGGCGATCGTGGCCGAACCCCTGGCGGAGGACCTCGCCCAACCGAGGCTTCAAACTGCACCGAACCTTGCAGAGCAAGCCGTACAACCGCGTGTTGCCCGGCCGCGTCAGGGCCTGATGCTCGCGGAACAGCGCATAGACCCAGTCCTCAAAAGCTCCGCACACGTGTTCGCACAAGGCCGTCAGCTCTTCGGGTGTGGCCAGGGAGCGGACATCGAACTTGCGGCCGAAACGCTGGGTGACGGCCCGCTCCGGTCCCACCCGCCGGACCAGTTCGCTAAATCCCCGCTCGCGGTCCAGACCCGTGACCAGCGCCGTGACGGGGAATCGCAACTGCAGCGCCCGCTGGATCGTCAATAAGTCGGACTGGATGGCGTGCTGGAGTTCTTCGGCTTCTGCCTGGTTGGCGCGGATCGCCTGGAACGGCAGGAGGGTCAGGACGCCGTTGATAGCGCACAGCGGTCGCCGCGCACCGCGGAGCAATTGACAGACGTATTGGAGATGCTGCAGTTGTTCCGAAGCAGCGGCGGGCGATACGACCGCGAGCGACTCGTCCACACCGGTCGCCGCCTGCCGTGGCGTCTCAACCGGGAAGGCGTCCAGCATCACAGTGCCGTAGGCAGGTCCCGGAGGGCCACTGCTGGCGGGCGCAGTGGCAACGGGAGCCGGCGACTCGACAGGCCGCGCGGGCTGCGGCTGTTGCTGCAGGAACTGGTCCAGCAGGATGGTGCCCCGCTCGGAACCTGGGGCCGAGGCTTTCGGGCGGGCGGGCGCCGCCGGAGGCGGCGGCATCGCCGGGGCTGGGGCCGCCACGGCCGCGTAAGGCGACGCCGCTGGGGCCGCCGCGACCGCCGGTCGGATGGTGACGGCTTCTTCCGGCCACTGTTCAGCCAGTCGCGACAGCACGCTCAGCCAACTCGCCCCGGTGCAGAACAGGTAGATCGCGTCGCGGGTCGCGTACCAATGCAGCGGGGCGTCACCTTCGGGAACAGCGCGGACCTCATACTCGAAACCCGCCGCCTGCATCAGGGCCTGCTCCTGAAGCTCGCCACTGGAACCCAGGACCAGAAAGACCGGCAAGGCGTCCACGGTCAGCCCGTGCTGACCCAACGTCTCCACGCCGTCCTCCCAGGCCATGTCGATGTCGGGAAACTGCGAACTCGCGCCCTCCAGCCACAGCTTCAAGACCTTGTATAGCAGCAACGGAATCACCAGCAGCAGCACCAGAATCAGCGCCATGCGGGACCAACTCAAGGCATCGCGGACATTGTCCTTGCCGAGGAAAAACACCAGCCACGTCGTGATCACCATCGCCAGCAGCAATAGTCCCGTCAGACAGGACGCGCATCCCGGTAGCGTACAGCCGGGTTTGGCGTCGGCGGGGACGGCCGGGGCTTGTGGGTTCTCGTCTTGCGGGGTTATGGAAGTCATGCTCGAAACCAGAATAGGACCAGCACCAGGAGATTACACGCTCCCAACATAAAAGCAGACCACCAACACCACACCAGCAGCGACCGTGCGCGCAGCGGAGGCGCTCCGCTGAGCTCATGTCGCGGGCCGGACAGGGCGGGACGTTTTTGCCCGAGGCGAATGGACATCGCGGCCTGCTTGGCCCACGCTTCGATGTCCGGCGGGAGCCCGTAGGCCTGCAGGAACGACTCGGCCGTCGCGGGATCGCGATACAAGCCGCGGAAGCCCAGCACGGCGCAGACGTAGTAGACTTCCAAGGCATCACGGCGGGCCAACGTCGTCGCCTCTTGGGCCCGCATGTAGAACTGTTCGAAGCACGTCCGCGTGCTGTAATACTCCATTTCCAGCACATTATTGCTCCACCAGACCCGTCCGTCCCACGGCGTGTCGACCAGCACCTCGTCGATCCAGGACGCGAGGGCGTACTTCGCGGAGTCCCACTCGGGGCCCGCACCCACCACCGCCTCGGCTTGGTCGATCAGCGCTCGGATCCGCAGCCGCTCGTCCGGCGGCACCGTTTTCTCTCCCCGCCCGATCCGATCCAACAGATCGAGCACGTACAGGAAAATCGGGTCGATGGCTTGAGCAAAGCGGGGCGTCATGTGGTCACCGGAACCGCAAAGAGCGCGAACTGCAGCGGCACCCGTTTGCCCCGTGTCGAGACAACCAACTGGGTTTCGCCCTGCAGGCGGTCGTAGTTGACAATCAGCGAGTCTTTCAGACGCAGGGCCAGGGTCTGCGTCTGCTGGACGTCACGCCACGCAGGCGTATCCGTGCGCGGCACCTCGTAGTAGATCCAATCCTGCCGCGCCGGCAAGGCGCGGACCGTACGTTCCATCGGCGTCAACTGCAGGCCCGGGGCCCGATGTTGGAACAGCATCTCCACCTGGCGGCTGCTGCCCAACTTCCAGTCCAGTTGTCCCGGCGACAGCAGTTCGCGAACCTCCTGCGTCGTCAAGTCGCCCTTGCGCACGCCGACGTACCACTGCCAATCCGAGTTGAACCAGCGGGGCTCCAGCGTGACCTGCATTTCCAAACCGAGGCCCACAAAGTACCGCTGCTGGTATTCGTAGTCCCGGACCGAGTTCAAGCACTGTTCGACCCGGATCTGAATCTGCTTGAAGATGCCGGCCAGGTCTTCGTGGTCGTACGGCGAAAATCCGGCCGCGCGCCGTTCCGGGCTGAAGATCGCCAACTGCCCCGCAATCCGGCAAAGCTCAACATACACCGTCAGCGGGTGAATGCCCGGGGTGAACGCCAGGACCGACAGCAGGCTATAGGCGCCATTCAACTGGGACAACATCTCGATCCGGTCCGCGTCGCCAGGTTCCTGGCTGTCCAGGCCGATCCCGCGGCCGAGCAATTGCTGGCTGAGCACCTCGAGTTTCTGGCCGATCACGTCATAGATGGCCCGCACGATTTCCCGTCCCAGCGCAGGCCAGACATCGATCGCCAGCAGGGGGGGAATGTAGTCCTTGTCCAATTGCGGCGCGGCGGCTCCTTCGCTGGCCCGCTTGACCTGGGCGATCGGCAACAGCTCGTAGCCGGACACATCCTGAGTCGACAGCAGGAGGCGCGCATTGAGGGTGCGGAACTGGAGTTCGCGATCATCGCCGCCCCGGCTCTCATCCTGCACCGGAAGGACCGTCTCCTGATAACGGGCGTCCGAGCCTGACCCGCTGGTGACGTTGGGCCGTCCCAACCGCAACTTGGGGATGGCCAGATACACGCGGACCACTTCCGCCCGCTCGAAGGCCTCCGCGAGTTCGGCCGTCAACTTCTTCTTCGGCCCCCCGCCCAGCGCTTCCTTCAAGTCGATGCGGTCCGGGGTTTGCCCTGTTTCGAGGGACACCAACGTTCCGTCGCGCATCCGCGCCTTCAGGGCGTGCACCTCAAATTGGTGATTGCCGATGGCCTCCTTGCTGAACGCGATCTCGTACAACCCGTAGTGAAAAGGATGATCCCATTGTTGGGACGTGCAGAGGAACTCTTGCCAGTAGCGATCGGCCGCCTGAAAGTGCTGAGGACGAAGGAACAACCCCTCGTACCAATGGACCGCTGGATTCCGCATGGTGTCTCAAACCTGTTTGCCGAGCACGTGTCCCGGGGCACCTCGTCGGTAGCGATCGTCCCCGCGCCGGAATACAGTCCGCGGCGCCCGCGGCTGGAAGGCTCGGATGACCAGCCACTCAGGCCTCGGCGCGTGACGCGCGGGTATCTTATCACCGTTAACAGAGCACGTAAAGCATGCTAGTGCGTCTTCAAAGCTTAATCTTGGGGTGACCGCTGCGGTGGCGTAAGCTTCCAGCTTGCGTTTGGCGGGGTGAATCGACAGGCAAGCAGGATGCTTACCCCACTTTTTATACCGCACGCGGTTGGCATTGGTTCGTTTAACCGCACGCCGTAGGCACGCGCGGGACTTGGGCGCGACGCCAATACGTGGGCTGACCCACGCGCGTGCCTACGGCGTGCGGTTAAACGAAGATGTGTCATCCTCAACCGCGTGCGGTATAGGTTTGAAGACGCACAAGGCCCGTTGCGAGCAAGATCCGACGTTTTCGGCAATTTTTGCCCAGTTTATTCGACCGATACGATCGGCCCAGCCGATACTCTCGAAGTGACTGATTGGTCCCGAATCGCTAGCACCCACTCTGTGCTTTCCCAACCCTATGTCTCGGCGCTCACTAGACTGTCTCGATAAATTCCGCGTGGAAGCCCACTCGACGCGTACCGTTTTTCGTGCGCGCCGGATCAGCGCGGTTCTGGTGGTCTGCTGGCTGGCGACTCTAGGCCGGGAGGCGACCGTCCAGGCCCAGCCTCCGCCCACCGAGAGTATCTTGGGTCAGGGGGATAGCCCGCTGGACGATTTCTCGGCGTCCGACGGTCAGGCCAGTGCCACACCAGGAGGCAGGCACTTGATTGTGGGCCTGCCGATCCCGCGGGCCTTGCCCAATGGGACCTTGGTGATGGAACCGAACGTGGAGGTGACCGACACGCCGCCGCCTGCGGCGACTGGCGGAGCGTTCGTTGGCTCGGGGACTTGGTTGACCGGCCCCGAGTCCGCGGGAGGATCGTTCCCCGGGGGGAACGCGGAGGAATCCCGTGGAGCGATCTCCGGACCCTTTCTACCGGGGTCCCCTACGGTCGAGTACTTCTCCGTGGATGATCCGAACTCGCGGCCCGTGTTCGAGCGGGCGTTGGACCGGCTGAGACGAGGCCCCGGCCACTCCGATGGATTCTTGGGAAGTCTTTTTGGCGGGCCGATTTCGGGCGAGGACGCGGGGGTCGGTCGGGAGCGTCTGGCGTACGCGCCGTTCGAGATGGACATCTCCCAGCCGTTGAACAATTTTCGCCTCCGCCTCGACTCGGTGCACGGCTTTCCTTTGCCGGACCGCTCGGAGTACTTCTGGGCGAAACCCGGCAAGGGACCCACGGCAGACACCGGGGTGAGCTACCAGGATGTTCGGTTCTTATCGGAGGTGGCCACCGGCAAGTTCTCCGTGCTCACCGACGTGCCCATTCGCGTGCTGGAACCGGACCACAGTCAGCGTACGACCGGTTTGAGCGACGTGAATTTGGCCACGAAGGTGGTGCTACTCGACGGCCGCTCGTGGCAGATCACACAGCTGTTTCGCACGTACTTCCCGACAGGCGCCATGCAGAAAGGTCTGGGCAACGGACATTTCTCGCTGGAACCGGGCATGCTGGCTCGCGTCCAGTGCACACCCGACACGTATCTCCACGCGCAGCTTAAGTACTGGGTGCCCCTGGGCGGAGACCCGATCCATTCGGGGCAAGTGCTGACCTCTGGCCTAGGCTACAGCCACCTGGTCTTGGACTGGGACCGTTTCGCCGTGCTGCACACCGGGGAGTTCATCGATACGCGGTTCCTGGACGGCCAAGCGACCGTCAATCCCCTCACGGGGCAAACCGCGTTGATTGGCGGCCAAGGCTCGTTCCAGTTCTATCCGGGGCTGCGTTTTGTGTTCGATCGCGGCTGTGATCTGGGGCTGTTTGAGCTGGGAATTGCGGGCACGTTCAGCATGGGGTCATCCAGTCTCTACGATCCGCTGGTCCGCGTGGATCTCCGCTGGTCCTACTAATGACTACAGGCGGGATTCGCAAAAAAAAGCCTTCCCTGCTAGTTCCCTAAACACGGTGTTAGCGATACAATTCCGCACATGCGGTTGGGTTGGTGTGCTCGCCGCCGTGAACCGGCAATTTCCGCGTCACCTGATATGCGGGATGCCAGACACGGTCCAAGGCGAGCCTGCAAGTCTCTCGGCTGGCCCAGGGAAATCTCGGCTGGTCCACAAAGACACGTGTCGTTGCAGCGTGAGGAAGTACCCCAGATGACCGTCATCGACGTCGACGAACTGCTGCTGGAAGTTGCCGCCGACGCCCCTTGCGGCGAGAACCTGGAATACGATGCCGACTACGGCGAACTGGAGCGGGCGGCCCAAGGCAAGCCCGAGCAGCAGTTCGGCGAGACGGTGATTCCCGGCGAAGATCCCGATTGGGCGGCCGTGCGGCGTCAGGCGCTCGCGCTGCTGCAGCGTTCCAAGGATTTGCGGATCGCGGTCACTTTGACCCGGGCTTTAGTGCGGACCGACGGGTTCCTGGGGCTCGGCGCATCGCTGGCCTTGATTCGCGGATACGTCGAACGCTACTGGGACTCCTTTCACCCGCGGTTGGACCCGGACGATGACCACGATCCGACCCTGCGGGTTAATACATTGTGTGCTTTGTGTAACGTCCAGAGTTTCCTACTGCCGTTGCAGCACGCGCCGCTGGTCAATTCGGCCAAGGTCGGGCGTTTTGGGTTGTACGAACTGGCCATCGCCAAAGGCGAACTCCCGCCTCCGCCCGACATGGCTACCCCGCTGGAGATGTCGACGATCGAGGCGGCATTCATGGACGCGGGAGTGGATCAGTTACAGCAACTGCACGCCGCGGTCGCGGCGGCGGGCGACGACTTGGCGCAGATCGAGGCCCTGGTGACGGACCGGGTGGGCGTCGGAAATGCCGCCAGCCTGTCCCCGCTGACCGAGGTGCTCCAACAGGCCGAGGGTGTCCTGCGCGCGCAGTTGGCGCGGTGGGGCATCTCGGAGAGCACGTCCTCGGCTGCGGAGACCGCGTCCCAGGACGATCCCCAGCCTGGGACTGCTGCCAGCGCCGCTCCGGGCGGTCCGCAACGCCTTTCCGGCGACATCACCTCGCGCGACGACGTGCTCTCGGCGTTGGACAAACTCTGCACCTATTACGAACGCTACGAGCCGTCCAGTCCGGTGCCGTTGTTGCTGAAACGGGCCAAGCGGCTGGCGACGAAGAGTTTCCTGGACATCATTCGCGATCTGACGCCTGACGCGCTCAGTCAGGCGCAGGCGATTGGAGGACTCCGCGACGGCGAGGAGAGTTACTGAGCCTCAACCGCCCGGTGGTGGTCTACGTTAGAGTGGATTCCGTCTCTCAAGCAAGATACCTTGGGACGACAGCAACTTGTGGAAAGGAGCATGGTATGGCCAAAGCCAGTAGTCAGAAGTTCATTGCACGCAATCGCGCACCCCGTGTGCAGATCGAGTACGATCTGGAAGTCTACGGGGCGCAGAAGAAGGTTCAGCTGCCCTTTGTGATGGGGGTCATGGCCGACTTGTCCGGCAAGCCAGCCGAACCGCTGGCCCCGGTGGCGGATCGCAAGTTCCTGACGGTCGATGTCGACAACTTCGACGATCGCTTGAAAGCCATGAAGCCGCGGGTGGCGTTCCAGGTGCCGAACGCGCTGACGGGGGAAGGGAACTTGAGCGTCGACATCACGTTTGAAAGTATGGACGATTTCTCCCCGGGAGCCGTGGCTCAGAAAGTCGACGGACTAAAGCAGTTGCTACAGGCCCGCACGCAGTTGTCCAACCTGCTGACCTATATGGACGGGAAAACCGGCGCCGAGCAGTTGATTGCGAACGTCCTGAAAGACCCCACGCTCCTGCAGGCGTTGGCGTCGGCCCCCAAGTCATCCGAGTCGGGCGCAGAGTAATAGGAACCTATAGGAGTAGCACATCATGTCAGAAGCAGAACTAAATGCACAGGCTCAATCCCCAGCCGGAGCGGTCGAAGTCAGCGACTTCACTTCGTTGCTCCAGAAGGAGTTCAAGCCCAAGTCGGATCAGGCTCGCCAAGCGGTCGAAGCCGCGGTACGCACGCTGGCCGAACAGGCCCTGTCGACCACCCAACTGATCTCCGACGACGCCTTGCGGTCCATCCAGTCGATGATTGCCGCCCTGGACGCGAAACTGACCGAACAGGTGAACCAGATTGTTCATCACGAGGATTTTCAGAAGCTCGAAGGCGCGTGGCGCGGTCTGCACTACCTGGTGAACAACACCGAGACCGACGAAATGCTGAAGATCCGCGTCCTCAACATTTCCAAGAAAGACCTGGCCAAGACGTTGAAGAAGTTCAAAGGCACGGCCTGGGACCAGAGCCCGATCTTCAAGCAGGTCTACGAACAGGAGTACGGGCAGTTCGGCGGCGAACCGTACGGCTGCCTGATCGGCGACTACTACTTCGACCACAGCCCGCCCGACGTGGAGCTTCTGGGCGGGATCGCGCAGGTCGCGGCGGCGGCCCACGCGCCGTTCCTGGCGGCCGTCGCCCCGATGGTCCTGCAGATGGACACCTGGCAGGAACTGTCCAACCCGCGCGATCTGACCAAGATCTTTCAGACGCCTGAGTATGCCGGCTGGAACTCGTTCCGCGATGCGGATGACTCGCGCTACATCGGGCTGGCCATGCCGCGGTTCTTGGCCCGGCAGCCGTACGGACCGAAAATGAATCCCGTCGAGGAGTTTGACTACGAGGAAGACGTCGCGGGGGCGGATCACAACAAGTTCGTGTGGGCCAACAGCGCGTACGCGATGGGGGTCAATATCACCCGTTCGTTCAAGCTGTACGGTTGGTCTACCCGCATCCGCGGCATCGAGTCCGGCGGCGCGGTGGAAGGCTTGCCCGTGCATACCTTCCCCACGGACGATGGCGGCCAGGACATGAAGTGCCCGACGGAGATCGCTATCGCGGACCGCCGCGAGGCGGAACTGGCCAGGTGCGGCTTCATGCCGCTGATCCACAAGAAAGGCACCGACTTCGCCGCCTTCATCGGCGCCCAGTCGTTGCAGAAACCGGCCGAGTACGACGATCCCGCGGCGACCGCCAACGCTAATTTGTCCTCACGCCTGCCGTATCTGTTCCCGACGTGCCGGTTCGCCCATTACCTGAAATGCATGGTGCGGGACAAGATCGGGTCGTACAAGGACGCGGGTGCCCTCCAGTCCTGGCTGAATGGTTGGATCAGCAACTACGTCGATTTCCAGGCAGCGACGTCGTCGGAAGCGGAAAAAGCCATGCGGCCGTTGGCCGCGGCGGAGGTGAAAATCGAGGAAGATCCCAGCAATCCCGGCTACTATAGCTCCAAGATCTTCCTCAGGCCGCACTATCAGTTGGAGGGCCTGACTGTGTCGCTGCGACTGGTGTCGAAGATGCCCAAGTGATGGAATCCGTGATGCTGGACCGGCCGCCGTTCCTGCGGTCAGCCGGTCACCAGGTGCCACGGGAAGATGCTGTGAAAAGACAAATGGGCCAATGCTGCGGGCCCAAGGTGTAGGGTGGGCTGTGCTCACCAAACACAGGTAGTTGTGGTGGGCACAGCCCACCCTGCGATTTTTGCGCAGTCTCGAAGCGTGTAGCCTCGAAGTGTGTAGTGTGGACAGTTTGTGGATTCTGTGGATTTCAGTTGAGGAGATGAACCTATGATTCTGCTATGGTTGCAAGGCGTTCAGGGAGACTCCACGGTCAAGGGGTATACCGATTGGATTTCCTGTAATAGTATCGGTTGGTCTCTGGTGCGTGAGATCAAGGACAGCGCCAAGGCGGGTACGCAAGATCTGTTCACGGGCGTCAGTGAAGTGGCCCCGATGGAATTGGCCAAGTCCTTCGATCGGTCGTCGCCGATTCTGATGAAACTAGGCGCCGGCGGTGGTGCTTTGGGCGGGGCGACGGGGACTGGTTTGATTCACTTGATCATGTCGGGAGCTGGTGGAGAAACGATCGACGAAAAGGATCCGAAGGACAACGTTTACTGCAAGTTCAAGATGGCCGGGCCCCTGGTGAAGAGCTGGGCCATCAGTGGCGGGGAGGACGAGCGCCCGGGCGAAACCCTCAGTCTGTGGTACTACAAGATCTCCTTTTTCTACAAGCAGTTTGCCGGGAAGGATAGCTCCGGTGCCTACACCGGAAGCTGGGATCGAACGAAGAACACGCCATGGAAGGACGGTCCGGGTTCGACTTGGGACAATTACGACAAACCTTAGGCACGGTGAATCAATCAGGTGCTCATTTTCGTAGGACGGGCACGCTGGCCCGTCCTACGGCTCAGTTCACGGAGAGTCGAGGTCTTCCATGTCCGCGCAGCAAACTCTTCGCGATGGCAAACTGGACGAGGCGTTGGCGGAACTCCAACAGGAGGTCCGGCGCGATCCGTCGGACGCCAAGTTGCGCGTGTTCCTGTTTCAGCTGTTGGCGGTCCAGGGACAATGGGATCGAGCCCTCACCCAGCTGGACGTCACGGGTGAGTTGGACGCCAGCACGCTGGTGATGGTGCAGGCGTATCGTGAGGCCATCCGGTGCGAGATGCTACGGGGCGAGGTGTTTGCAGGGAAACGCACCCCGTTGATTTTCGGCGAGCCGCCGTCCTGGGTGGCGTTGTTGATGGAGTCCTTGCGTCTGTCGGCGCAGGAGCTTTACGCGCAGGCGGGAAGTTTGCGCGAGCAGGCTTTCGAACAGGCATCGGCCACGCCGGGCGTGATCCGTTGTGGCGTGCGCGGCACGGACCAGCTGGCGGACGAAACGGCTCAGGAAGAACCGTTCGCTTGGATTGCGGATGCGGACACGCGGTTGGGGCCTGTCCTCGAAGCGATCGTCAACGGCCGCTACTACTGGATCCCCTTCGAACGCATCCGGCAGATTGATTTCGATCCGCCCGAGGACCTGCGCGATGTCGTCTGGATGCCTGCGCATTTCGTGTGGACCAACGGCGGCGAGGCGGTGGGCCTGATCCCCACGCGCTATCCGGGTTCCGCGGAACACGCGTCGCCGGAGGTTCGCCTGGCCCGCCAGACCGTGTGGACCGAGCGGGAGGGCGGGGCCTGTTTCGGTTTCGGCCAACGGGTTCTGGCGACGGAGGGTGGGGAGTACGCGCTGCTGAGCCTCCGGCAAATCGCGTGGCCGGTCACCGAGGAGACGTCGCACGATGCCTGAGCTCTCGCTGCAAGAGCGTCTGCAGCCGTCGCTCCTGGACCGTCTGGCCGATGACGCCCCCGAACAGCGGCGGGAGTCTGCTAACCAGCGGGTCCTCACGGCGCAGAAGCTGCGCAGTTGCGTGTTGCGAGACCTAACCTGGCTGTTGAATAGTTGCGACCTGGGCGTGCGGAATCTGCGTGACCAGTACTCACACGTCGCGACCTCCGTACTCAACTACGGCGTGCCGGATTTCACCGGGCTGACGACGTCCAGCGTGGACGCGGACGAACTGGCACAACTGGTCCGGCAAGCGATTTGGAATTTCGAACCGCGGATTCGCCGGGAGACGTTGCAGGTCCGCGTGGTCGCGAACGCGAATCAGTTGACCACCAACGCGCTCGTGTTCGAGATCACCGGTGATCTTTGGGCCCAGCCGGTGCCGCTGGAACTGCTGGTCAAGACCGAAATGGATTTGGAAACCGGTAACGTCAAGGTCGTTGAGTATCTCGGATGAGTCAAGTAAGCGAGTCGACATGGATCCCCGCCTGCTCCAGTATTACGACGCCGAACTTCGGCACCTGCGGGAAATGGGTGGCGAATTCGCTGCCGAGTTCCCCAAGATCGCCAGCCGGCTGGGGCTGGACGGCTTCGAGTGCGTGGACCCCTATGTCGAACGGTTGCTGGAGGGTTTCGCGTTCCTGGCGGCCCGCGTGCAGCTGAAGCTGGATGACGAGTTCCCGCGGTTCACACAGCAGCTGCTGGAGGTTGTTTATCCGCACTACCTGGCGCCGACGCCGTCGCTGGCGGTGGTGCGTTTCCAACCCAATCTGACGGAGGGTTCGCTGGCCGAGGGCTTCGTCATCCCGCGGAACACCGCGCTGCGCAGTCTGATGAGCAAGGAGATGCAGACGGCCTGCGAGTACCGCACGGGGCACGACGTCACCCTGTGGCCGCTAGAGCTGATCGAGGCCGAGTACTTCCCGCGCGACGTCGCCACTCGCGAACTGCCGGGGGTCCCTGGCGTACGCGCCGGGGTGCGGTTCCGGTTGCGCACCACCGCCGGATTGACTTTTCGCCAACTGGCCCTCGACCGGCTCAACCTGTTCTTGCCGGGAAGCGGTCAGCGGCCGATGCAGTTGTACGAACAGCTCTTGGGCAACGCCGTGGCTGTGGTCGTGCGGCCGACGGGCCCCAAGCCGCCGTGGGTGGAGGTCCTGGACGCCTCGCATGTGCAGCGGGTGGGGTTCTCGGACAGCGAGGCCTTGTTGCCCTACGGCTGGCGCTCCTTCCAGGGCTACCGGCTGCTCCAAGAGTACTTTGCTTTTCCGCAGCGGTATCTGTTTGTGGAGCTCCACGGGTTGCAGCCCGCGGTGCAGCGGTGCGAGGACCGCGAACTGGACGTGGTGGTGTTATTGAATCGCAGCGAGTCGGTGCTGGAACATGCGCTCTCGGCCGAAGATTTCGCCCTGTTCTGCACACCGGCAGTGAACCTGTTCCCCAAGCGGGCGGATCGGATTCACCTGACGGATGCGGCGGTGGAACAGCATGTGGTGCCGGACCGCACGCGGCCTGCCGATTTCGAAGTCCACCAGATCACGTCCGTCACCGGCTACGGTGCCGAGGCCGGGGAAACGCAGGAGTTCCGCTCTTTTTACGCAGTGACTGATCACCTGCGGGTCGGCGACCGCGGAGCGTATTTTACGCTTCGCCGCACGCCCCGGCTGCTGTCGTCAAAGCAGCGCCGCGTCGGCAGCCGGGCGTCCTATGTGGGCAGCGAAGTCTATCTGATGCTGGTGGACGGGAACGAGACGCCTTATCGCGGCGATCTGCGGGAGGTGGGACTGGAGACCTTGTGCACCAATCGGGACTTACCCTTGTTCATGCCGGTCGGCCGTTTGAACACGGATTTCACGCTCCAGATTGCCGCCCCGGTCCAGTCGGTACGCTGTGTGGCCGGGCCCACCAAGCCGAAACCACCCGCGACATTTGGTCCGGGCGACCAGGCCTGGCGGCTGATCAGCCATCTGACCTTGAACTACTTGTCCCTGGCCGATCAGGACCAACAGCGGGGAGCCGGCGCGCTGCGCGAACTGCTGGCCTTGTACGGCGACCTCGCCGAACCGGCCGTCAGCCGGCAGATCGAAGGCGTCCGTTCTGTTGCCACGCAGCCGATTATTCGTCCGGTGGCCACCAGCGGTCCGATGACCTTTGCGCGCGGATTGCAGGTGACCGTGACCTGCGACGAGACGGCCTTCGAGGGCACGGGGGTCTTCCTGTTGGGGGCCGTGTTGGAACGCTTCTTTGCCAAGTACGTCTCGCTCAACTCCTTCACCGAAACCGTGATTCAGACACTAGATCGCGGCGAGATCATGCGATGGGATCCGAAAATCGGGCGGCGACACACGCTGTAGAGCTCGTGCAGCGGGCGCAGCGCGAGCCGTACCAATTCGATTTCTTCCAGCTGCTGCGGTGGTTGGAGAACATCTACCGAGAGCAGCCGCGCATTGCGGAGGCCGAGCGGCCGGGGGACGATCTGGTGCGGTTGGGGCAGATCCCGTCGCTGGCGTTCGCGCCCTCGACGGTGGCCTCGTGCGAGCCGGGCGGCGGCGGCCAACCGGCCCGCGTAGCCGTCCATTTCTTCGGCCTGTTCGGACCCCAGGGACCGTTACCCGTGCATCTGACCGAGTACGCCCGCGACCGCTGGCGTAACGACCGCGATCCGACCCTGGTCCGTTTCGCCGACATCTTTCATCACCGCCTTCTCGCGCTGTTCTATCGGGCCTGGGCGAACGCGCAGCCGACGGTGCAATACGACCGGGCAGAGTCGGATCGGTTCGCGGTGTACGTGGGCAGCTTGCTGGGGATCGGGATGCCGGCGCTGTTCGATCGCGACGCCCTGCCGGACAACGCCAAGCGGTATTTTGCCGGGACGCTGGCCTGTCAGACACACCATCCGGACGGCCTGCGGGGGATGTTGGCGGCGTACTTCCAGCTGCCCGTCGCGGTCGAAGAGTTTGTGGGGGCCTGGATTAGTCTGCCCAAGGACTGTCACTGCCGGCTGGGCGAGTCGCTCCGCACGGGAACGCTCGGACAACTGACGCTGCTCGGCGAACGCGCGTGGGATTGCGCGCAGACGTTTCGGATTGTGCTGGGGCCGGTCGGACTGCCGCAGTTCTTGCGGTTGCTGCCCGGCGGCGACAGCCTCCGTTGCCTGACAGCTTTGGTGCGGAATTATGCGGGCGACGAACTGGCGTGGGAACTGGTGCTGATTCTCAAGAAAGAGGAAGTGCCGCCGACACGGCTGGGCGACTGTGGTCAACTCGGCTGGACCACTTGGCTGGCCTGTGAATCGCGGGGGCGAGATGCGGACGATATGTTGTTACGACCCATGACTGCGGGGGAGACGATGAACCATGAGTGAAATCAGTCGTGCGAACTTGTTTGGCAAGCTGAACAGCTTGGGCTACCGAGCCATTGAGAGCGCCACCGTGTTCTGTAAAATGCGGGGCAATCCCTACGTCGAATTGGTGCACTGGATCCACCAGATCCTGCAGCTCCAGGACTCGGATGTGCACCGCCTGATCAAACAATTCAACCTCGATCCGGCCCGCTTGGCCCGGGACTTGACGGCCGCGCTCGACCGGCTGCCGCGCGGTTCGACGTCCATCACCGATTTGTCGTCGCACCTGGAGGAAGCCGTGGAGCGGGGTTGGGTCTACGGCACGCTGATGTTCGGCGAGTCGCAGGTCCGGACCGGCCATCTGGTGGTGGGGATCCTCAAGACCAAGGGGCTCACCCACGCGCTGACCGGCATCTCCAAGGAATTCGAGAAGGTCAAGGTCGACACGCTGACGGAGCGGTTCGATGAGGTGGTCCGCGGATCACCGGAAACGTCCTTGCACGCCACCGACGGATTCCAGGTCGGCGGTGGTGCCGCGCCGGGCGAAGCCAGTGGGGCCATGCCGCCAGCCCAGATGGGCAAACAGGAGGCCCTGCGCAAGTTCTCTGTCGACCTTACCGAACGCGCACGGAAGGGGGAGATCGATCCCATCGTCGGCCGCGATGAGGAGATCCGCCAGATCGTCGACATCCTGATGCGGCGCCGCCAGAACAACCCGATCCTGACCGGCGAGGCGGGGGTGGGGAAGACCGCCGTGGTTGAGGGCTTCGCGCTGCGAATCGCCTCGGGCGACGTACCGCCGTCCTTGAAAGATGTCACGTTGCGGTCGCTGGACATCGGCCTGCTGCAGGCCGGGGCCAGCATGAAGGGCGAGTTCGAACAGCGGTTGCGGCAGGTGATCGAGGAGGTGCAGGCTTCGGAGAAGCCCATCATCCTGTTCGTGGATGAAGCCCACACGCTGATCGGGGCCGGCGGGGCGGCCGGCACCGGTGACGCGGCCAACCTGCTCAAGCCGGCGTTGGCT
The DNA here is from genome assembly GCA_026692885.1 of Planctomycetota bacterium. Next base: position 34,207 of record JAPLNJ010001216.1, on the reverse strand, counting down.
CGCGGAACGCTCCGCACGGTCGCCGCCACGACCTGGGCCGAGTACAAGAAATATATCGAAAAGGACCCGGCGCTGACCCGGCGGTTCCAGGTCGTCCAGATCAGTGAACCGAGTGAGGAGAAGGCCATCTTGATGATGCGCCGCATGGCCTCGGTTATGGAAAAGCATCACCGGGTGCAAGTGCTGGACGAAGCCATCGAAGCGGCCGTCCGGCTGTCCCACCGCTACATCCCTGCGCGACAACTGCCGGACAAGTCCGTGAGCTTACTGGACACGGCCTGCGCTCGGGTGGCGATCAGCCAACATGCCGTGCCGGCCGAGGTGGACGACTGCCGACGACGAATCGAAGGTCTGGAAACCGAGCTGGAGATCATCGCCCGCGAGACGGTCGTCGGCGTCGATACGGCTGCGCGCCAAGCGGCGGCGGCCGGCAAGCTGGCAGCCGATCGTGAGCGTCTGCAGCAGCTGGAAGCCCGCTGGACGACGGAGCGCGAGCTGGTCAAGAACGTGCTCGATCTGCGGGCCCAGCTGCGCGGTGATATCGGCAAAGTGGAAGGGACTGCCAGTAAGCTGGAAAAGGCGGCCGATGCGGCCGCCGCCGCCACGCCCGTGCAGACGGCCGCGGGGACCGGCGGCAACGGCCCGCTGTCGGACGAGCAGCGGGCGGCGTTGCTGGCGCAGCTCCAGGAGTGCCAGCGGCAACTGCACGAGTTGCAAGGCGAAACGCCGTTGATCCTGCCGACGGCCGACGAGCAAGCGGTGGCCTCGGTCGTCCAGGACTGGACCGGGGTCCCCGTCGGCCGCATGGTCAAGAACGAGATCGAGACGGTCCTCAAGCTGGCCGATCTGCTGAACGAACGCATCATCGGCCAGCGGCATGCCCTGGAGATGATCACCAAACGCATCCAGACGTCCCGAGCGGGCCTGGACAACCCCAGCAAACCGATCGGCGTGTTCATGCTGGCCGGCCCGTCGGGCGTGGGCAAGACCGAGACGGCGCTGGCCCTGGCCGAGACGCTGTACGGCGGTGAGCAGAACGTGATCACGATCAACATGAGCGAGTTCCAGGAGGCCCATACCGTCAGCACGCTCAAGGGCGCGCCGCCGGGTTACGTCGGCTACGGCGAAGGCGGCGTGCTGACCGAAGCCGTCCGCCGGCGGCCCTACAGCGTGGTGCTGTTAGACGAGGTGGAGAAGGCGCACCCGGACGTCCATGAGATCTTCTTCCAGGTCTTTGACAAGGGTTGGATGGAGGACGGCGAGGGCCGGCTGATCGACTTCAAGAACACCCTGATTCTGCTGACCACCAACGTCGGCACCGAGCTGATCGCGAACCTGTGCAAGGATCCCGAGCTGATGCCCGATGTCGCGGGCCTGACCAAGGCCCTGCGGGAGCCGATGTTGAAAGTGTTCCCGCCAGCCTTGCTCGGTCGTCTCGTGATCATCCCGTACTACCCGCTCAGCGACGAGATGGTCGGCACCATTGCGCGGCTGCAATTGCGCCGCATCGAGAAACGCATCCGCGCCAATCACGACATCCCCTTCACCTATGACGACGACGTGGTGAAGCTGATTGTCGGTCGCTGCACGGAGCTGGAAAGCGGCGGCCGGATGATCGACGCCATCCTGACCAATACGGTCTTGCCGCAGATCAGCCAGGAGTTCCTGCAGCGGATGATGGACGGGCGTCGCGTCGTACGCGTCCACGTCACCGTGGCCCAGGGTGAGTTCGCCTACGGCTTTGACGGGGACGCGTAGGTGATATCGATCGACTCGCAAAGTTCTCGCTAGAAAGGAAGTGCCGATGACAGCAACCGTGACCTACAAGGATGGGAAGCTCACCGTGTCCAGCAAGGACCTGCTCGAAGACTGGAAGAAGAAAAACGGGGATGCTAAGAAGTACCTGTCCGTGGCCCCGTTTCTGATTCGTGTGGAGATTCTGCTCGGCGGCCTGAAAGAGGAGTTGCTGAACTCCAAGGCCAAGGTCATGCAGGAGAGCGTGAAATCGGCCGCAGGAAATATCCAGAAGGAGATGGACAAAGCCCTGGATAAACTGCTGAAGGAATTGAAGGCACTGACCAAAGTTCCCGGTCAAGACAACAACGCCGAGGACAAAGCTAAAACGCTCGTGGACGGCACCGAAAAGGAGCTCAAACGCGAACTGCCGGACTTCGGACATAGCATCCGCAAGGCCGTCGAAAAGGCGTTGGGGTGCAAGCTTCCGGGCAGTGTGCGGAGCACCTCCAGCGGCGGCTTCAAAGGGCTGGAGTTGACGTACGAGTTCACGGACAAGGAGGAGAAGAAGGATGGCGTCGACAAAAGGTTTGCCGACGTCTACACCGGAACCGCGAAAACGCTGACGGACGCCAGCAAGACCGCGGTGAAACAGTGCCGTCTGCTGGACACGGCTCGGGACCGGTTTAAGAAGGCTCTCGATGAAGCGCAGAAAGAGACGGAAGGCCAACACCGGCGGCTAGACGAGTTAATCAAAGAGCGGGATTTGGCGAAGAATCGGGAGGAGTTCCAACGCTCGGCCTACAATAAGATCTGCCATACCAGCTACCGCGACGCGGACCAAATGCTGAAAGGAACCGTGAAACCGCCGACGGACAAACAACAGCGGGAGCTGTGGGACAGGTGGCGGACGGCCATGGATGCCTGGAACAACGCGGAGAAGCAACTGCAAGCCCCCCGCGACAGCGTCAACGCCTTGATCCAGAAACGAGCGAAGACCTTGCGGACTCTGTTTGAAGAGCACGCCGGTCAGGCCGCGAAACTCAAGGCACTGCTGGAGCAGGCAGAAAAAGGAGTGCAGCAGAAGATGAGCACGCTCCTTGGCAAAGGCGAGCAAGGTGACAGAAACGCCATCAACCAGGCGGCCAGCGAATTGGAGGACCTGCAAGCCAAGCTCGGCGCCCGGAAGAACGAGATGCTGGCGCTCGTGCGGGAGTGCCTCCCCAAAAGCGATTGGGGATGGGACGAATGGAAGAAACACCTGGCTCTTGTTCGCGGTGGTGTGCAGAATCTCTGCCCCTTGGCGGATGACGCGCTGAAGTTTGCCAAATGGGCGGAGACCGCCGAAAAGAAGGCCAAAGAGGTTGGTAACTAGCGATGCCGCGCCGCACACCGGCGCGTGGGGGATGGGAAAGATGGCAGAGGGCAGTCAGTTATCCGCGTGGGCCACCAAGGCGGCGATCCCGGAGTCGGCCGCGCTGCCGGCGCCGGTCGAGGCGGCTTTGCCCACCCTCGCCCGGCTGGTCTTTGCCGAGCCGCAACTTGTCTCACAAGACCCGCGGCGGACGGTCGAGGCGCTGCTCGCCGCGCTGGACCGGCGGCTCACCGCCCAACTGAACCTGATCTTCCATCACCCGGAATTCCAGAGCCTGGAAAGTGCGTGGTGCGGCCTGTTCTACCTGGTGGACCACACCGAGAGCGATGACCAGCTCAAGATCCGGGTGCTGAACATCTCCCGCAAGGAACTGGGGCGGACGTTGAAGAAATTCAAGGGCACCGCTTGGGATCAAAGCCCCATTTTCAAGCTGATCTACGAGCAGGAGTACGGCCAGTTTGGTGGCGAGCCGTTTGGCTGCCTGCTGGGTGATTACTACTTCGACCATACCCCACCCGACGTGGAGACGCTCGGCGAGCTGGCGCAGGTGGCCGCCGCCGCGCACACACCGTTCCTGGCCGGGGCTTCGGCCGCGTTGCTCCAGATGGACTCCTGGCAGGAACTCTCCAACCCCCGCGACCTGACCAGGATTACCCAGACGCCGGAGTACGTGGCGTGGCGGGCGTTGCGCGAGGCCGAGGACGCCCGCTACCTGGGATTGATCCTGCCCCGGTTTCTCGCCCGCTTGCCCTACGGAGCCAGGACCGATCCCGTGCCGGAGTTCGATTTCGAGGAGGAGGTGGAAGGACCGGACTCGCAAAAGTACCTGTGGGCTAACAGTGCCTACGCCATGGGGGTGAATATCAACCGGGCGTTCAAGCTGTATGGCTGGTGTACAAAGATTCGGGGCGTCGAATCCGGTGGCATGGTGGACGGGTTGCTCTGCCCGGCCTTCCCCACGGATGCGCGGGACGTGGACCAAAAATGCCCGACGGAAATCGCCGTCAGTAGCCGGCGGGAAGCCGAATTGGGCCACCTGGGGCTGACGGTGCTGGTGCACCGGCGAAACACGGAGAGCGCCACATTCGTGAGCGCTCAGTCCGTACAGCAGCCGGCCGAATACGACGATCCCGAAGCCACGGCCAACGCGCATCTCGGCGCCCGGCTGCCCTACCTGCTCCCGACGTGCCGCTTTGCCCATTACTTGAAGTGCATCGTCCGCGACAAGATCGGCTCGTTCAAGGGCCGGACCGAGTTGCAGACGGGCCTCAACCGCTGGATCCGGAACTACGTCGAAGGCAACCCGTCGACGGCCAGCGAGGAGGCCAAGGCGCGCCGGCCGCTGGCGGCGGCGGAGGTCGTCGTGGAGGAAGTGCCCGGCAGTCCGGGCACCTACTCCGCCAAGTTCTTCCTCCGGCCACATTATCAATTGGAGGGACTGACCGTTTCCCTCCGGCTCGTGTCGAAATTGTCATCGCCTGTCGGCTAAGCGTCCGCGCAGGAATAAGTTGAACAAATTTTTCTCGTTCCGACGCTCTGCGTCGGAACGCAAGCCACGGACGCTCTGCGTCCTTGGGCAGACGACGCGGAGCGTCAAAACACTTGCGTTCCCACGCGGAGCGTGGGAACGAGAGCGGCGTGAAGATGTTCACAGCAGTGGGGTGTGGGACGGAAATAGCAATTGCCGAAGTTTTTTTCGGCTGTACCCAAGGAACTCGGCCATGATCTTGTTGTCACTCTTGCAAGGCACGAAAGGCATCAAAGGAGACTCGGAAATCGAGAAACATGTGGAGTGGATCACGTGTAGCGGCATGTCCTTTGACATGAAGCGTGAAGAGGCGTCGGAGCCCAGCACGAAGGGCGGCGGAAAGGACGTCTTCGCCGGCCTCGCGGACGTGGGCGAGATCGTGGTGACCAAGAATTGTGACTGCGCGACCCCGGATCTGATGGAGTATGCGGCGAGCGGCGCCAAGGTGGTCAATACGGGCAAGATCCATTTCCTGATCAGCGGCCTCGACGAAGCTGCGGACGATATCTTCCTGGAAGTCATCGTCGACAGCCCCATCATTGCCAGTTGGGACTTCAATGCCAGCGACGAGGACTCGCGTCCGACAGAAACCATCCGCATCCGGTACGAGAAAGTGAGTGTCAAGTATTGGAGCTTTGGCGACAAAGCGTCCGGGCCGCGCGGGTGGTGGCCCAAGAAGAACGAGAAGTGGACGGATGCGCCCCATGAATGAGGGTGCTGGGGGTGAGGCCCATGACTCCACGTGAACGCCTACTGGCGGCTTTGGCACATCGCGAGCCGGATCGGGTCCCGGTGGATCTTTCCGGCTACCGCTCGTCCGGGATCTCGGCTGCGGCCTATGGCAGACTGCGGCAGCACTTGGACCTGGAGTTGCTGCCGATCCGCGTCTACGACCCCCTTCAGCAGCTGGCGCTCGTGGACGAGGACGTGCTGGACCGATTCGGCGTGGATACGATCGAGTTGGGCCGAGCCTTTTCGCGGTCGGACGAGGACTGGACGTACTGGGTGCTGCCCGATGGCACGCCCTGCCTGATGCCCAAGTGGGCCAAGCCGGAACGCGACGGCCGCCGCTGGGTGCTGCGTTCCTCCCGGACCGGCCGCGTGCTCGGCGAGTTGCCCGCCGGGGCCTGTCGCTTCGAGCCGGTGCATTTCCCGTTCGCCGAGCAAGACGATTGGGATGCGCTGCCGGGGGTGCTCAGCGAATGCCTGTGGACCGGTGTTCGCCCACCTCCCGGACCGACGGTCGGGCTGACACAGTTGAGCAAGGGCGCCGTCCGGCTGCGCGCGAACAGCGACCGGGCGATCCTGCTTGAATTCGGCGGCCAACTGTGGGAGCTGGCCCGGTTCCTGTACGGCCACGAGCGATTCTGCGGGCTGCTGGCCGGCACACCGGAACGCGTGCACGCATTCCTGGAGCGATTGCTCGAAATGCACGTGACGCAACTCGAACGGATCCTCGTGGCCGTGGGGCCCTATATCGATATCGTGGTCTTTCGCGACGACTTCAACCTACCTCAGGGGCCGCAGATGTCTCCGGCGCTGTACCGGGAGTTCCTCCAACCCTGCCACCGCAAGCTGTGGAGCTGGGTCAAGGAACTGACCGGCGCGAAGACCTTGTGGCACTGCGACGGAGACATCGTCGACTTGTTGCCGGACGTGATCGAAGCCGGACTGGACGCGATCAGTCTCGGCCCGAGCGCCGGCCGCGGCGGAGACGCCCTGCGGCTGAAAGCCGAGTTCGGCGGGCAATTGACGTTGTGGGGCGGAGGGTGCGACCTACAGCCTGTATTGCGTCACGGCACACCCGGCGAGGTGGCCGAACACGTCCGGCGACAGCTCGCGACGCTCTCTCCCGGGGGCGGCTTTGTGTTCCGCCCCACCGACACGATTCCGCCCGACGTGCCGCCGGAAAACATCGTGGCGATGTTCGAACACGCGGTCAACTCGTGATGGAGCCGCGGAGCACGCGGGAGATCACCCACGCGCAGCCACGCCGGGCTCGGGTCCCTTTCTCGGTCAATTCACTTCTTCCGCCACGCGTTGAGTTCCTTGGCGATGGCGTCCAGTTGTTTGAGGCAGGGGGTCCAGAACGGGGGCTTCATCTTCGACCAGCGTTTCGCGTAGGCGCCCAACTGCCGGCCATAGGCCACGACGACTTCGGAGATCTTGCCGGTGAGCGTTTCGAAATCGGGGAAGCCGCAGGCCTTCTTCCACTCGCCGCTCACCATCACTCGAGACAGCGTGTCGGAGAGGTTCTCCTCGACATACTTGAGCGTCTTCTCGATGCACACCTTCCCGTTCTTCTTCCACTTGTCGCCTTCACCGGCTTTCCACGCCGAGGTGGCGTCGCTACCGAGGTTCATCTTATTCGTCGCGATATACTTCGCATGCAACTTGTCCGCGGCCAGGCCTTTCTTGGCGTCGAGATAGAAATCCAGGTTCTCCGAGGAATACTCCTTCTTGCAGAATGCGGTCAAGACCGCCAACGCCGCCTTGTCTTTGACCACGGCGGCGATGGACTTGTTGAGCGTGCCGTCTTTCTTGACCGCCACTTCGTACTGCTTCTGGGCCGCCTCGAACCGGTCGAGCAGCGGCCCCAGGCCGAGCTTGAACTCGCAATAATTGGTGAACTTTGGTCCCTCGGCCAAACCCGACTTCGCGAGGGCCTCCATCAGGAGTTTCTTCCTGGCTTGCGGGTCGCCGGCTTGGACTTGGTCATTCAGTTGCCGCAGCCAGTCTTTGTAGGCCTCCGCAAACTCTTTTTCCGATGTTTGCTTGGCCTTCTCCCAGTCGCTTCGCAGACTCATGACTTGCTCCTTACGGGAAGGGAGCTGAAACTGCCCGGAAGGAAGCAGTTTATCGCAACGGACTGCCGAGTCAAGCAGCCGAGATGGACCGTTCTTTCCGTCGCTTTGAGAGCGGGCGGCGCCGGGCGTATTGATTCGCCGGTCCCGTGCGTCAACCGGGGGCACGCGTCTAACGCACCACAGGATCTCCGTGAAGAGGACGCCGCGTACTTGACACCCGTCCGCTGTTTGCGCAAAAAATCTAGTTGTGTCTCAGTCAAATTCCCGTCAGTCAGCCGTTCGGACGACGAACGCCTGGATCCCAAGACGGCCCCCCCCTTCCCACGCGACGGAGAACAGATCATGTCATGGACCTTCAAAGAAAAGCTCGACGACAAACTGGCCAATGCAGCCAAAGGCTTGAAGTTCATCGAGCCGCCCACCAAAGTGGAATTCAAGATCGAAGTGAAATTCGATGCCAAGATCGAGAAGGAGGCCCTGAAGGATCCGCTCCTGCGCAAGGAATTCGATGACGCCGCCATCGACACCATCAATCGTTTCGTCGAGCTGATCAAACGCAAAATGGAGCAGTCCGACAAGGAGGTGGAAAAGCTCGTCAACGCAAATCTGAGGAAGGAGGCCGAGGACTACAAGAGCAAGATGAACAAGGACATCGAACAGATGCGCACTAGCGCTCAGCAGTTCGGTGTCCAGCAGGTCGAACAGGCTTGGAAGGAGCTGCAGGCCAAACGCAAGGAATACAAAAATTATAAGATCAAGATTGGGGTCACCATCGGCGCCACGATCGCCGGAATGGCGACGAGCATCGGCCTGATGGTGTCGGCGCCGTTCACCGGCGGGGCCAGTGCCGCCATCGGCATCATCGGCCTTATCAAGTCGGCCGTAACCGTCGCCAAGGAAATCGTTATGGCGGGTATGGAGGTGGAAACGGCGGCCAAGGAACTCGGCAAGCAGCTCAACGTCGTCGAGGACATTTGGAAGAAGAGCAAGAGCGCCGGCGGACACGCCAACGAAATTTCTGGCACGCTGCTCACCCAGTTCCTTGGCCAATCCCAGCCCACGATCAAAGCGTGCGTCAGCGAAATGGATCGCGTGAACAAGAAGCTGACGGGCTTGGAGGTTAAGAACCACGATCTGGCGAAAACGATCGAGAAGACGAAGGGCAAGATTAGCGAGTTGTTTGTCGACTTTAACAAGGAGGTGAAGAAGCGGCTGGAAAAGCATCCCAGCGGCAAGGGGCCCGAACAGATTGCGAAGATCGAAAAGCAGTTTCACAACGCGGTTGACGCGGCCGTGGAAGCGGTGCAAGAGACCGGCCAGAAGCTGCTCTCGGACCTCGATCGTGTCAAGGCGGCGAAGACGACGGCGGCCGAATTGCAGAAGCGGGTGGTGGCGATCGCCAAATTCCGCGGCGGTGCGTACACCATTTTGGACAACGTGCTTTTGGGAACCGGCCTGCTCCTTACGCCTCTGGACGGTAACAAACTGGTCACGGGGGCCGTCAACGTCGTCAAGAGCGTCGTGCCCACCGCCGGCGGGTTTGTGATCGATAGGCTCACCAAGTTGGCGTTGGAGGGGACGATGTTGGAGTGAGCGTTGCGTGCCGTGTACCGCTTCGGGATGCATCGCCCAGACGCCGCACGGCAAGTACGAAACGTGACCAGACCGGAGGCCACGGTCAGACAAAAGACCTTCCTGGGCACGTTCCGCTGGCTTAACGCGGGCGGTGGGGCCGGCACCGAAGACCCGCACGGATGGCAGAGCCAGAGCACGGATGAGGACCGGCGAAGAAGCCAGTGTCACAGTTCGTAGCCGTCATGCTCCGCCGTAACCAAGGGCCAACACGCGGAGAGGCTGTGAAAGAATAGGCTCTAACCGAGCGTGTACTCTTTCCAGGGCAGCTTGTCGAGGGGAATGGGGGCCAGCAGCCGCAGCAGGCCGTCGTCGCCATAGTAGGTCGGTACGCCAGCCTCATCCTGGGCCATCAGCACCACGGGCACTCCGCCGAAGCGTTCTTGGAGATCCACGATCACCAGCGCTGCATCCCCCGGACTGCGGACCAAGGACATGGCCGCCGCCACCACCACGAAGCGGATGCCTTGCAGGGAAATGGCTGCGGCCTGAATGTTCACGGCTGCGCCCCAGGACTCGAAGAACCGAACAACAGGTCTGACCTGGCGTGTTCAGTTTGTTTGATTTTACCGTGAATTGGTGTTTTCCCGAATGCCTGAATCTGTTCCATTCGGACTTGCTTCGCGGAGTGATCACGAAATCCAGGAGGACCGAATGGCCCCTGGGGCACCCCTGATTGTGATCAACAGGTTTTCGCCCCAAAGGGGCAGCCACAAATCAGCCCAGGGCAGAGCGGAGCGGCGTTAGCCGCGTAGCGCCGCCCTGGGTTAGGAGAGGATGGAGAACACCAGCCCTGAAGGGGCGAAACAAGGGTTGGCCGCATCGGACGAACGATGCGTACGGGATGAACCGATTTGTTTCGCCCTTTCAGGGCTACCGTGCTGAATCGAACCCGTACCCAGGGCGTCGCTCTGCGGCTGTCGCCGCGACGCTCTGCCCTGGGCTGATTTGTTTTGCCCCTTTGGGGCGGAAGAGTAGCGTATCACGCCGGCCTCCGCCGGGAAGCCTTCCCCAGCCCCAAACGCAGAATAGAACCAGGATCAAATCAATTGGTATTGACCAGTACAAACTGAACACAACAGGTCTGACCCCCGCCCCCGGCCAGCGAACAGCCCCTTAGCAAAAGACCTGCTTGGGGTATTGCTTCTCCAAGTTCTTCAAGTTGGTAAGCAGCCCCTCGGCGCGAACGTTGATCTGCTTTAGCAGGTCTTTCAATTGCTGACAGGCGCGAACGTAATCCTTATCCTCCTTTTCCTTTCCGATCACGTCGTCCAGGAGCTTGGAATACTTCTGTCGTGCCTGATCAAACTTACCCCACGCCTTGCCGTACGCCTTCGGGTCGGCCTTCACGCAGGTGGCATCAAGATCCTTGAGAGCCGCCTCGATCCCTGTGCCCTTGCGAATGCCCCATTTCTTCTCAGCCGGTTTGCTTTCGCCCGTCTCCCGACTGAAGGCTTTCTTCTGTTGTTCCCAGTCGGCCGCGAAGGAAGAGGAAGACATGATTTTCCGGATTTGGAGGCGCAACTGGACATCCTCCTCCTTGGTTTCCTTGCCCAGGTCCTCCAGGAGCTTTGTGCGCTCTTCGTCGGCCGCTGTCTGCGTCCTGGACGGATACGCGTTGAACATCATCACCGCCTCGTGGAGCGTCTCCGAGGCATCGCAATTCATGGCGACGTCAATCGGATGTGCCATCGCATGGATCGCCTTCTGCAGTGCCAGAAACGCCTTTTGGACTAATTGTGGATCCCTCTTGGCGAGAGCCTGGCCGAAAATCTGGACTACTTTCGTAATCCCAAGACCCTCCTTCAGCAGGACCAGGACAGGTTTGGGAATAACTTCCTTTGCCGCTGCGCACTTCTTCGCGGTATTGGCAAAATCACGGTAGCCCTCTTCCCACGTTTGTTTGGCCGATTTCCCCACGCTGCACCTCCAGTTCAACAGGACCCAAGAACTCTTGGACATCACACCACGACGGCGAGCAAGGGAGGCGGTATGCGGATTGGCGGCGATGACGCGCCGGCCCGAGGGACGGTTTCATCCGCCTGTCGGTCTCCCGATACTCGCAGCTCCGCTACACAGCGGGACGAATAGTGCAGCGGGATCTACGGGTGAAGATCGCCGAGCACGCAAAACGCACGCAGCAGTACGCGTCCATGCTGCCCGCCTTGAAGAAGAAGGCGGAGAAGGACTCCTTGAAGAGCGAGGAGGAGTTGCAGGCCGCCGTCGAAAAGATCCGGCAGGACGCGGACGCGATCAGAACCACGAAGAAGGACGTCGAAACGCAACGGTTCGATCTCAAGCCGTTCGAAAGAAAGTTCAACGATCCGAAACTGGATCAGAAGACTTGGGAGAAGACGGCCGTCTTTGTGAAGGCCTTGATCATAAGGTTGCGCATCGTAACCCGAAGCGTCAGCGAGGAAGAACGGCGTTTTCCTCGCTAACGCGTCGGGTTACGATGATCCGCTGCTAGCGTTTTGCGCCACCTTATGATCAAGGCCTTTGGGAAGGGCGATGAAACCGCCTTGAAGAGACTCCGTTCGGAGTTCAAGACCTGCGAGATCGTGGCTGCTAATGCCCCGAAGAAGGCGGGCGTCTCCCGTTCCCGCGCAAGGCGGCACGCATAGGCCCAGCTGGCCATGAAACGATTCCTTTCCAAACGCCGGGTACGGCACGGCTCGAATCATCGGCTTGGCTGGAACAAGTCGCACTCCTGCGAGCAGGCACGCTCCTGGTCGCCCCGTCATCTGTTCCAACGCTGTCGGGTGGCAGCCCGCATCTGCCGGTGGCCTGCGTCCCGGCTGCCCATCCCCTGGCTCAGGTCTCTTGAGGACGCAGGCAGGTCTCGTGCCGGTACTACTTATACTCCTTGAACTTCCCCTCTAACTGCGGAAGTTTCTCGATCCTTGCCAGTTCGCTCGCGCTTTGCTTACCCACTTCGTCCTCAGGGAATTTCTCAGCGAGATGTGTCAGCACGTCGGCGATCTCGAAACCCGCTCGACGCGCCACTGCCAGGATCTTCCCGTTGACAATCATGGACTGGGTCATGAACACCTGCAGATGCTCGTCTTGGTCGTTTTCCGAAATGCCGTTCTTGTGCTCAGCACGACCCCGGATCCAGCTTTGTCTCGGAATTGGTACAAGATATTGACACTTTCCTGCTGCTCCTCCCGCATTTTGCCGTGCAGGTTGCGTGTGATCGTGAGCACCTTAGCGGCGACCGTCGGATCGTTCGCCTCCAACGCTTGTTTGTGGACCTGTGCCGCCACTTGTTCATACTTGCCGATTTTGGAGACGTAGGATTTCAGCAAACCGATCAGTTTCCGGTAGTAGGCCACCACTTCCTTAAACGCCTTCTCGTATTCCGGACTGGGATGGTCCAACGCCGGGTCGGCCACTTCCAGGGCGTCGTAGGCTAACGTGAGCTTGCCGTAGCGCACGGTGATTTCTTTCAGTGCGGTGGCCAGGGACGTGATCTTCTTACTAATCGCAGTCTGGTCCAGATCCGAATACTTCGCCCCCGCAGTTTGCGCAGTTCTCTGGAGTTCCTTCTTCAGGCTGGCCGGGCGGAGATCGCGAAGCAGACTCTCGGCTTTGCTCTGGACCTGGCCGTAGTCGTACGCGGCGTTCTTAGCATCGCCGCTCTGGACCTCCTTCTCGGTCTTGTCCATGAGCTTCGGGAGGGCTTCGAGTCTGTATCCGAACATTCCGAGGTAACTCATTACTTCATCCTGTGCGTGCTCCAGAACCAGGAGATGTTCCAGTCGCGACTTCTCCGTTTGGATCACCTTGGGGTACTTCTCCAGGGCCGCGATGGTTTCCTCATGGAGCGACTTGTTACACATGCCGAGGGCCTTCTTGACGACCGGGATCACAGCCGCCAGGGCCTTGACGGCTTCGGGCAGTTGCCTCTTCTTCTGCGCGTCCTCGTAGGCTTTGAGTGCCTTGCCAAGTCCAGTCGACTTGAGCGTCGTGGCCTTGTTCTTCGACCACCATTGCTGCGACAGTTCCGGTTGAGCATTCTTCTTCATGGATCGAGCCTCCCAGCGAGAAAGCTACTTGAACAAGCGGAGCTTGGATTTCGATCGAGCCGGGCCATGCCCCGTTCCACTCTCCAAAGAGACGGACCGGGAGTAGCGCTCGGTGATGTTACGCTTCAAATTCCGCAGGCGGTTGACACTGGCTCGTCTAATCGCACCCCGAAGGCAATTGCGTTGGCCGACGCGAGTGCCTTCGGCGGGCGATTAAACCACATCGAAAGGGCCACGCTCAACCGCGTGCCGTATATGTAGACACGGTGCGGCGCACGGTTGTGGGACGAGAGCAGCGAACTGCCTGCGGCTCCCGCCCAAGTGGTCATAATACATTCTCTGGTCCCCCTGCAACATCCCCTTGAGGGCAAAATCCACGGGGCGATACGATTCGCCGACACACCGGAACGCGTGCACGCCTTCCTGGAGCGATTGCTCGAAATGCACGTGACGCAACTCGAGCGGATCCTCGTGGCCGTGGGGCAGTTCGTGTCTCGCTGGCGGCGAATGAGACGGCTGACGAGGTCATCAAGGCAATGAGTGCCTGGGTTGATTGGCTCGCGTTGGGCCAGGAGACGACCAACATGCCGGCGGAAGTCGAGGACGCGAAAGAAATAGCTGCGGCGCTCATCAAAGAAAAGGACCCCGCGACGTTGCCGCCGGAGACGTGGGACCAAATCGACCTCTGGGAAGATAAATTCCGGCAAGAGTCGATGGCTTTTCCCGCGTCGTTTCAGCAGGCGGAACGGTTTATGACCATGATCCAGGCCTACGGAAAGCGTTGGAAGGACCAGCCGGATATCCAAGGATTGGTCAAGCAAGCGTCGGAAGCGTTCAATACCTACAAACGGCACTACGTTACGTACGACAAGCTCAATTCCGCGATCCGGGCTCGCATCAACGAGTTGAATAAGGAAAGGAAATGACGGGCGTGGCCCTGTTCGGCGAGGTGCGGCGACTCCCGTGTGGCACGGCTTGCTCGCAAGCCGTGCCGCAGTGTCAACGGCGCGGCCACCGTCAAGACTTTGAGCAGTAGCTCGAGTCGTGGGCCACTCGGATTTCCAGCCCGCAGACGTGGGCGAGATTCTGAAGGTCCTGTTGGAACACGAAGCGTCGGACGACATCTGAGCAGGTAGTGTCGCAGTTCGCAGCCGTCACGCTCCGCCGTAACCAAGGGCCAACACGCGGAAAGGCTGTGAAAGAACAGGCTCTAACCGAGGGCGTACTCTTTCCAGGGCAGCTTGTCGAGGGGAATGGGGGCCAGCAGCCGCAGCAGGCCGTCGTCGCCATAGTAGGTCGGTACGCCAGCCTCATCCTGGGCCATCAGCACCACGGGCACTCCGCCGAAACGCTCTTGGAGATCCACGATCACCAGCGCCGCGTCCCCCGGACTGCGGACCAAGGACATGGCCGCCGCCACCACCACGAAGCGGATGCCCTGCAGGGAAATGGCGGCGGCCTGAATGTTCACGGCTGCTTCTCGGGGGCGAGACGGAGACCGTGAAGCGGCCTGTTCGACGCCCGCGTTCTCGCCGGGCGGTGACGCGGTGGCCGCGGGTTCGGCCGAGTCCGGGACGTCCACCAGCGGGGCGCACTCGGGACAGTCGTACGCGTCGCTCGCGATGACGTCCCGCAACAGCAAGCTCTCCACTTGCACGCGCCGCGTCCGATCGACGGTGGCGCACAACCAGTTCGTCCCGACCCGCAGACGGACGATGTGTACGCTGGGGTGCAGGTCGTCGAGATCCATCTGCGAGACGAAGTAGGTGGTCTCTCGATCACTCGCCAGGCGGCACGGGTAGGCCCAGACAGCCATGGTGCGACTCCTTCTGGAACAACACGTTTGCGATCGTCCGCCCTCGGTTGAGGATGGCACATTTCACACTAGCCCGACGCGCGAGCGAGGGTGGCGCCGATTACAGCTTTCGCAGGCCTTCCAGCTGCATGCGGTTCTCTACCTTCTCGCACGCATCTCGGCCCTCTTTAGAGCTGATTTTCTGTTTGGTCAGTTTGGTGATTTCGTCGACAGCCGCCACCCAGGGCGGACCTTGCCAATTGCCATCCTTGACCGCCACGTCGATCGCCTCCCTTTGCTTAGAAGAGAGGTTCACTTGGTGCTTCGAGCCGGTTTTGATGAACTCGTCGTAAATCTTCTGGCTGCCTTTGCCCCCTTGCATGACCCGCAAGAATAGCACGTTCTCTTCAAACATCGCCCAAAATTGCGGGTCGAGGCTCTTGAGGTCATCCATTAAAGGCTTGGGCAGTTTCAACAAGCTATTCAGCAAAACCTTGCCATCCGCCTTTTTCAAATTGTCGGCCGCCTCCTTGCAGTTGTCGATGTAGGTCTGCAGGTAGCCGATCGTTTCCTTGTGCAAGACTTTGTTGGCTTTGCCCTTCAAAGCCGTGGCCGCCTTGCCGAGTGTGTCCAGTGCTTTTGCGATTTTGCCATAGTCGTCGCGGACTTTCGCGGCATCCCAGGCCTGCAATGCCTTGGACACGGTGTCGCCTGTGTCCGACAGGGTCTTCGCTTTGTTGGCCACCCACCATTTCTGATTCATCTGAGCAGTCGGCATGTCAAACCCCTTTTGATTGAAACCAGTGAAACGTGCTGCGCGGTGCGGGACGAGGCTACGGCCTACGTTCCAATTTACTGAGGAAATCCGGTGCCAGGGACGATCGCTCCGCGGTCGCTCCCGAGGCGGGGGATCCCCAGCCGGCCGCCAAACGAATCGGGAACGTCAACGAACGCATCGCCGCGTCACACCCAGGCGTCCGCTGCATTGGACCAGATTGGTAGGTGCCTAGCAATACTGCCTGGCAATACTAGGTGCATTCCCGTTCCTGCGCCGGCGAACGAAAACGGGGTCGGGTCTGGCGTGTTCAGTTTGTTTGATTCTACCGTGAATTGGTGTTTTCCCGAATGCCTGATTCTGTTTCAGTTTGGCTGGCTTCGCGGAGTGATTACGAAATCAAGGATGACCGAGTGGCCTCTGGGGCTACCGCTCGTCGTGATCCACAGGTTTTCGCCCCGAAGGGGCAGCCACATAGCAGCCCAGGGCAGAGCGGAGCGGCGTAGCCGCGTAGCGCCGCCCTGGGTTATCAGAGGATTGGGAACACCAGCCCTGAAGGGGCGAAACAAGCCTTGGCGCATCTGACGAGCGATGCTAGCACCAAACGATAGTTTGGCCCTTGCGCGCAAAGCATGAGACTTAACGGTTCAGTAGAGACGGGGCGTGAGACAAGGGGTCAGACGTACAGATTTCAGTTTTCGCGGGCAGAAGGCTTTCTATATGCTTGGGCACACGACCGCGAAAACTGAAATTTGTACGTCTGACCCCAGCTGGCGGTCCGTCTCTGCGAAACCGTAAAACCCCAGGCTTGACACCGCCAACCCCGAACACCGTTTGGTGCTAGCGCCAAACGGTTCTGCTCACGGTCCGGCAGAGTTAGGTTCCGACTCTCCTGCGGTGGCCGAGTCCTCCAGGATGCGCACGTAGAGCGACTCCATCGATTGGGCGAAAAACGCGGCCGCGGGACCGCCACCCGTCGCTGGAGCTTCCTAGCGGAGTTCCAGTTCCTGCAGCCGTTCACTAATGTCGCGCAGCTGCTTGCCGATCTGCGCCAACTCGTCGCGCGGGGTGGTAACACCGGATTCGGCCAAGTGCTTCTTGCGTGCCTCTTCGACGACCTCGGTCTCGGCATCCTCCAAGCTGTGGATGATCACGCCGGTGAACAGGTTGAGCATGATCATCGTCCCGAGCACGATAAACGTCACGAAATAGGCGGCGGCGATCAGCGGCTGCCCCTGTGATTTCCGCAGCCCCTGGCTCAGTGATTTCCAGCTGTCCGAGTACTCGCCGTCCGAGCCGTGGAACTCGGTCGCCAACACGTCGTTCCAGCCTTCCAGGGTGAGCACCTGGAACATGGTCAGGGTCGACTTGGGCAGAGAACCGAAGCGGACCGGATCGTTATCGCGGAACATGAACGTCCCGACCACGGCGTAGACGTAGAAGTGCAGCCCTAACAGCATGCCCACGTAGGCCAGCGAGGGGACCGACCGCAGCAGCGCCCCGACCAGCACCTGCAGACGCGGCATGATGGAGATCATCCGCAACGTGCGGAGGACGCGGGCCAGCCGGAACACCGCGGCATATTGCGCATGCAATGGCAGTACGCAGATGAAGACGACCACGAAGTCGAATACGTTCCAGGGCTGGCAGAAGTACCGCCAGGGCTGCTTGCCGCAGGCTAGGATCTTCAACACCATTTCCAGCACGAACAGGCCGAGAATACCATCCTGGACAAATGCGACCGTTCGTCCCATGGCCGTGTCCGGCTCGAACTCGGGAAAAGTCTCCAGACCCACCAGCACGCCGGTGAGCAGAATCAGCATTATGATCAGACGTCCGAACGCTACGGACGTGGTCAGTTTTTGCAGTCGTTCAACCATCGTGAAGTTCCCTAGGCACACAAATTGGTGACGTTCGGTGAAGGGCACCCGACCTCACCGAAATCGCCGTAAATCGTACCCATGCGATTGCGCGTCTGGCTAGTGTGGGCACCGGGTATTCTCTGTATTCTCTTTCTGTCCGCTTGCCCGGGGCCAGACAGGGGGTCAAGTCGCGGGGCTTGGGCGAGCGGCAGGAAATAACTTACCCGTAGGTCGGCCTTTCCAGGCCGACCAGGACGGTCTTGGAAGACCATCCTACATTGAGTTGGGTAAGTTATTTCCTGTCGCGGGGCTTGGCCCCCGCTCCGACAGGATGCGCTCGTAGAGCGACTCCATCGCTTGGGCGAAAGACGCGGCGTCGCAGACCGGCGACTGGCGCAGCCGCTGCCGGATGCCGTCGCGGAAGGTCTGCAGCCGCGCCGGGGTCTCGGACGCATTGGCCAGCCGCACGCAGATCTCGACATAGTCCTGCCGGTCGCGGCCGACAAATTCGTCCAGGCCCGCAGCCTTCAGTAACGACAAACTGGTGCGGCCGGCCCACCGGTCCTCGTCGAAGGTCACCACGGGAACGCCTTGCCATAGCGCCTCCATGGTGGTCGTGCCGCCGCTGTACGGAAACGGGTCCACGGCGAAATCGATGCGGCTGTACGTCTCGAGGAACTCGTAGTGCTCGGCCGGACTCTCCAGCTCCAGACGCTTCGCCGAGATGCCCCAACTCGCGAACCGTTCGCGCAGGTGCGATTGATGTTCGGGGCGGTCCAGCGTCGCATTGCGGATCAGCATGCGCACGCCCGGACTGCGGCGGAGGATCTCGGCCCAGGTCTCCACCACGCGGTCGGTGAGCTTGTATTGCGAGGCCAGGCAGCCGATGGTCAGTTGGCCTGTGCGCAGCACGGGGGAGGGCGCTACGTCCGGCACCGGATAATCGACTTGGAACGTCAGATAGGAGTGCGGCACTCGCAGAATGCGTTCCGTGTAGAACGGCTCTTCGCTGCTCCGGACCACGTGCTCGTCCCCGATAAGGTAGTCGTAGGCCGCCGACCCGGACGTGGCGTACATGTTGAACCAGCCGACCAGCAGCGGTGCCGGGTGCAACGCGTAGATCGGCAGTCGCTGCACGGCGCTGTAGCCGTTCAGATCGACGAGCAGGTCGAGATCCTGTGCGGCGATGGCGGCGGCCGCCGCTGGGTTCGCTTGGCCGCTGATGTCGCACCAGCAGTCGCTCGCCTGCGGCCGATATCCGGTCCGAGGCTGATCTGGGGGCGAATCGGAGAACAGGTGGATCTGGAACCGGTCCCGGTCGTGGTGGTTGATCAGCGCCCAGACAGGCTTCATCCAGTTCGGACAGTGAAAGAACGAAGAGATGTAACCGATGCGGACGCGTCCTGCGCGGCGTGGGCGGATGCGGGGAGACTGGGGGCCGTGAGGTGCCCGCTCCTGCCAGGCGCGGCGGCGCGTCTCCAATACGGCCTGGTGGTCGTCCGCCGCGCTCCCCGGCACCAGGACGGCCAGATTCTGTAGGGCGCGCGAGCGGACATCGGGCACCCCGCTGTCGGCCGCCTGCCGCAGCAGCAGCAGGGCTTCTTCGAGACAGCCCAGTTGAAACAAGGTCCAGCCCAGATCGTGGATGGCCGGCGCGTAGTCGGGATCCAGTTCCAGACATCGGCGCAAGGCCCCCAGCGCGTCGGCCCAACGCCGACATTCCCCGCAGGCGTGTCCCCAACCGTACCACGTCCCGACACTCCGAGGATTGCTGCGCGCCGCGCGTTCGTAGTAGGGGATCGCGTCCGCGACTTGCCCCAGGGCCTGCAAGGCGTCGCCCAGCCGGCGGCACGCGACGTCGTCTTCTGGGCGCAATTCCACGGCCCTCCGCAGGGCGCCCAGCGCCGGGCGCGGCTGCTCGGCAGCCAACAGCGTCACCCCCAAGGCGGTCCACGCTTCCGCCAGATTCGGGTCCAGCGTGGCCGCGGTACGCAGCGCTGCTGCGGCCTCGTCGAGTTGCCCCGTGCGGCGCAACAAGTCGCCGAGATTGAAGTGCGGCACGGCGATTTCCGGCGACAACGCCACAGCGCGGCGATAGCAGGCCAAGGCGTCGTCGGTTTGGGCCAGCTGTTCCAACAGGCCACCCAGATTATTGAGCAATTCTGTCGACGGGGGGCGGAGACGGAATGCTTCTTGCGTCTGAGCCAGCGCGGCCTCCGGCTGTCCCGCCTGGAGCAACGCCCGCGCCAGGTCGTAGCGAGCCTCCGCGTTGGCCGGTTCTCGCGTCACCCGCCGTGTCAGTTCGAGCAAGGCTTCGGCCGCGTGGGCGGCGGATGTCTCCCCGGACGCACCGACGGCCTCGCTGCCGGATTTCGCGGGGGTGCCACGGGTGGCGGCCACGATCAGCCCGGTGACGGGCTGCCCGAGGTCCGTGCGGAGCACGGCGCGCTCCATCGCATCCAGCGTGAACCCGGCGGCGGCCAGGCTGCGCCGCACGTAGGCCTCCGAATGGCAGTACCGGCCGCGCGCATGGAGCCGAAAGTCGGCGTCGGCGGCAAGTTGCTCGACGCTGAACGCGAACAGGCCGCCGCCGCGCAGAGCACGGGCTGCGGCCAGGAACACCGGCAGCAGGTCGCCGAAGTAGATCAGCGTGTCCGCGGAGACGATCCAATCGAAACTCGCCGGACAAGCGTCCAGGTACTCCGTCAATTCCGCCTCGGCCAGCTCATCGTAGACGCCCAATCTCCGGGCTCGGTCGAGCATCTCTCGAGATAAATCCATCCCGACCAGTCGCCGGGCGTGAGGACGCAACAGCGATCCGCATAAGCCGGTCCCGCAGCCGGCATCCAAAATCTCCAGGGCTTGGCCGCCCTGCCGGGCTCGGCGTGACACGAGGTCTGCCAGCAACTGCGGTGCACGGTACGATAACTTCGCCATGGCGGCGTCGAAGTCCGGCGCGTACTGGTCGAACACCCGTCGCACGTAGGCGTCCGAGGCGCGCGCCGGAACGTCCCGACCGGTCCAGGACGTCTTCATGTGGACGGCGATCGGGTCGTCGGGCGGCACACCCAACAGCTGCGTCACCAGGGCCTCGATTTCACCTATTTTCCCGGCCTGTTCAAGCAGCTCGCGCAGACAGTCATACGCGGGCAGAAAGCCCGGTTTCAGCTCGATCGCCCGGCGCAGCGCCGCCTCGGCTTCGGCGTTCCGGCCCAACTCGCGGAGTGTCAGGCCCAGTTTGAAGTGTTCGGATGCGTCTTGCGGGGCCAACTCGAGCGCTCGCTGGTGCGACGCGAGCGATTCCTCGGCCTCGCCGGCCTGCAGCAACACGGCCGCCAAGCTGCTGTGCGCGGCCGGGTGTTCGGGCAGGCCCTGGACGGCCTGCCGGTAGGCGGCAATCGATTCAGCAAGTCGCCCTAGGGCGTGGTAGGCGCGCCCCAGGTTCAGCGCAACACCCGGATTGGGACGCGCGGGATCGGTCTCCAGAACTCGCCGATAGCAGGCCACCGCCGCCTCCCAGCGTTCCTGGACAGAGTACACCGCGCCCAGGTTGAAGTGGGCCGCTGCGAGCTGCGGAGCCAGCTCAATCGCTCGCAGGTAACACGCGGCAGCCTCGTCCAGTTGCTGATTGGCGAACAAGGCGTTGCCCAGACGGTAATGCAGCGGGGCCTGTTGCGAGTCGAGAGTCAGGGCCCGCCGGTAGCAGTCCGCCGCCGCCTCGGCTTGGCCCTGGTCGAAGAGGACATTGCCCAGCATGTCGTGTGCGGGGACGCTGTGCGGGTCGAGTTCCAACAGCCGTCGGTAGATCGCCTCGGCTTCCCCCAGTTGCCCCGCCTTGTGCAGCGCGCGGCCTTGTTCCAGCAATTCGTGCATCACTCCTCCCAGTGCGATATCTGCGAGGCCAGCCCCCCAGCCTCTTTCTTGTACGCCGGATTTTTGTACGCCGGATTGGCGATCCGGTCGGGGAATACCGGTCGGATCGCCAATCCGTCCCGCAGCTTTCCCACGCTCGATTTGCCGTCAGCGTACTCCCTATCCGGCAACTCGCACAAGGACCCGCTCGCACCGGGGGCGGCGGGGCGCAGGAACGGGTTCGTAGTGGCAGTCGTGAGACTGTGGAGTAGGGTGGGCCACAGCGGGTCAGTGGCAACCAACAGTCCCAACCAACAGCGCGGCCAAGTCGGTGAACCCGAAATCAGGCGCGGACCAGCGCCGGCCCACCAGGATCGACTCGCCATCTCGTGTGATGCGACTCGTTCGTAATGCGCAGCGGATCCGGGTGGGCCGGCGCTCGGTTGCTTGGCCTGGGACGGTTCCACGGCAAATCTCCGTTCTTGCCATTTGGAGAGCGCTCTCGCCTGACCCGCTCTGGCCCATCTACGCTGTGCAGTTGCCGTTGAGGTGATAGTCGCCGTGCGGCCTTGATCATAAGGTTGCGCAAAACGCTAGCAGCAGGGGGTCAGGGTGGCTGGGGCAGAGTGCAGCGATGCCCCAGAAACCGGGTACTGGGGCTTCGCTTAGGCTCAGCCGCCAGCCACCCGGACCGTTGCCAGCACGAACAGCAGTGCGCAACCTTACGATCAAGGCCTCGCCGTGCCAAGCCGGGCGATCCGTGGTGATCCAGTTGCCCCATAGCCCGGGCGAACCGCGATATGGCCCAACTGGCTAAGGGGCCTACTCCGCTTTTCCTATAATCTCCAGCTCGCGGATTGCGGGACTGGGACCGTAGCTGCCGGTGATCTTCAAATCGACCGTCGTACAGGTCGTCGGCGGCAGGTTGATACCGAACTCGCTGTTCTGGTAGATCGCGCCGATGACCTTCTTGACCAGCTTGTTGTCACAGAGGATCTCGAAGTCCCGCGGGGCGTAGCTGTGATGCCCAAAGGCTGTGATCCGCAGCGCCCCGACCGTGGCCGGGCCCGGCAGTTGCACCTGCAGCCAGTACAGCTGCTGGTTGTCAGTCTCGTCCCAGTAGGTCTTGAGATCGCCGTCGATGGCTGCCTGGGGACCGCCGCCCTGGCCGTCGGGGCTCAGGCCATCGCGGTTGACGGCCTTGGCGCCGCGGGCGAGGTTCTCACCGGCGACGATCTTCTCGCTGGCGGCGAAGAACGACGCGTTGCCGATGACCGCCCGGACCTGCTCGATCGCGGCGTCCACTTCGGCCCGGTGCTTCGGCCCCAGCGCTGCGGCGAGCTTCACCACCGCCATGGCCGTCTCGTTCGCGATCGCGGGATCCTTCAGGTGCGGCAGTGCCGCTTTCAGTCCCGCGGGACTGGGCACCTCGACGAGCGCCGCCAGCAGCAGCTTGACTTCGTCGGGCCGGCTGGCCAGCCCCATCGCCTGAGCCAGCACCCCCGCCACTTTTTCGGCCGGCCGGTCCTTGGCCAAGAGCGCCTGCCGGGCGATACCGCGCAGGGCCAACACCTTTGCCTTGAGGTCCTCCGTGCTGGCAATTGCCAACAGGTCGTCCAGCGGCGCGGCGTCGGGCCAATTGGCCAGCGCGCGGATCGCGGCCGTGTGCACCTCGGCGTCCTCGGCCTTCCAGGCGCTGCGGACCGCCGCCAGCGGTTTCTTGCCGCCCAGCCATCCCAGCACCGTCACCAGCGCGGCTTTCCGCGGCCCGGTGGCTTTCTCCGCCAGGGCGACCAGGGGCGCGGGATCGCCCCCCCGGCTGTAGATCGCCGCGACGGCCGACTGCAGCACGCCGGGGTCGGGCAACTTGTCCAACAGTTCGAGGATCCGCAGGGTGTCGTCGGCGTTGGCCAGTTTACCCAATGCCGCAATCGCCTCCTGGCGGACCGCCGCGGTCTTGCTTTCGGCGGCAATCAACAGCGAGGACACCGCCTGGGTGACGCTGCGGGCGACTAGAGCACGGATCAACTCGACCTGCGCAGCCGGCGCCGCGCCGTCCAGCGCCGCGAGGAGCGCCTCGTCGACGCCAGCCCCTCGCAGGCGAGCCAGACTCTCGCCGATTGCCTTCTGTTCGTCGGCGTCGCTGCTGTCGAACAGGCCGAGGAGCTTCGCGACCGTTGAGGCATCGCCCAGCGCCCCGAGGGCCGCAATCCCCGCCCGTTTCACAAGCGGCTCCTGGCTGGCAGCGGCTTGGACCGCCGTCGGCAGCGCCGCGGCGCAGCCCTGTTGAGCCGCCAGGGTCAGCACCTGCGCGTGGATCGGGGCGGGCAAGCTGTCGAGCTTCGCGCCCACGGCGGCCAACAGGGCGTCGCGGCCGGGCAACGCCCGCACCGCCGCGGCCTGCAGCGTCGAGTCCTGGCCGAAGAGGGCCGCCTGGACCGCCTCGTCGCCCTGCTCGCCCAGCAGGCCGACGCGCGCCAAGAACGCCGCGCTCCGCACCGCCGGCGGCGCATGCTTTTCCAACTTCTCCAACAGCGGCAAGGCCTCCGCCGCCGGCAGACCGGCGGCACAGCGCAGCATCGCGCCGACCAGCCGCGGACGCACCGCCGCCGGGAGCGAGGCTTCGGCGGCCCGCAGTGCCTCGGCCGCAGCGCGGCCGCCGATCATCCCCAGCGCGTCAATCGCCGCGGCGGCCACGAGGGCGTCGGGATCAGCGACCGCGGTGGCCAGGGCTGGAATCGACTCGGCATCGCGCCGGGCGGCGAGCGAGCCGATCAGCCCGGCCTTCAACTTGCCTTGGGTCGTCTTCAGCCCGTCGCGCAGGGCCGCGAGCGATTCGGCCCCGGGGATCCGTTCCAGGGCGAAGCGGGCGTAGAAACCGAGGTCCTTGTCGCCGAGCTGCTTCGCCAGGGCCGGCACCTCCGCGGCACCGCCGACGACCGAGAGCTGCCAACAAACGACCTGTTTGCTTTCGACAGTGGCTGGGCGATCAAGCCTGGCAGCCAGCTTTGCCGCCAGGGCTCGGCTAACCTCCGCTTCGCGCGAGGCCGCGGCGACATACTTCTCCAACGCCACAATGTCGCTACGGCTGTCGCCGAACTTATAGCCGGCGATGGCCTGCAGCAACTCATCGGGGTTTGCCGCCGCTGCGTTGGCCGAGACGATGGTCACCCGACCGGTCGCTGCCCACTCAGTGCCGCGGAGCAGGAGCGTCTGGAAGTTGGGATTCTCGATGGCCTGCAGGTCGTGGCCCAGCACCAGATTGAAACCGCGTCCCTTGCCAAACTGCGTGACCATGACCATCGGCTCGTCATTGCCAATGCCGCCCTTTTCGGGAGCGGAGAAGGCGGTGGCCAAGACCTGCTTGTCCGGCTGGGCGACCATGCGGTGCCACAGCTCGTCGGTGATCTTGAAGGGGCCCAGGCCCTGGGTGATCGGGTGCTGTACGTCGATGAATTTCACCTCAAAGGAATGCTTGGCCCCGTGCCCGGTGCCAGCGCCCCAGGTGGCGCCGATCAGCTTCTGGAAATCCGTCCAGTCGCCGAACATTGTGCCGCCGGCATGGACCACGACGAATCCGCCGCCGTTGCGGACGAACTCCAGCACGGCGTTGCGGAAAGGCTCCGGCCAGGCCTTGACTGGCCCCAATGAATTCCAGTTGCTCAGCACAACGTCGCAGCCGCGTAGCGCCTCCGGTGGGCATTGCTCGGGGTGCTCGTTCACCTGGACGGTGAAGCGTCGGCTGGCCGTCAGGATCTGCTTCAGAGCGGGCGTGGTCTCTTTCCAGTTGTGATTGTTCTGCCCCGTCAGCAGCAATACGCGCAGCGCCGGTGGCGATTCGGCGCCGGGCAGCCCCGCCGCGGCCACCAGGATTGCCGCCGCTACCAAGCACAAGGTTCGAACGCAGTTCATGGACTAGATCCTTTCCACTATTCGGATGGTATTCGGATGGTAGGTGGTGACTTGGCGCAGGCCTTGATCATAAGGTTGCGAATTGTAACCCGACGCGTCAGCGAGGAAGAGCGGCGTTTCCTCGCTGACGCGTCGCGCTTACGATGATCCGCTGCTAGCGTTCTGCGTCACCTTATGATCAAGGCCCTTGGCGCACCTTACCGTCTTGCCGCCGCAAAAGCAACCTTCCGCGAACCAACCTTCCGCGAACCAACCCCGTCCTGCTGGCAGACTGGCGACGCCATCCGCCGTCTGATATTCTGCGTAGATTATCCGTGCTCCGGCTTTGCCATCCGTGCTAGGCAGATTATTTCTAGCACGGATGGCAGGGCTGGGACCAGCACGGATCAACGATGCCCGGAGAGAGTACGTGACATGGAAAGACGCTTCGAGAAACCGCGTTGGAGATTCGTCCGACTGGCACTTCTCCTGTTGTTGGCAGCCCCGGCTCAGGCCGAGCCGCTGGTGCTCTCCTATCTGAACAGCACGCGGGATGAAGCCACGAAAGTGACCTACGACCCCCGCGCCAAGAGCGAAATGGACGACCTGGCTTCCGCGGAAGCCGTCGCGAAGTTCGCCGGGTCGCTGGCCACCGACTGGACGTTGTTCGTCGAGGATCGGGCGCACTCCATCCGCAAGACAACCGGGTTGCCCAAGCGGTGGTTGGACAATCTGGCCGGCCACACCCAAACCTTCCAGGGCCCGGCGCAGCCCGGCGAGTTCTACGTGTTCCAGCTCGGCCTGTTCGCGGCGAAGGCCGGGACCGGGCCGATCGCCGTGCGCTACGAGCAGCTCGCCGGCATCCGCTGTAT
Source organism: Planctomycetota bacterium (assembly GCA_026692885.1). The sequence goes on along the minus strand of JAPLNJ010001216.1, from coordinate 8,056 downwards.
CAACCTCGGCGGCACGGACTTTCTGGGCCAGACGCTGGTCAAGACGGTCTCGGTGGAGCAAGGAAAACTGCAGGCGCTGTGGTTCGGCCTGGACGTGCCCAAAACGACTACCGGCGCGATTCAGGGCCAGATCATCGTCACTGCGGCGAACGTCTCACAGACCGTCAACGTGAACCTGACCGTGGCCGGCGCCGCGTTGCACGATCACGGGGACTCGGATTCGTGGCGGTTGTCGCGACTGCGTTGGCTCGATTCGACCATCGGGCTGGATGACAACGTGGTCACTCAGCCGTTCGTGCCGATCGCCCGCGAGGAAAACAGACTTGGAATTCTCGGCCGCGAACTGGTACTGGGCAACGACGGATTGCCCTGCCAGATCCGTTCGTTCTTCAACGCCGACAATACAGCTATCGTTCAGCAACCGACCCGCGAGCTGTTGGCCGCTCCTTGGCGCTTCGTCGTCGAGACGGACGCGGGTCCGCTGCAGTTCGGCCCCACGAAAATCCGTTTCACCCGGGAAAAGAAGGGGGCCGTGGATTGGCTGGCGACGGCACAGACGCAAGACATTACATGGGAAGTGACCGGACTGCTGGAATACGACGGGTTTGCGGATTGCCGCTGCCGGATCACCTCGGCGGCACCGGCCAAGGTGAAAGACATTCGGCTGGAAGTGGATGTCGCGCCGGGTGCGGATACGTATTTCATGGGTCTGGGACAGCAGGGCGGGAAGCGACCGGATTCGGTCGACTGGAAGTGGAACGCCAACGTCAACCAGGACGGGTTCTGGATCGGCGCGGTCAACGGCGGATTCAAGCTCCAACTCTACGGCGAGAATTGGCGGACGCCGCTCGTGAACTGCTACTACCACTTCCGCGAACTGATGCTGCCAGATTCCTGGGGCACGGGGGGCATCCGGCTGACGAAGAGCGACCGCGGCGGCACGCTGGCCGTCGCCTACAGCGGACCGCGTGAGCTGGCTGCCGGTCAGGCGCTGGACTTCAATTTCAGGCTCTTCCTCACGCCGTTCAAGCCGCTGGAGACCGACGCCCAGTGGGCGCTGCGCTACCAGCACGGCTCGAATGACGAGGACTATCGCGACCTGGCCCGCGTCAAGGCGCTGGGGGCGAACATCGCCAATATCCATCAAAGCCGCGAGGCGAACCCGACGATCAACTATCCGTACTACCATCGCCTCTGGCACGGCGAAGGGTTCAACGCCACTCACACTGCGGCCGACACCATGCTCGTCGAGATGTCCGGCATCCCCTTCGGCTTGCTGGGCGAGATGCTCGACGCCCCCAATCCCTGGCGGGGAATGGTGTTCGGTATGACGACCAGACTCGGCTGGTCCGGCAACCCGCGGCCGATCTGGAAATTCTGGAATGAGTTCGGCCTGCAGGGCACGGAGTTGTTGGGCTGGTGGAACCCGGCCTGTCCGGTCAAGACAGACCAACCCAACGTGCTGGCCACGGTCTACCGGAAACCCGGCAAGAGCCTCATCGCGCTGGCCAGTTGGGCGCTCGGCAAGACGCGGGTGAAGCTCGTCGTCGACTGGCCAGCACTCGGACTCGATCCGCGGAAGACGACGCTCTGGGCACCAGCCGTGGAAGCCTTCCAGCCCGAGGCCGTGTTCGCCGTCGATAGCCCCCTTCCCGTCCCCCCGGGCCAGGGCTGGCTGCTGGTGGCCGACGAAACACCGCGGCAGCCCACCGGCGTCCCGGCAGCCCCGGATCCACTGGCCGCTCTACGGGTGATAGCGCAGGAAACCCCACCGTTCGACATCCAGGTTCCCGCCAACACCGTTTGCACCGAGGACCTTCCCTGGCCAGCCGGGGCCGCGGTGGTCGCAGCGCACCTTAATCCGCTGCGCGACGAAGGCCAGTCTTGGGGAGTGGGCCTGGCAGTCGGCTGGTCCAATGGCAAGTACGTCCAGATCAACGCGCGCACCGACGGACGTTGGAGCATCCTTCACAATGGCCACGAAGGACTCGGCGGCAGTCTGCCCAAAGGCACGTCGGCGACCGTAGCCGTCAACCTCGGCGACAAGACGGTGCAACTCCTCGCCCGACTCGACGGCGAGTCGGAGTGGGACGTCATCTCCGAGGTCCCTCGCTGCGACTTCCCCGGCGTACCGGCCACGGTCCGCATCGGCAAGATCGGCCTGACCTGGAATGCCCGGGACCACGGCAGCCAAGGTCCCACCGACCCTTGCCGGGTCGATGGAGTGAAGTTCTATCAAGCTTCGAAATGATCACCAGACGAGGACGATGCAAAGTTGGGGCCTGAAGGGGCGAAACAAGCCTTGGTCACGCCTGACGAACGATGCGCGTGTGCGGAACCGCCTTGTTTCTGACGTGGGATTTTTCCCCTATCGAACCCCCGTCCGCCCCGCCGCTCACCCCAGCCCTGGCCCGCGCAAGACTCGGCGAAACCAGGGGCAGGGGTCAGACGTACAGATTTCAATTTTTGCGGCGGTGGGCTTTCCCATCGGCATCGACATGGAGCCGCAAAAATTGAAATCTGTACGTCTGACCCCATCGTCTTGGGTAAGCTATTTCCTGCCGCACGCCCAAGCAGACGCTACCGGCTCGCCTCCGGGAAGATGCGGGGTTCGTGATGCAACCATGAGAATCAAACGGGTGTACAAGAGCTTCGCGGCGGTGTGTCTGTTCGGCATGGCTTGGCCAGCACTCGCCGCCGGTGGCAACAAGGACGCCGGATGTGATCCCCTTGTTAAGGAATGGGCCGTGACGCGGGCGGCGGCCGAAAAGACTCGCCACGAGGCGAAACTCAAGCCGCTCGTCGACGCCAGGATTCAGTGCGGCCCTTGGTACGCCATCGGACCCTTCAAGGATGCGGAGTACGGGGTCTTCGGGCGGGAGTTCGACACGGCCTTTGATCCGGAAAAGGACGGCATCGCCCGCGGCGAACAGTTGGCCGAGCTGGACAAGACCTATCAGTCGGTGCCGGTGGCGGGTGCACCGGACGCCTCGCGGCGGTGGGCGGCGCGCGCGGCGTGGACCGACGGCTACTATCATCAGCTTCCGTCCGGGCCGCCGCCGGGTCGTAACGAGGTAATGTACCTGTACCGGACGATCACCTGCGATTCCCCGCGGGAGGTGACGGCGTGGCTGGTAACGCTGGACGCGGCGAAGGCGTGGCTGGACGGCAAGCCGATTCTGCACGCGCCGATCCGCGAGGGAGCCGGCCAGCGATTTCTGCAGGCGTCGTTTAAGATTCCGCTGCACGCCGGCGAGAACCGCTTGCTGGTGAAGATCGTCAAGTGTTTTCAAACCAACGGCTTTTCCTTTGCCATCGACGGACTGCATCCGGTTCACCCGCTGCTGCAGGGCCAGCCGGTGGCATACGACGCGGGCGGCTTCGACCTGACGTACCAGCCGTATGCCTCCGCGAATTGGCAGCAAGCTGCGAACGGAAACACACCGGTTCCCGCGTGGTATGTCAAGCGAGACACGTGGCAAGAGACGTTGCTGGCGTCACGACAAGCGTTGGCCGCGGCGACGGCGGCTGCCAAAAAACGCGGCGGCCTGCCTTTCAAGGGCCCCGTTTTGCGTCAGAAAGACGGGCCGCAGCACGTTCGTCTGAACGTATCGGGACTCACGCAGTTGGTTCTGGTCTGCACGATCGGCGGTGACAACTACGACTACGACGACACGATCTGGGCCAATCCGAAGCTCGTCGCCAAGGACGGCGCGGAGACGTGGCTGACGGACCTCAAACCGGCCAAGGCCGACGTGGGTTTCCTGCGGCTGTTCGTGAATCAGAACTATGCGGGCCACCGGCTGAAGATCGGCGGGCAGGAGTTCGAACGCGGCTTCTGGGCACACGCGCCGAGCGAAATGATCTTCGAGCTCGACGGGAAGTACGAGTGGTTCGACACGTCGTTTGGCCTGGACGCGCTAGCCGTGCGGACCGGCTCGTCGGAATTCGTGATCGCCGAGAGCGTGGAAGCGGCGGGCGCGGCAGCGTCGCCGTCGAACCAAGACGCCCGTCTGCGGGCCTTGCTCGTCCGTGATTTTCCCGGCCGAGAAGCGCGGCAGGATCTGGAATGCGAACTGGCCGACCCGGTCAAGCAATTCGACGCATCGCTCACGAAGCTGCGGCGTTTCCGGTTCGAAGTGGAGCCGCTGCCGACGTTTGACCCGCCGGTGCTCACGATGCAGCGGGCATTGGACCTCTGGGAACCCACGCCCGGCGGAGCAGCGTATCTGACGCGGTTGGCGCCGGTTCGCGAACAGGCCCGCGCGGCCCTCGCCGGCTACGAAATCGGCCAGCCCGGCGCGGCGGAGTCCGTGCTTTGCGCCACAGAAGCGCTGGACCGTTTCCGCGAAGACTCGATCCGCAACGTCGGCCCGATCCTGTTTGTCCGGCATCCGTCGTTCGGTCGCATCAACGCCGTCGATCCTTACGATACAGGCGGCCGTGGGCCGGCGAGCATCGCGGCCTTCGATCCTGCGCGGCCCGACCAACCGCCACGGGTGATCTACGAAGACCCGAACCCGCACGCCTGGATCTGGCAGGCGAGCCTGTCGTACGACGCCCGAACCGTGTTCTTCGCCGCTCGCCGCCCGAGCGTGGCAGGCTCTTGGCACATCTACGAAGTCGGCGTCGACGGCCGGAACCTCCGGCAAATCACCGACGGTCCGGACAGCGATGTCGCCCCCGTCGAACTGCCCGGCGGCCAGATCATGTTCGTCTCGAATCGCGCGGGGAACAATAACGTCTGCCAAGCGAATCGGGCCGGGGCGTTGTACGTGTGCGATCGCGACGGCGGCCACGTCCGCCGCGTCAGCGCCAACACGCTGTCCGATCACACGCCCGCCGTGATGGACGATGGACGCGTCATGTTCACCCGCTGGGACTACGGCGTGGACAAGGGCGTCTTTCAGCGCCATGGCGTCTGGGCGATGAACCCCGACGGCAGCCGGTTGCAGTTCCTCTTCGGCAACACAGTGTTGGACCCCAACGCCTTCTGGCAGTGCGTGCCTGTGCCCGGCCGGCCGGAGGTGGTCTCGACGTTCGGCGGCCATCACGCCGGGCCGTATGGCGTGGTCGGCCTGCTTTGGAACCACCTGGGCATCGAGGCGCCGCGCGGCGAGGGTTTTCGTTTCCTCACCCCGGAGTACCCGACCTATTTCGACGGCAACTTCTGGAACGGCTACATGGACCCGCATCCGCTGAACGAGCACGAATTCCTCGTCTCCTACGGCGGCGATGGCGGGCAGAAGAGCCGCCTGTACCTGCTGGACAGCCGCGGCAACAAGACGTGCCTGTGGGAGGAGGCTGGCGACCTGAGCTGTTACAACCCACTGGCTCTCCGACCGCGCGAGCGTCCGCCGGTAATCCCCCTGACCGCGACACCGGACGAGTTCGAAACCATCGATCCGGTCGTGGCCGGCGTCTGCCCGAACGATTCGATCCACGGGACCTTGGCGTTGTACGACGTGTACGAGGGGCTCCCAGGCCACGTCCACCGCGGCGAGATCAAGGCCCTGCAGATCATGGAGTTGGTACCGAAGACCCGGCCGCACACCGGCGGTTACGCTTGGAATATCTCGCCCTTGATCGGACGCGGCACCTTCTATGTCCGCCGGCTGATCGGCACGGTACCGGTGGAGAACGACGGCTCGGCCCATTTCACCGCGCCGGCCCTGCGCGACATCTCGTTCAACGCCTTGGACGCCGACGGCCGCGTGCTGCAGAAGATGGGTTCGACAACGCAGATCCTGTCCGGCGAAAAGCAGAGCTGCATTGGCTGTCACGAGCATCGCAGCGTAGCGCCCCTGTCGGCCGCCCACAGCCCCCTGGCGTGCCGGCGGGCGGCGTCCTCTCCCGCGCGGCCCGACTGGGGGACCGGCGGCATTATTGATTACTGCCTTGTCGTTCAATCGGTTTGGGACAAGCACTGTGTGAAGTGCCACACCGGAGCACGGCCCGACGGTCAGTTGGATCTCTCCGGCGACAAGACCCGCTACTTCAACATGTCCTACGACATGCTGATCGACCGCGGCTGGGTGCACCACCTGCCGCAAAACGGTGCCGACCAGGATCTGACCACTCCGAAAGGCAACGGCAGCTTGGCCAGCCGGCTCGTCACCGGAAAATACCTGGAACCCGACCACTACAGCGTCGCCTTGTCGTCGGACGACCGCCAGCGGGTCTACACCTGGATTGACGCGAATGTGCCTTACTATCACACGTATCTCTACACGGACGGCGGCGTCAACGGAGCCCGCGACCGCTGGTACGACGATCTGCCGGACGGCTGGTTCCAAAAAGAATTCGCGCCGGTGTTCATGCGGCGATGTCACGAGTGCCACAGACGTACGGTCGAGATCTCCGACGCCTGGCTAGGCCACCGGACGGTTACCGTGACCAGCAAGGTCTGGAGCGACATCACGATCATGGACCAGGGGCTGCAAATTGAAAGTTCGGTCGCTCCGTTCGGCCCGGAGTACCGCATCAATCTGACGCATCCCGAGTGGAGCCAGATGCTCACGGCGCCGCTGGCCAAGCAGTCGGGCGGACTGGGGTTCTGCAAAGACTCCAGCGGCAAGCCGATCTTTCAGGACACCGCCGACCCCGATTACCGCGTCCTGCTCGGCGCGTTGGAGAAGGGCCGCCGGATGCTGGATCTCAATCCCCGCGTGGACATGCTCCCACGGCCTGATCCCGCGAACCCGGCAGCCTACGCTCCTAGCCTTCAGCGGTCTCGAATCATGCCGTAAGACGCAAAGGCGATTCCACTCCTCTTTCTCTCTGCGTCTTCGCGTCTTCTCGTGAGCCGTTGTGCGGTATGCCGCGCCCCGCCAGTTATTGATGCGTCAGTCCTTAGCGGCCGCGTAAGAGCAGGTCGGTCCTCGCCAACGTTACGGGTTCGAGTGTTGCGGCGGCGTGTTGTAGCCCATCGAGTTGGTGGCCACATACAGGCGGTACAGGCGATCTTGCATGAGACAGGTGCGACGCGTCTTGGCGGGAATCGTCGTCGAGTAGATCCGCAGTTCGCCCTTGTAGGCGGTGACGAGTTCCTCGCGCCAGTCGCCCAGGAGGTCGGCCACCAGTTGCGCGCGGTCGGCTCCTGCGGGAGCGCACAACGTCTCGCCCTGATACTTCATCAGCTTGCCTTTGAGGATGATCTCCTTCTGCGGGTCAGCGTCCCACCAGAGCGTCCACGGAGCCAGCGAGCCGAGATTCTCGTGTCCGATACGTTTTCCCTGGGCCGTGTACAGCCACGCCTGATCGCCGCCCTTGGCTTCGCCGGCGTAGCATTCCTGGCCCGGGTGTTCGGCCAGAATGTCGGCGCACATCCCTTGGTTGTGGACATGCACCGTCGGCTCCTCGTTCGCCCAGAGCGTCTTGCCGCTGAGGGCATCGACCAGTCGCACCGCACCCTTCTTCTGGCGTGGCTCGATACCGAAGAAGATCTGCAGTCCAGGCAACTTCGGGTCAATCTTGCCCACGTAGCAGGTATCGGGATGGCCGATGCCGAGCGTCCACAGGGCCTTGCCATCGTGATCCAGCAGGCACGAGCCCACGATGATTTCGTCGCAGCCATCGCCGTCGACGTCCGCCACGCGAATGGTGTGCGCGCCCTGGCTGTCGTACTTCTCTTGCTCCTGGTGCGAGTTCCAGCGCCACACGAGCTTCAGGTCCGGGTCGTACGCTTCGAGCACGATGGCCTTGTAGGTTCCGCGTTGCATCAACAAATGGGGTCGCCGCCCGTCGAGATAGGCGATGGCGAGCATGTTGCGGCAGAAATAGTTGTAGTCACCAATCTCCGGCAGCCGGGGAATCCACGGGATCTTCTTGACGATTTGACCCGTCTGCCCAGCCAGCTTGTACAGCCATTCCGGCCCGGTCTTGACGTGCCCCTCCGGTTCGCGCGGATCGCCTTCGCCGCCCTTGCAGTAGACTTCCGCTTTGCCGTCGCCATCCAGGTCATAGACCACGTACGGTGCGTACCACGTGCCCGCCTCGATGGACCTGCCCATGTCGTGCCGCCAGAGGAATCGGCCGTCGAGCGAGTAGGCTTCCA
>JAPLNJ010001215.1 GCA_026692885.1 Planctomycetota bacterium | reverse complement strand
CCTCGCAAAAGCCAGTTGGCTGATTTATCTCCCGATACGCTTGTTTCGTTCGTGCCGATGGCTGACTTGAACGAGCACCGCATAGAGTTTCAACCCACTCAGGACAAACGGCTTTCTGAGGTATCGGCCAGCTACACCTACTTTGAAGACAACGATGTCCTTCTCGCAAAAGTAACGCCATGCTTCGAGAACGGGAAGGCGGGAATAGCGCGAGGTCTGCTAAATGGGCGCGGATTCGGTTCTAGCGAGTTTTACGTTTTGCGACTGACCAGTCAGGTTCTACCAGAGTGGGCATACTTCTGCGTGTCGCATCCGTTGTTCAGAGAAGCTGCCATCGCCCAAATGACGGGTACTGGCGGGTTACAGCGTGTCCCAAGAAGTTATGTAGAAGACTCCAAAATCCCCCTCCCGCCGCTGGAGGTGCAGACGGAGATCGTGGCGGAGATCAAGGGCTACCAGAACGTCATCGACGGTGCCCGCGCCGTCCTCGACAACTACCGCCCCCACATCCCCATCCACCCCGACTGGCCTACTACGACCATCGGAGAAACCTGCGCGCTCAGCAGCGGTGGGACGCCATCGAAGGCAAACGAAAACTACTGGATCGGCGACATTCCTTGGGTCTCGGGCAAGGACATGAAGTTGGATCGCATCGGTGATGCGGCGCTGCATATCTCGAAGAGCGCAGTCGAGGAATCGGCGACAAAGATCGCGCCCGTCGGATCGTTACTGATTCTGGTGCGGGGCATGGGACTCGCGAATGGCATTCCGATTGCCGAAGTCACATCACCATGCGCGTTCAATCAGGACATCAGGGCAATCCACCCGCCGCAGGGCGTGAGTCCTTCGTTCCTGCTCTTCACCCTCCGAAGTCACCTGTCGCAGTTTGAGAAAGTCCTGAATACTGCTGCGCATGGCACTCTGAAAATCGACACAGATGATCTTCGAAACATTCGATTTCCCCTCCCACCCCTCGCCACGCAGCAAGCCATCGTCGCCGAGATCGAAGCCGAGCAGGCGCTGGTCGCCGCCAACCGCGAACTGATCGCCCGTTTCGAGAAGAAGATCCAGGCCGCCCTCGCCCGCCCCTTCAGGGCTAGTGTTCTCAATCCTCTCCTAACCCAGGGCGGCGCTACGCGGCGAACGCCGCTCCGCTCTGCCCTGGGCTGCTATGTGGCTGCCCCTATCGGGGCGAAAACCTGTGGATCAAGACCAGGGCGTTGTCCTGATCTGTCATGTGCGCCCCTGCGGGGCAAGCAGCGAAACAGGCTCTCGCCCTTGCCACCGGGCCAATTTTCATGTCAGCTTGTTGCGCAGGATTGTCCCCCCAACGCGACGGTGGCATCCGCGGCGTTCCGCAAGTTGCAGCCGTCGACAAACCGGACCATTTAGTAGGAGAACCAAACGATGTGTACCATCCAGCAGATGTCGATCGCCGCGGTTCTATTCCAGGTCCTGCCTGGCGGTCTGCTTGGGGGAGAAGCCTCACCCGCACGCTCCTCGGCGGATTTCGTCGTCGCCGTGACGGGCGACGACCGGAATCCCGGAACCGAGGCCCAGCCGTTGGCCACGATCCGCCGCGTTCGTGACGCCGTACGCGAACTCCGTAAGGCCCAGCCTGAGCGCGACGTGCTGGTGTGGATTCGCGGCGGCACCTACTACGTGGCCGAGCCTCTGGTGTTCACCTCCGAGGATTCCGGCCGCGAACGCGGATCGGTCACTTATGCCGCTTACCCCGGGGAGCGCCCCGTGCTCAGCGGCGGCCAACGGATCACGGGGTTCCAGGTGGACGCCGCGGGCCTGTGGACCACCAAAGTTCCCGATCTGCGGGATCGCCCCTGGCGCTTCGAGCAGCTCTACGTGAACGGCCGCCGGGCCGTGCGGGCGCGGACTCCGAACCGGTTCTATTTCTATATGAATGCCACGCGCCCCAAGGGCGTCGATCCCGCGACCGGCCAATCGGGCAAACTGGATGACCGCATGTTCCTTGCCAATCCCACGGATATCGCGCCGCTGGCGAACCTGACGTCCGAAAGGCTGCGCGAGGTGGTGGTCGCCTCCTATCACTCGTGGCACATCTCGCGTCAATATGTGGCCTCCGTCCGGCCGGAGCAGGGCACGGTCTTCCTGACCGGCTCGTGCGGTGTCCCGTTCTTCACCTACACGCAGAATGAACGCTACTTCCTGGAGAATTATCGCGAGGCCCTGGACTCGCCCGGCGAGTGGTTCCTCGATCGCGAGGGCACGCTGTACTACCAGCCGCTGCCGGATGAAGACCCGAGGACGGCCGAGGTCGTAGCGCCGGTCGCCGAGACGCTCGTGCATTTCCGCGGCACCGGAACTGACCAGCCGGTGGCCAACCTGACCTTGCGGGGACTGCGGTTCGAGTATGGCGCGTACCGGCTGCCGCCGGAGGGACAATCGTCGCCGCAGGCCGCCTGCAAGGTTCCCGCCGTAATGCTGGCGGACTACGCCCGGGGAATCTCTCTGGAAGACTGCGAGCTCGAGCACACCGGCACGTACGGTGTCTGGTTCCGCGACGGCTGCCGCGATTGCTCGGTCCAGCGCTGTCTGCTGCAAGACCTCGGAGCCGGCGGAGTGCGTCTCGGACAGACGGATCGAGATCCCAAACCGGCCGAGCGGACGAGCCACATCCGCATCGACAATAGCATCATTCGCAGCGCAGGACACGTCTGGCCCGACGCCGTGGGCGTGTTGATTGGGCACAGCGGCGACAATCAGATCACACACAACGACATCTCCGGCATGCCGTACACCGGGATCTCGGTCGGGTGGCGGTGGGGCTATGGCGAGGTGCCCTCGGTCCGGAACTCGATCCGGTTCAACCATATCCACCACCTCGGCTGGGACGTGCTGGCGGACATGGGCGGCATCTACACGCTGGGCGAAGCACCCGGGACCGTGCTCGGCAACAACGTGATCCACGACATCGACGGCGATGGCGATTCCGGCATGCACGGGCTGTACAACGACAACAGCACGTCGCAGATGCTGCTCGAAAACAATTTGGTGTACGAGGTGCGCGACGGTGGGTACCAGATCGGCAGCGGCAAGGGCAACATCCTCCGCAACAACGTCTTCGTCGCCCGCTCGCAGGGCGTCGGCACGCACGGCCAGCTGCTGTTTTGCATGTACTATCCCGTCGAGCAACACGTCGCGGCGACCTTCGAGAAGAACATCATCTACGGCTTCGGAGGCAAGTTATTCAGCGTCCCGGCCACGTTCGGCGAGCGTCTCCAGTTTCGCAACAACCTGTACTGGGAACCCTCGGGCACGCCGCTAGACTTCGCCGGCCAAACGTTCGCCGCTTGGCAGAAGCTGGGGCGCGATGCAGGCTCGGTCGTCGCCGACCCCAAGTTCGTCGCTCCGGCCCAGCATGACTTCCGTCTGCAACCGGATTCGCCGGCCCTCACGTTGGGCTTTGTCCCTTTCGACACCACTCAGGCCGGGGTCTACGGCGATGCGACCTGGGTCGCCAAGGCGCGAGCCGTCCGGTATCCGCCGTGCGAATACTCGCCGCCGGGCCCACCGCTCACGTTCTCGGATGATTTCGAGGAGACGCAGGTCGGTGATCCGCCGGCGATGGCCCGCGTTCACACGGGGGAGAAAGCGGGCGCGATTGCCGTGACGGAGGAGCTCGCCGCCAGTGGTCGGCGGTGCCTGAAGATTACGGATGCCCCCGGCCTGAAATTTGCCCACGATCCGCACTTCTACTACACGCCGCGTCAAAACCGCGGGCGAGCGACCCTGGCCTTCGACATCCGCCTCGAACAGGGAGCGCAGTTGTATTGCGAGTGGCGCGAATACCCGGGCATTCCGTACTTCCACACCGGACCTCGCATCGCCATTCGCGACGCAATGTTGATCGCCGGCGGCAACCAGCCATTGCCTGTACCGCTTGGCAAGTGGTTTCACGTCGAGATGTCGGCAGGCCAAGGCGCTCAGGCGGACGGTATCTGGCAGCTGACCGTAGCCCTGCCGGGCGAGACGCCGAAACAGTTCCCACTGAAGACCGCCAGCCCGCAGTTTCGAGTCACCACCTGGCTGGGTTTCGTCAGCGACGGGACGCAGGACGCCGTCTACTATCTCGACAACCTCCGGCTGAGCAACTCTGCCGAATAACCGTTTCGGATCAGCGGGCGCCCCGGAAGCCGACCGTTGACGCGCCATGGGCAGGCACCTAGATTCGTGGGAGATCGGTAGACGGAACCAAGCCAACCGCCGGAAAGGAAACTGAGTTGTGAAACAAAACCTGTTCTTGTCCGTTGCGGTCCCTCGGCCTCAGGACTCGTTTGCGGGATGGCTGCTGGTCTCGCTGGTTTGGTGCGGAGCAGGCCTCAGCGCGGAGGTTTCCGTGGGAGGTAACGACGGCCCGCGGACTTTTTGTGTCGATTCGGAAACGGGACAGGACAGCGGCGATGGCCGATCGCCGGACCACGCCTGGCGCAGCCTTGACCGAGTCAACTCGGCCGAACTGAAGCCGGGCGATACGGTTCGCTTCAAGTGTGGCGGCACGTGGCGTGGTTCTCTTGTTCCGGCCAGCGGCGACGAGGCTGCGCCGATCAGATATACTTCGTTCGGACAAGGGCCCAAACCGACTATCCTCGGTTCGGTGCCGCGCAATCGCCCGGAAGACTGGGTGAAGGTTGGAGAAAATCTCTGGTCCACCTTGCCCGGAGAGTACTGGAACAATCCTGAAACGGCCGTCACCCGCAATATCCGCTTTGTCAACAATACCTGCGTCAACGCCGGAGGTGGCTGGGCTCACGCGCAGCGGCCGGATCGCAACGGCAGCCACTTGATGTTCTACACCAATACGGCGGCCACGTCGGGCCTCGAGATCAAGTACAACATCTTCTGCGACGCGACGGACTGGGGCAGCCGGTATTCCAGTGGCTGGCGGGTATTGCCCGAAATGGATTTTGCGAAGATGAAACACTGAGAGGATTACGAACTGGTACGATAGGGGGCAGCACCGTGGCTTTCGAGTACGTGAATCGCAAAGATGACCGTTACTATTTGCAGGCGGGGAAGACGCGAACGGGCAAGACGCGTTACTACTTCGGCCGGGAAATGACTGGAACACCCGTCGAAGATCTGCCGGAGGGATATGACGTCTACGAGAGTCCAGCGACAGGTCAAGTTCATCTTCGCAGGTCCCAGTCCACGCCGATCACTCCCCAGGAACGCGAGACCGTGTCCGACGGAATCCGCCGCTACGCGAACCTGGAGCATTTTCTAATCGATGTTCAGGGTAACAGTCTGGTGGTCTATCTGCCGGTCATGGAAGAGAAGGCCATAGACAAACTGTTCGAGACGATGGGCGGTGGTTTCTTGTTGGGATCGGCTCGGGCGGCGGAGACGAAGCGGCGAATGATGGGGCACGCGCAATTCTCGAAGATGATGCGGTTTCAATTGGTCAACGCGAAGAAACGCCTGTTCTCCGTCCAACGCTGGTGCTTCCGGGGAGCTATCGACGATTGGCTTCACCTGGCCGGCCCAAAGTCACTTGTCGAATTGGTTCAGGAATACGCGCCGACTTTGGGCACGGAAGATTTTTTCGAGCTGTTCTGACCAATGACGATCTGACACCCTCCCCGAAACACTTCATCCAGCTCAAGCCCTACCTGGAGTAAGCGTGATGCCCCTAGCACCAAACGGTTTTTGACGGTGTGAGTGGCAAGAATGAGGTTTAACGTTGTCGCCTGGACGAGGTTTGCCGCGAGGGCTCAGACGTACAGAATTCAAAATTGGCGGTTTGTCGAAGCGTCCCGCGCTTCAGGTCTCGATTTCCGTGAACGGGCACCGTCAAAATCACTGGGTTGCCAGGCTGCGCATAGATGTGATGTGACCCGTGAATTCGTTGCAGCAGCCAGCCGTGCTCTTCCAACAGTTTGCACAGACGCTTCCCCGAAACGACTTTCACAGCTCAATCTCCGCGAGCTGAGCGTCGGCGCCGGTTGCCCCACGTTCGCTAGCCACTTCCAGCCATCCTTCAGCTGCCTCGCGGATGTTGACGAGCGTCTCCGAGAACGTCTCGCCCTCGGAAATGCAACCCGGCAGGGCCGGGATCTCGGCCCAAAAGCCGCCTTCTTCTGCCGCATGCACCACAACAGCGAGCTTCAAGGGAATCACTCCAATGGAATTTGGGTCGCCCCGTACACACCACAGAAAATGTTACCCAGCGGGGTCGTACGCGGCAACCCCCGATTCCCTTCGGCGATGCGTCGAAGGCGATCCGCGTCACTCCAATCTCTCCTTCACCACGATCACCCGGTCAATCGAAACGGCGTTGGGCTGCTGTGATGCTTTCACATACGCCGGTCCCGTGACCTTCAGCGAGATCCATATGACGCGTTGGTGATCTTGCTCTGCCGGGTTGTAGACGCGGTCGAGATCGACCGACAGCAGCCAGGTCCAGTGCGCCCACAGCAATACGCCGTTGGTAAGTGCCCGCTCAGAAGTTTTCTGGTATTCAGCACGGGACAGAAACCCGGTTTTTGGAAAAAACCGGGTTTCATTTCACCCGACAACTTGTGAGCGGGTACTTAACCGGGAAACGACCAACCTGATACCAGTGGTATTTCTCATCCGGCGGCACGTCGGCGTCCTTCAGCGTCCGGGAAGGGCCGAAGACTCGTCGCGCGCCATCGTAGACGCCAAAGCCGAGCGGCCGCGCGTGATCCTGGGGGCCCTCGCCGGTGTACTGCAGCGCTTTCCCTCCTGCGGCGTCCGGGTCTGCCACCACGCGACAATGCTGCCCGGAACCGCGAAAACTTGACCACGTGAAGTCCCGGTAACTGTTTGTGCCGGGCAGCGAAATCCGTCCAGCCGACGAAGATCTTGCGGGGCGCGGTGACGGGCTTGTTCTCCGCGACGACGGAAATCGTTGCGCGGGTGATCTTGCCCAGGTAGTCCGCCAGTTCCTGGGCCGCGTACGCCTCGGCCTCCGTCGCGCCCTGGGCGCTGACCACGGCGTATGCGGTCTTGCAGTCCTGCGCGAGGCTCGTTGCGGCGAGAGACGTCTATCCTCCACAGCCTTCAGGAGGCGGTCGAAGACCTTGCCGAGCAGCTCCGTTCCTGCGTTGGTGATGCGGAGACGCCATCAGCAATTGACCCACCTTGTCCGCCAGCGTCATTCCCGACAGGATGCGTCGGAGGTCCGTTTCGCTGGGCGTTTCCTGCTGGCCGCGGACTGATTCCGGCAGCCACACGGCAGCCACCCCCGCCCCGCTCGCCGCCAACGCCGCGCGACGGGTGATCTGCGGTTGTGACTGATGGACCGACTTCATCATGGCACCTGCTGGATGGTGGGCGTGCCTCCCACGACAAACGTCGCTCGTCGTGGGCAGGGCGAGCGGCAGTTGGAAACATGCCCGTAGGACGGGTCTCCGAACCCGTCCGGTGGGACCGGCACAGAAAAGGGAGCCGGTTTCGGTACACGGGATGGTACCAGTTGACCGGGTGTAATTCCGTGTCTACTTCGCTGGTTTCCTTCCCTGGAAGGGTCTCCTTCGAAGGGAGAAAGAGATCCAATTGGTCTCCTTCCTCGTTTCCTTCCCTCTGCGTCACCCGGCTTTGTCTTCGCCTCCCCTTGTGCCTGGAGTCGGGGCGGTTAAGCTGCTACGCACGTTTCCGAACTTCGTTGTTCAGGCTTCGCGTGCTTGCTGGGCCTCAGTTGGTCCTGGAGCTGCTACCAGGGCCGGATAGCGTCTGGACGGGTCAAGGTTCGCATCCACGCGTTCTCGCGTGAACTGCCCGCCGTCTGGATCGACTGCTGCCGCACGTCAGCCACTTATTACTGGGGAGGTGCTACTGCCCGAATCCAACCGACAACCCGTCCTCTGGCCCGTCCTGCTCGGCGCGGAGTTGAACGTGTTGGTGTACACGATCGGAGCATCGCTCCGGTGGGTGGTACACCACACGCTCTGCCATGTGTAGAACGCACTGTTGGCCGCCCCACCGGGCATCGCCAGCAATTCGGCGTCAGGCGTTAAACTGACGGTCGGGGGACCCCAGTTCGCCCTTCCGAGATTGCCCAACGGGTGAGGCTTCGACGGCCAGTAATGAACCGCCCGCCGACCTCCTCGGAAGCAGCCGACGGTGCCTTGCTCCGCTTCACCCCTCGCCCTCGCTCTGCCTCACGTTCTGCGGCACGCTTCCCACTCGCGGGAGCCTCCGTCCCCGTATTGGCCATCGAGTCGCGCGAGCACCGCAAGCGGACTTGCACCGTGGGCGGCGACCCCCGCCCGGCTCTTCGTCGCCTCGCGTCTTGCGCTCTACCGCCTTCTGGCCCTCGCAGGACAACATCCCGGTTAGTACCGTTCACTCCGCGTTCAAACAACCCCGCGCCGAGCTGGGGTATTCTACGCCCCCATCATCCTGCAACCGCCTCCTGGTCCCCGCCTCCCTGCCGAAACCGGCTCCCTTTTCTGTGCCGGTCCCATCCGGGACGGCTTCGGAGAGCCGTCCTACGGGTAAACCAGTGCCGCTCGCCCAGCGTATGGTCAATATCGGGTATTTTCGACCAACCGCGAAGCGGTTACACACCCAAGCCCAGGGTCAGCGCAGCGGCCACGCCGCGAAGCGCCACCCTGGGTGATCTGCCACGCGAATTGCCTACCCTGAAAGGGTTGCACAACTTGTGGCGCCCTTTGAGGGTGCGATTCCGCGCGGGGCATCGGTGACCCAGGGTGCGCGGCTGCGCCGCGACCCTGGGCTTTGCTGTGTTACACCTGCGGTGTACTACCTCGACGAAATGCGCAATTTCACAACTCGCGCGTTCGGGCTGGAGTGCGTGTCTTGCCGGCCTTGGGCGACCGGAAGAAATAAAGTAAGCGTGAGCGAGGCGATGCGGCAACTGGCCCGTTCCTCGCTGACGCTTCGGGCTATTGTGGGTAAGTTAATTTCTTCCGGTCACCTCAGGGTAATTCCTCCGAGGCTCGGCAACCCTCTCCCGGGCCTGAGAGCCCGACCTCTCCCCCCAAGGGAGAGGTGCCCCCTGGAAACAGAACCTTCTCTCGCCGCCACCACGCTCCGCCTTCCGCTACGGCACGAAGGGGGTTCGACTCCGCTGCGCGCGCTCCCCCTTCGGCCTGCGCTCCAGGCTCCGCTCATCTGTTGGCTGGTTCCTGGCTTGCCCCTCCGGGCGGAACTGCGGCCACGCGAAAGCCCAAGCTGCCGGACCGGAGCAGCGGCACGAACCTGCCGCGGATCGCCGCGCGGCAGAACCAGGCGCTGCTGCCCCAGCCGCCGCCCCGGATCACCCGGGACGAGGCCCCGTCATCGTACCCGTCCGAGCACCACTCGCTTACGTTGCCATGCATGTCGAACAGTCCGCGAAGACTGGGACGCAGCTCGCCACACCTGCAAGTCGAGCCCGATCCCGATGTGGTGACAGAAACACCAAAGCAGGCGTAGTTCTTCAGCAAATCATCATCGCTACCACAACTGAACCGTGTGACTGTCCCGGCGCAGCAAGCGTATTCCCACTCCACTTCCTTCGGCAGACGGAAGCCGTCGCGGAACTGCCAGTCTTTCGCCAGTTCGAAGAAGAGATTCGGCCGCGACTCGCCAGCCGCAGGCTTAGGTTCCTTGCTCGCGTTCGTCTCCTTCTGAACCGCGGGTTACACGGCTTGAGCTTTGGGTCACGCCGTGTCAGCCACTCACAGTACTCGACCGCGTCGTTCCAAGATACATTTGCGACCGGATGATCGGGCTTTGCCGGCTCGGACGAGCGGCTGCCCTCCTCGGCGGCGCGAAACCGGGCATATTGGGCGTTGGTGATTTCCCGGTCGCACAGCGCAAACGTATGGGCTAACGTCTCCTCGTGACGACCCTCGTTTGGATACCTGCCCGCCTCGTCGTCTGGCGATCCCATCTGGAACTTGCCCGGCGGGAAGACGATGAAGGTGAAGTAGTCGGCTTGCGCGTCGGCACCATCGCCGTACTTGACTTCCCTGACAAACCACTCGCGCTGCGGGTCGTAGGACGAGACCAGCTTATGATCCGAGGCTGTCACGCGATCCGTTTCGTCCCAATGCCTCAGCAGCCAGCCACAGGCGCTGTGGATCGAGGGGCTTCGATCCGTCCGGTACCACTCGTCCAGCTTCGCCACCCACGCCTCGCGTTTTTCCGCCGGAATCTCCTGACTGCTGAACTCGCCCAGCGCCAACAGCAGGCCGTACCGCACGGTGACCTCCTCGGCCTTGTTCAGCTGGGCCCACAAGGCCGCCGCCCGCACGCCGCGCTCTTTGCAGCGGTGAACGAACTGGGTCAGGGATTCTGGGTCCTTGTCGACCTTGAGAACTTCCGTCGCCTGCTCCGCATCGCCAAGCTGCCAGAGGGCGATGGCCGCGTCAGCTCGCTGTTTTCCCAGTTGCCTGCGACTCGCTTCTGTGTCTTCGTCCTGGGGTTGCTGCTGGACAGTGTTCTCGAGTCCCCGCCTCACCCAGGGGTGATAGCCCGTCACTTCGTCGCGGAAGATCCGTAGAAAGTCACTGGCGTTGTTCGCGTCGGACCTGGCGAATAGTCGGCGCAGGATCTCCGGCGACTCAGTGGCATCGCGGACTCCCCATCCGGCAATTGCCAGGACCAGTAGTCCCACCGCCGCGAGCGAGCCGTACCAGCGGCCGGCCGCCCAGATCAACGTCCGTTGTTTGCTCTGGGTGCGTTTCCAGGGAACTCCCAGCAGGATCTGGCTGAACTCGATGGGCCCCGGCAGGAAACGGCGGTCGCGCCCGGGCCGCCACAGGTCCGTCAGTTCCTCCAGCCGCAGCTCGGCACGTCCCCGCCAGTCCTTTGTGCGATTTAGCCGATTCTGAGCGAGCCATTCCCGCACGGAGGGCACCAGGTAGTCGTGCGTGAGCCCATACAGCACCCGGTCGTCTGTAGGCGATGACAAGCCGGTTTCCTCAGGCGATTGGTCCTCGATACGCGTGGTCTTGATCAGACGCAGTTCCCGTTCCAGGATGTCGAGCAAGGTGGTGAAATCGTCCGGCCGATCCGCATATCCGGACGCCTGCTGCAGTTCGTCGCGAGCACGCAGCTTGCCTTTGATTTCGCTCCCGGTTTCCGACAGCAGCAGTTTCAGACAGGCCTCGGCCGCCCGCAGGTGCCGACGACGGGCGGGCGGCGCCTGCTCGCCGCTCAACGATTCCTGGAGGAACAGGACGCCCACGCCCGTCATGCCGCCCATCTGCTTGAGCGTTCGCGGTTCCCACTCCCAGCGCCGGGCGATCTCGGCGAACAGCGCCAGCTTGACACACACAATCCGGCCGCCGACCGCCAGTTCGTCCACCGCGCCTTCGATGAACGCTTCCTGATCGGGGCTCAGGCCGCCGTGCTTGGGCAGCGCGCCCAGGGCTCGGCCAAACAAGGTCAAAACCTTCTTGGCGTGTCGCTTGTCGAACAGGTCCACCATCGCCGTGTTCTTGCCCTCTTCCTGGCGCACCTCCAACTGCTTCAGGAAGCGGGTGAGCGGCGTCCAGAAGTCGTCCCGAATCAACAGCAGGCATTGCAGCCGCGAGCCGTCACACGCGCGCAGGGCCTGGACCAGTTGTGCGTAGTCCTCCTCGGCTCGGCCGTGCAGCCACTGCTCGAACTGGTCGAGCACGATCAGCACCTTCACGTCCGCGGGCAGAGTCTGGCCGTCGCGGAGGGCGACACAAGTTTCCGGCAGATTCAGGTTGTCCGGCAAGTTCGGGCAGCGTTTCCGCAAGGCGTTCAACAGCCGGGTTTCCGTCGCGTCTCCGGTCGCTTCGACATGCACGGCCACCACGTGGCGGGCCAGACGCGGCAAGAGGCCCGCCTTGACGAGCGACGATTTGCCGCAACCCGATCGTCCAAAGATCACGCCGACGCGGAACGTCCGGTCGCCGTCGGTCTCCTCGATACGCCGTTTCCAGAAGAACAGGCTCTCCGGCAGGCCATCCTCCCGGTACGGTCCCGGCAGGAGTTCCAGGAAGAAGCCCTGGTCGTTTTCGTCGAACGAGTCCAGCTTCTTCGGAACCACCGCGATTTCGTCGGGGGCCTCGCCCGCGTCTCTCCTGCCGGTGATACCCCAGATGAGTTTCGCCACCCCGTCCTCGGTCAGGCCGGTGCGAAGGTCCACCCAAGTTCGGTTGGTGAGGAACAAAGGCAGCTCCGGCTCCGCGGGAGCGCCGGGCAGCAGAACGGGAATCACGGGGCGTTTGTATTTCACGGCCAGCCGCAGGGCAGCCTGCATTTCTTCATCTTCCCAGGGTCCAAGCCCATCTCGGCTCACCAGGACGGCTACGCTGCTGGAGGTGTTGATGCCTGATTCGAGCAGTTGTTGCCAAGGCATGCCCGGACGAAGCTCGTCCTCGTCCAGCCAGACTGCCAGTCCGCTGGCGGCGAGCAATTTGTTTAACTCGCGCACCGCAGGCTTGTCCTTGCTGTTGTGACTCAGGAATACGTCGAACGTCGAGGGCGTGTTCATAGCGGGAGATGTTCCTGCCGAAGGAAGTCGGCTTTGCTGCTCTCCGAATCGAGGCGTGGCAGCTCTGCCAGGCCGGTGCACCCGCACTCACTGCCGTCATCGTAGTGGTTCGTTGGTCCCTTTCACAAGCACCAACCACCAGCCGGCTGCGCGCGTTTGCTGTTCTGAGGCTCTGGCCGTAGAATCGGCGTACCACGACAGCCTTCAGGGGCACTGCTGTGAACATCTTTAAACGGGCCGGAGGCCGGTATTTTACAAGCACGACGCGCAAGCGACTGAGTCTGGATTTCGCTTGCCGGTCCACCCCGGACTCACTCGCTTGCGCGTCGTGCTTGTACTTCCAGCCTTTGGCTGGCTGCAAAGATGTTCACAGCAGTGGCCTTCAGGGGCCCCAGCATGGGCATCATCACGGGCCAACCATAACCCCAGTGGAGACAGAACATGATCCGTGCACATCTGCTGACGACGCTCCTCTTCGGAACCCTCGCCCTGCCCTCGGCGCAGGCCGCGCCAGACCGCCCGTACCAGGCTCAATGGATCTGGTGCCAGGTGGCATCCCCGGAGCCCTTCCAGTTCGCCCGGTTCCGCAAGACGATCGATGTGGCCTCGTGCCCCAAGATCGCCACGGTCTACATCACGGCGGACACCTTCTACCGCCTGTGGATCAATGGGCAGTTGGTGATGCACGGCCCCGCGCGCAGCAGCCGCGGTAAGGCGACCGTCGATGCGGTCGACGTGGGCCGGCATCTGGCGCAGGGTCGCAATACGTTGATGATCGAAGTGTTCCACGGCGTTTGCCCCTTCGAGGCCTTGGCCCAGGCGCCGGGGCTGTTGTGCGAGTTGGAGGCCGACTGCGGCGGCCAAACAGCGATCCTGGCGGCGACGGACGCCACCTGGGAGGCGTCGGCGATCACGGCCTGGAGCCGCACCTCGCTGAAGTTCAACTACCAACGGGGCTGGACGGAGCAGTTCGACGCGCGACGAACCCTGGAAGAGAAATCGCAACCGGCGATCGTGCTCGGCAAGGTAGGCACGGCGCCCTGGCTCAAGGTCGAGCCGCGCGACATCCCGCTGCCAGCGCCGCTGGTGGAGGTTCGCCCGGCGTCGGTTGTCGCCGTCCAACGAGGCGACGGGTATGCGGCCGACTTTCACGGTCCCGAGACGCGGATCGAGCCGAAGGCCGAGTGGGACGAACGGTCCGCGTGGTTCCGCCGGCTGCACACGGAGCACCTGACCGCCGACCCGGCCGCCGCGAAGAATCCTCAGGGTCTGACGAAAGCGGTCCAGGGCGATGCCGTCCTGCAGGGCGAGGGGGCCGGAATTTCCTACGACCTCGGACGGGGATACGTGGGATTCATCGGGTTTGAGGTGACGGGCCAGGCCGGCCAGGTGATCGAGGTCGTCTGGAATGATCGCCTCTCCGGCGACGGCGCCGTGCGCCCTTGTGCCCAAACGGGCAGGAACGCCCTCCAGTTCACACTGCGCGACGGCCGCCAGAGTTTTCTGGCCTTCATGCCGCAGTTCGCCCGCTTCCTGCGGATCTCGCAGCGAGGTTCGGGCGCGGTGACGGTCCACCGACTGGCGCTCACGGAGTTCCGGTTCCCCGCCGAGCCCCAGGGCGACTTCGTCTGCTCCGACGAGGAGCTCAACCGGGTCTACCAAGCCGCGCGGTGGACGGCCGCGTTGAACACCTTGGACGCCTACATGGACTGCCCGCATCGGGAACGAAACGCCATGTACGGCGTGGAAGGCTACTGGATGCAAAAAGCCGTCTATCCGATGTTCGGCGACACGCGCGTCAGCCGCCGCAGCATCCTCTCGGCGGTCGATAGCCTGACCGATGCCGAAGGAACCGCCGGTCCGCCGGACCTGATCCACATCGCCTACCCGATGCACCTGAAGTACTTCAACACGGTCATCCCTACGCAACCGCTGTTCTGGGTGCTGCATGCAGGCCTGTATGAGCGTTGCTCGGGCGATACGGAACTCATCCGCACGGTGCTCCCCGCCATCCGCCGCAACCTGGCTGCGATGGACGGTTGGCGCAACAGCGACGGCCTGCTCGAGTCCATTCCCGGCTGGATGTTCTTCGACTATGCCGACATTCGCACCGACGGCGCCTCGGTGACGCTCAATGGCGTCTATGCACGAACGCTGGACGAGGCGGCGCGGCTGGAGCGACTGGCGGGCGAGGCGCCTCGCGCCGACGCTTTCCAGGAACAGTCGCGACGGGTCCGCGATTCGCTGAACCGGCTCTGCCCGGGCGACACCTTCTATCCCGATGTGCTGGCGCGCGATCCGCAGCAGAGACTCGTTCCCTCGCGAGAAGCCTGCGAGACGACGCAATACTTCGTGCTGTGGGGCGGCGTGCCTGCGCCGGACCGCCAGCAGCGGATGTGGCAGGCCCTGCGCGACGATTTCCGGCCCACGCCGCTGCGGAGAGTGCAGCCGATCCGGGGGCTGACCCGCGCTGGGCTCTACCCCTTCCCGCAACGCCTGGAGGTGGCCGCGCGACTGGGCGACCACGCCGCACTGATCCGCGACACGAAGGCCATGTTCCTGCCCATGGTCGACAGCCCGCCCGGCACCTTGTGGGAAGACCCCATGGCCGGGATTGCCCTCTGTCACAGCATCGCCTGCGGAGTAGGCGGGATCTTGACCGAGGAAGTGCTCGGCATCCGACTGGGATTTCCTCTGAAGCTCACGCCGCACAGCGGCGGGGTGCTGCAGTCGTGCCGGGGATTCATCACCACGCCCCAGGGACGAGTGCAGATGGCTTGGGAATCGCAGCAGGATCGCTACCAATTGCAAACGTCGCTTCCCCAGGACGTCACCGCCGAAGTCATCCTCCCCCAGGAGGCCAAGGCCGTGTGGCAAGCGGCACCACCCACAGTTCCGTGGCGGGAAACGCTGACCGTTCACGGCGCGACCACGATCGTGGTCGCGCCGGGAAAGGTGCAGGCACAATGATGACAGCCCGCCGTTGGGGCGCTACACTACCAGCGTGTGAAGTAGTCCGCGGCGGCCAGTTGATCGCCGTTCAAATCTCGTCTGCCGAATCCGGTACAACGAAAATGGCTGCCGGACAGCGAAATATGGCACGATCGCCTGGACGAAAGGCGACAGCTGTTCATAGGTCCTCCCTATTCTGCGGACTTGAGGACCACGCAGCCAAACACGCCGCCGGCCGTGCGGCCGGGGTGAGCCTGGAACTTCAGCGTGAGCTGCTCCCTGCCACGGGTCAGCGACGGCGGCAGCCGGTACGTCTCCTCGTAGAATTCCCCGGGGCGGTTGTTCTCCAATTTCTGCGTGGCCACCCGCTGGCCGTCCACCCAGAGATCGAACTCCCGGCCGCCGGCATCGCCGCCCCAGTACGTGACCCGAAGTTCCACAGGCTGGTCGGGCAGGCAGCGCAGCTCCCAAGAGAACCAACCGCCCTGCGTGGCGTGACGCCAACGCCCTTCTCCCGTCGCCGTGTGCTCGCCCTGCACCTGGTGCTCCCGCTCGCACTGCTCGTCCGCCGGGAAGACCCGGTCGACGGTGCACGCCGCCAGCCGCACCCCGCGGGCCCACTGCGGCTCCTCCGTCGCCTGCCACTGGTCCGGGGTAAAAGTATCCCAGTAGACCGCGTAGGTGCGGCTCCCGTGCAGGCGGTAGAAGGGTTCCAGGACCGTCTCCGCAGCGCCGCACCCCGGCGCCAGCCGCCAGCCGCTCGACGGCCCGGCGAAGGCGTGCGGCTGCCCGGGCACGGGCCGCAAACCGTTTAGCAGCTGACCCTCGTCCGCGACCACGGCCGGGCACTGCAGCGGCGGCGACCGCCGATCCGTTTCGGCACACAGCACCAACGGGCCATGCAGAATCGCCACGCGACGCGGGTTGTCGCGAAACCCTTCCGTACGCAACGCCAGCGGCAGGGACACGACGACCGTGTCACCACTGTGCCAGGTCCGCGACACGACCGCGTAACTGCCCGGGCGGCTGTCTTCTGCTTGACGCACGTCGTTGACCCGGATCTCGAACCCCGAGCCGGCCCAAGCCGGATGCCGGATGTGCAGACGCAGTTCCAGCGGCTGGGCACACGTGAACACCAGCCGCGTGCGGCCTTCGTCCGGGAACTCGGTCTCCTGACGCAGCGTCAGGCCGCGGGCCTGCCACTGCAACTCGGAAGCGATGAACAGGTTCACGTACAACCCGGTCTCGGCCTGCCGAAAGTAGATGCTCTCGCCGTACTTTGCGTGGCTCTCGATCCCCGTGCCGGTGCAGCACCAGAAGCTGTCCTCCGGCGTGCAGTACTCCTTCCGGCAACGGCCGTCGAACCCCAGCGGCAAGAAATAGGACAACATGCCCGTCGTGGGATGCTGCGAAGCAAGAATCTGGTTGTACAGGGCCCGTTCGTAGTAGTCTGCATACTCCGCGCGCGGCTCCCAACAGAACAGGTGCCGGGTCAGCTTGAGCATGTTGTAGGTGTTGCAGGTTTCACAGGTGTTCCAGCCCAGGGCTTGCGAGAGCTTCTCCTTCGGCGTGAAAAACTCGCCCAGGCTGTGCCCGCCGATCACATAGGAGCGTTCGCGCACGACCGTGTCCCAGAAGAAGGTGGACGCTGTGCGCAACCCTTCCTCGCCGGTCAGTTCATACTGGCGGGCCGCACCGAGGAACTTGGGGATCTGCGTATTCGCGTGCAGCCCGGTCAGCCGATCCTCGCACCGTGACGCCGGGCCGAGGACGGCCTGATGATTGAACCGCAGCGCCAGTTGGAGATAACGCCGTTGGCCGGTCAGCGCATACAGATTTGCCAGGGCCTCGTTGATGCCGCCGTGTTCGACGTTCAGCATCTGCTGGAACTGCTCGTCGTTGAACCGTTCCGCGCCGCGGCAGGCCCAGTCGGCCAGTCTCGTGGCGATCTCCAGGGCCTGGGAGTTGTCGCCCAGCACGTACATGTCCATCAGGCCGGCCAGCAGCTTGTGGACTTGATACCAGAACGGCAGCGGGGCTTGGCAGCGGCCGGTGAAGTTGTCCGGATGCGTGTGCAGGAACCCATTGCCCAGCCGCTCCTGACACTCCGCGAAACCGGCCACGACCCGGTCGGCCTGCTGCTTGACTCGTTCGTCGCCCGTGCTGGCGTATATCTCGGCGCAGGCCGACAGGAACAAGCCGACGAATTCGCCGCGCGAGTTGTGCTGCGGCGCCATCCAGCCGCCGTAGGGCTGTGCCTGAGACGGGAGGCCCGTCGCCAGGCGGAAGCTGTGCAGCAGCCGGTCCCCGTCCAGCGACCGCAGGTATTGTCGATCCAGTTCCATGGCCCGCTGGAACGGCCCCGGCAGCAGTCGCACATCCTGCAGCCGGAACGGCTCGGCCTGAAGCGATGCGATTGCTGCCACACCATCCTTCTCATTCCAACGGCCCGCGGCCGCCTCGGCCGCAAAGCCATGCGTTACAGGACCGATGGCCACCAGCAGCGTGACGGCTAAAAGGCCTTTCGCGATTCTGGGGCGCGCTCGGCGCAGGTCTCCTGACCTCGCCGAAACCGCCGACCGCAGGTCTCCCGGATTCTTGAGACCGAGCGGTCTCCCAGGTGCGTTCTTCGGGAGATGCGCGCACAGCAGGCTGTCGCGGAATCGCGAAAGGCCATGAAACGTCTTCGATCTGGCGTACGGCACCACCACGGCGAGTATCCTCCACATCCTGCGCGGACAGCATGTCGTCATTTGACGGATCTCACTTGTCGGCTGCCTTCCTCGCGCGGATGAAATCATAGCACAACCAGCCACCTGGAACCCGCCCCTCGTATTGCCCGCACAGAAGAAGGTGTGGAGTATTGTATCCGCTCCAGAATCGGCTATTCTGATCCCGTGCATGGCGGGTATCTGTACCCCGAGGCATCCGGTCGTGTTCCGGAGCGGCACGGCGTGGCTGGTCTTGGCACGCCTTCGAAATGCGGCGATAGGCAGGATACGGCGATACCGAGAACCCCGCTCGCCGACGGCTTTTCGGCGTTTTGAATTGCGAGATGGCTTTTTGAAACCGCAGTGTCCGCGATTCCCAAAACGGCGGCGTTTCGGGACTGGTTCGCCGTGAAAGGAGGGATTCGTGACACCGGGCAGGGTCCGGTGATTGCGTTGGCAGGCGGCAATCGCCGCCAGTTGAGCCGTAGCTGGATTGACGGAGCCGATTCAGTAACCGCCGAAGGCCCACGTACCCGTCTGGCGACAGCAAGAGCACACGCCCAACCGAACATTTCGCAGCGCCAGGTTGTCACTCTACTTTTGATCCAAGGGCCCAACTGCTGACCGAAGCCCACGGCTGGCCTAGCGTCAAGTGACCTGATCGTTCGCCAACATCTGGCTGGTAGGTCGGGCGCCGACCTTCAGCGTCGCAATCCGCACGTCGGACAAATCGCCCACATCCTGTTGGGCAAGGACGTCCATCAAGGCCTGGCCGTTGGCGTGGTACGAGGTCCGGACGCGGGTGACGAGCCTCCTGCGGCTAGCCGCGAACGTCGATGGCTGCCTAGGCACGACAACAGTCGCTCCGCAGACAGGGACTTCCGCGCGCTCGGAACGGGGGATTGTGATGCGGTCTCCCCCGAAGCTCGATCCGTGCCATCCGGACATCATTGATCCAAATCTCCGCCAATAATAGGGCCACACCCTGTCAGAGGCGGCCGCACTCGATTTTTTGGGGGACTCGCTGGTTGCTGCAGTAAGCCGCCCAGCTGCGATTGTAGGTCAGGACATACTGGGCAAAGCAATGACGTGGAGGATCGTAGATTTGACGTGGGGGTCCCATCCCTTAGCGAACTAGACTTCGGGGGGCTTATTCTTGCTGGACCACTTGGCCTGCAAGGGAACGATCTCTCTGACTCCCCACCAGGAAACCCGCGAAATCCCCGCGTGATGCCGGGTTTGCGATCGGAGGTCGGCGACCCAAGAATCGCCGGACCAGGGCTCCGGCTAGGCATCGCGCATCAGGCGGATGAAGTCGAGCATGACTTTGATTGATTCGCGTTTGAAGTCCCATAAGCCTGCGAGTGCGCTCTCCCCCAGAGTCATCGCGGGATTCTTTCCACTTCCGGCAATCAGGGCATGGACTTTCAGTTTGGCCTGATAATTTGCATTGAGCGGCGGCTCATGATAAGGCGAGACACTTTGGAGAAAATCTTCTGCGCACGCGACGTGCCCCGATACCAGCGTCGATGCGTCGAGGCACGCGTTTTCGAGACAACCTGAGGGCTTGTCGTGCGGCACGATGAGATATCCAACATGTGGGTTATCGCGGGTTGCCTCCATTTGCGTTGCAGGAATCCCCAGGCCGTTGGCGCGAAGTGATTCCCTTAACGACGTCTCCGTTGCCGTTCGATCTTGTTCGGCATCGCGAATAATGCCAAGTGCCCGCACCTGTTTCCTTTGGAAGGCCGGCATTTTGACAAGGACTTCCAGGCCTGCGCTGAGCGAGTATTTGGAATCGGCCCAGTCCCACAATTGCACCTCCTGGAACTCCGGGGCGTCGCAGAGCTGGCTGAGAAGCATGTAGAAGTAGTCGCGGCCTTCGACGGCAACGACAACCGGACAATTGATCGTCATCTTGTTCTTGGATCCCATTAGCGTATGTCCAATCCCAAGCTCTCGGACCTGCTATAGGTTTCATACGTGTACTTGGTCGCTTGGACCTGTCCTTCCCCGATCCGGTCGAGCCGGTATATGCGAAGCGCATCTTTGGAATCGGCGAACGCCTCGATCGTATGCGAGAGCATTTCCTCGTTATGGGTAGTACAGAAAATCTGTTTGCCCATTCTCCCGGCAAGCTTGACGAGGTTCTTCCAAAAGGCGACCATGATTGAGGCATGAAGCCCCGCGTCGATCTCATCAACGGCAAGAATCCGTGGACCGATACCGAGGAGACCGGTTACCATTAGCGAGATACGACAAAAGCCATCCCCCAGCACATTGATTGGTAGCTTCGTCGGCAGATTGAGGTCCACCAATACGGTGGGGGTTGTCCCGCGGATGCCGGGTTCGAGCCCGACGACGCGCTGGTCGAACGTTCTGATTGCCTCCAAGAATTCGTCAGTTCTGTTCTTCTTAGACAATTGCGTCAGCAGGTTCGCCATCTCCCCGACACTTTCGCAGCGTCTTCGAAAGATAAATCCGTCGCATTGACGGGCACCGAGATTCCCCTGGTGTCGGTCATGTTAGAAATAGTGAGCTTCTGCTCTGCACCGTCCACCGTAAATTCAAAAGATGGTTCGAGGGAAACATCGCATCGGTGAAATAGAGAAGAAATTGCGTCGTCATTCGCCGCCGAGGGAGGGGGCAATTCTCTCCAGATCCCCAACCTTGTCGAAAGGGTCGGATTGGTCGGGTTTGCGACTAAGGCAACCGATTCCAGTACCGAGGTCTTCCCGGCACTGTTTTCGCCCACAAAGACGTTGACATTGCTGAAGTCTTCCAGCGTCAGGGAGAGTATCCCGCGAAACCGCTCGATTTTCAATTGCGTTAGCATATTAGCCCAGATCGTTGTCGCGTGTGTGAAACCCGACTTTGTCCAGTTTGGCGCATGCCAGTCGGTGCCGTCTATTCCCGCGGTGTGTTCAGCTCCGCTTTATATCACTATATGGTCAGCGATCGCATTGGCGGTGTCAATCGCCAATGGGGGAGGCATGGTTGCCTTCGCGAAAACTCTCTCCGAGAACGCGAATCGCCGCTCGCCATGTTAACAATGCTGACGCAAGTTTCGTCTTCACACAACTCAGCCGTTTTCTGCGAATCCCATCAAACCACCAATTACGGCCCTGCCGGCCAGCGATCCCCGGGACGAGACGCGAGCCCCGGACTCGCCAACCGTATGTTCATAGTATTGAGCCACACCGTTGATTGGCAGCAAAGAACGCCACTGTGACCTCGTCTCCGCATGGTGGGCGACGTGTCGGATACGCTCGCGCTAGCACGGATGACCAGAATTTCGCCTGCAGCTGGACGCCCTTGGCCAGCACGTCGTCGGGAAGGATCTGATCTTTACCGACAACAAGTTGTCAGTGGCCAAGGATGACCGGTTGCCTAGGCCGCTGCCTGAAGGCCCTGAGGACCGGCGACACGTTGGTCGTTTTGCGGTGGGGCCCGGCTCTGACGATCAACGCGGCATCTCGTCGCCGTCATCGGGGACCCGCGTGAACAGGGTGTCGGGTTCAGGTCAATCAGCGACGGCATGATCGACACGACGAGTGCCCGGGGCGAACTCGTCGTCCACATCTTCTCCGTGCTCGCCCCGTTCGAACGTCGGCTAATTCAGGAGCGGGCGAAAGCGGGGCTCGCCGCCGCGCGAGCCCGCGACTGGGCTGACAAAAGATGGGTCTCGGAACTGAAAGGACAAAAACATTGATGACAAAAAGATGTTGGGAACGCGGGATTCTTCCCGTTTTTATTTAATCCATCTTCTTGTCTACCGGAACGAAAGCTGGCTTAACTTTCGGTTCAGTCAAGTCCACCGTTTTGTCAGCCCCGCCAGCAGTTGAGAGCGCGGTCGTCCACGACTGGACCGGACGGAGCTCAGAATTCTGCTCGCCTAGCAGCGGCACGGCGATGGCGGGCTCACGATCGACGACTGCTTCGTGTTATGGAAAGAACAGGGGCACGGCCCACTGGCCGAACGCGATCGTGTCGGCGGCGGCGCAGTCCTTTTGATAGAGCGTGCAGAAGTTGGCGGTGCTGGACGGGTTGAAGAGACGCACTTCCGGCAACGTGATCTTCTTGAATCCTTGGTCGAGCAAGGTTTGCGTCGCGCTGTCCCGGTTGCGGTCCGGCGCGGGCGTGAGGAAGTAAACCGTGCCGGCGCGGCTGCAGCGCAGCTGCTTCTGTCCGGTCAGGCTCACAGGCAGAAAACGCACGCCCTGGAGCGCTGCGGGCAGTTCGCTGAGCATGTAGCTGCGGTCGGTGAAGAGAATTTCGTCGACGACCAGTGGTTGCGGCAGCGCGCCTTCGGCGGCCAGCGCGCCGGGAGTCTCTTTGCGCAACGGTTCGCCGTCCTGGTTGGCCGCCACCGGCGGCGGCTCCGGCCGCACACCGCCCGAAGCCTTGCTGACCAGTTGCCGCAGCCGCACGGTGGCGGATACGGCCCGGCCCGTAGCGACGTCCTCCTCGCGGAACGTCGCCATGAGGATGTGCCTCGCGCTGATTGTCGGATGAGCTTGGCCCCTTTTCGCGAACGCCGCTTGCCATCCCTCGTCTGGCCTGAAATACTACGCGTCGCCTCTCCGTTGGCTTGGCGGCGACGGTAACGACGGCGCCCCGCTGGCGATGCGCACGACAGTCCGCGATTTTGCGGGCCTCGATCAACCGGCGCGACCGCTGCGGCAAGTTGAGACGAACGCGAAGGAGTTCACGTGGATTGAGAACACCGCTGGCGATTTCCGGGGGATCATCCGATTCGATCTCCAGCTATCGTCCCGGATCACACTGCAATGGCGGCCGTAACGTGGTGGAATCAGAAGGTACTGCTGGAGTTGAATCACGGGAAGCGTTGATTCAAGACGACCATCATCCCGAAAGATCCCGCCGTTCTCTGGTTGACCACCGGCGCGCTCCGGCATAGCATCCAGCCTGTGCGTTCGACGGGACCATTGACCAGAAACGGCCGAAAGATAACTTCGGCGTTTGCCTTTCAGCCCCTCACCCCACCCCTCTCCCCGGACAGATTGTCCCACTTTGTTGGATGGATGGGGGGTTGGGGTAAGAAACTGGTCTCC
>JAPLNJ010001214.1 GCA_026692885.1 Planctomycetota bacterium | reverse complement strand
CGGCCGCAACGGCCGTTCTGAGACCCCTCCCAACACCTGGGGAAAATAGACAGCTACGCCCGAGGTCGGTGCCAAAATGGTCAAGTTCCCCAGCGGCCTGGGGTTCGTGGCCAGCGGGGTCGCCCCCTACCGCACCATGGAGAACCCGACAGCGACCAGGATCGCCAAACGCAAAGCCTACGTGATCGCGTTCACGATGGCCAAGAAGAACCTGGCCGAGATCCTCGGCGGATTGACCAACGAGGGCAAGGAGGAGATCCGCGAGTCGTTGGTGAACATCAATCTGCCCAAAGAGGAAATGACCAATATCTCCACCCAGAGCGAGGAATCGCTGAAGCAGGCCGTCGAGATGCTGCTTCGTGGGTTTGTGATCTACGAAGTCAAGGACGACACCAGCCAGAACACCGTCTGGGTCAGCATCGTGACCACGCCCAAGACTCGCGGCAAGTTCGCACGGCCGGCGCCGAACGCTCTGGAAGCAGAGAGTCTGCGAGACGGCCTGAATCAAGTGATCGCCGAGGTTCGTAGCGGTCTGGTGCCGCCGGTCGGCGGACGGATCATCACCATGCGTTCCACCGGCGAGACGGCGTTCGTCGGCTTCGGCAGCGCCGTTATCGCCAGCAGCACGAACAACGCGGTCCAACTCAAGCAGAATCTGGCGGCGCAGAAGATCGCCTCAATGCGGGCCAAAGACGCGCTCTGCGGCCTGATCATCGGCGACCGGACCTCGTGGGAAGGGAGCGTCGTCGAATCGATGAAGGACCAAGTGAAGGAATTCGAATCGCTGGACCCGAACGATCCGTTGGCCCGCAAAGATTCCACTGCAGTGCGGAAATTCGATGAGGCCCGGCAGGCATTCGTCGCCCGCATGGAGACCAACGACTCGTACCTCAGCGCTCGCAGAGGCATTCTGCCGCCGGGGATCAACACCAAGACCTGGTTTGACGCCGACCACGCCTGGGCCTACGCCCTGTCCGTCTACGTCTCCAGCCTGACCAACGCCGCCGCAGGGGCTGGACGCGAAATGCGCGAGTCCACTATTCTTCAGCCGATTGACGACAGCGACCGACCGAGTACCGCCCCCGGGACGGGCTTCACGGACGAGAAGGCCCCGCCCGTCGTCAAACGTCCCGGCAATAACGTGAAGCCGGGGCCAAGCGGTAAGATCGAACCGGAGTAAACTGACACTGCTCGAACGTATCGCCGTCTTGCTGGAATTGCCCACTCCACAGACCCGAAAGCACAGGGATGTTTCACGATGGCCCAAGACCGCCCTCAACTCTTCGCACAAGGCAGCAATGCGACTTGAGGAGTGGCCAACTTTCCCGTAAACTTCACGGCGGACGAGAACGGGAGCGATATGTCACACCAGAACGTCGCCAGGTCGAGCGGATGCCGGGCCGACGGCGGTAGACGAAGGGAGACTGCCATGAGTGTTTGGGTTCCACCAAAGCCCTATTTGCTCCTTGCAATGATCGCCACCCTCTGTGCCAACGAAGCGTTGGCGAGGAAGTGGACCGACAGCGCCGGCAAGTTCTCCGTCGAGGCCGACTTCGTCGGCGTGGTCGGCGGCGAGGTCCTGTTGAAACGGTCGGACGGTGGGTTGATCCGTCTCGCGATGGACAAGCTGAGCGAGCCGGATCAACAACACGTACAGGCATTGACCGCTCCCGTCGCCGCGCCCCAAGCTCCGCGTTCGGGCAGGGCTCAATCGATGGCGGCACCACCCAAGACAACGCCGCCTCGGACAGGAACCCCGCCGTCCGGCGACAATGCGACACAGATCGTGATTGCCGAAGGTACCGGTACGAACGCAGATGACGCGCTCAAGGATGCCTTTCGAGAAGCCGTCTGCCAGGTGGTTGGGTCGGTCGTGGATGCCGAAACACTCGTCAAGAACGACCAACTTATCGAAGACACGATTCTCACGTACAGCAATGGGTTCGTGAAAGCCTACGATCGTATTTCGGAGAAGATGCAAGGAGGATTGATCCGGGTGAAGATCCGCGCCACGGTGGAGCGTCGCAACCTTATCGCCAAGCTGAAGGCGAAAAACGTCACGGTCAAGAATATCGACGGGCAAAGCCTGTTTGCCGAAGCGACAACGAAGCTTGACGAAGAGAAAGGCGCCGAAGCCCTGCTTCGTAAGGCGTTGGAAGGTTTTCCCGGTAACTGCCTGAAAACAGAAGTGGTCGGAAAGCCCGAACTGGTTACCAAGGATGGCGCCCTGGCCACCAAGGATGGGGACAATGTCTCGATTCGGGTAAGAATAGATTTCAAGGCTGACGCCCAAGCGTCCAAGGCATTTGGTGTGACACTCCAGCAAGTGCTTGGGAAAATCGGGAAAGACAAGGGTTCCTTCTTCCTCACGGCAAAGCAGGTGGTGCCAGGTGACAAGGGTGATCCCACAATTTCTTTTCGACCGGAGGCTTTTCCAGGCCAGCTTGATAAACTGATGCCGAAAGTCTTTGACTATCGAGCCAAGATGCGTCAAGACGAGCAGTTTGTCGTGGCGATAAACGTCAAAATGAGCAAACTGGGCGATCGCACAGAATGGAGTTACTACTGCCTGGATGCGGTCTTGAAGCGGCTATTTGTAGAGGCAGCGATGCGGCAGGCCCAATGCAGAATCTCGATGCTGAACTCCGATGGTGATGAGGTATTGGCTGACCTATTCCGACCTGATGAAAAGGGTAAATTCGAAATAACTTTACTGGGGGCCCCTTTACCGGGCTTTTCTGGTCGACGTGTGCAATTCATCCATCCGAATTCCAATTGTGTTCTTATCTCCCCCCTCTTCTTTCGGAGTGATCCGTATGTCTGCTACGCCCCAGTAGTGACGCTAAAGCAGGATCTGCAACTGACGCTGGACGAACTGAAGTCGGTGAGTTCGGTGAAGTGTGAGTTGCAGTTTTCAGATCCAGCACCAGAATGACGGGTTGACTGGGGCAAATGGCGCAACCGTGTTGTGCCGAAAAATGACTTCGGCATTTACTTTTCCGCCCCTCACCCCAGCGCCAGTGTGATGCAAAGTTGGGGTTGGCGCATGCAAGCCATCGGGCAGGTATTGTTTACGGAAGTTGGGCGGCAAAGACGGTGGATGTTTTTGGTTTTCTCGCCCGGAAGGGACCCAGACAAATCAGCCCGGTTGGCTAGTGCTTTGTCAAGGCTAAGATCGTGGGTTGTGAGCGGCAAGGCGCTAGCCGCCGGTGGCGTTCGGAACCGGCGGCTAGCGCCTTGCCGCTCACGCATCGCGCCCCCAACTGGGGGTGAAAATCTGTAGCTCACGATCAGGGTGTTGTCTTCCGCCACAACGTGGCAGCCCTATGCCAGCCCAGGCCAGCGGCCTGGGGGAAGGGCTGACGCACCGCGCTCCCCTGTTTGGCCGCGGCTCGTCCGCGTTACGAGGCGTGGATATCCAGCCAGTACAACAACATGCCGTTCGCGAGCACGAAAGGCAGGTTGTACCCTGCCCAAAACAGCAAACGGGGTTCGCCGGTCAGGCCTCGGATGCAGAGGAACAGCATGTGGCCAAAGCCCCCGAAGAACGTGGGCACACTGAGAATCGCAAAGATTGTCAACGGCCAGTAGCATGGGCCGAGCAGTCGCGCAAACGCCTCACGCCCTAGCATGTGCGCGCCCACAGTCGTGACGACCGCGCAACAAGTGATCACTGCATTCGCAGCCAAGAAGGTTCTCAATTTGCGTCGTGAGAGGCCACCATCGACTGACGCTTTCGGCGGATCGACGACGACGCCTCGCTCCGCCGACGGCGAGGCGTAGGGGTTCACTTCGGCCACGTTTTGTTCTGGTCGCTGATTCATGGTCACCTCGGACACACACGGGCTCCGGCGTAGCGGAGCCCCCCTGCCCCATTCCCAAGCTCTGAGGCTGTGATACGGCGCCCTGTGATACACGCCGAAGGTACATCGGCGCTCCGCTTGATGTACCCTACGCCAGAATCTCTTTGACCACCCGAGCCGACTCCACGCCGGTCAGACGCTGCTCCAAACCTTGGTAGCGAAAGGTGAGGCGCTGATGGTCGAAGCCTAGCAGGTGCAGTAGCGTGGCATGGAAGTCGCGCAGGTGCACCGGGTCCTTGACGATGTTGTAGGAAAAGTCGTCGGTCTCTCCGTGGATCGTGCCGGGCCGGATACCGCCGCCAGCCATCCAGATGGTGAAACAACGCGGGTGATGATCCCGACCGTAGTTCTGGCGGCTCAACTGGCCCTGCGAGTAGATCGTCCGACCGAACTCGCCGCCCCAAATCACCAGCGTCTCGTCCAACAACCCGCGTTGCTTCAAATCCTGGATCAACCCGTAGCAGGCCTGGTCCACATCCCGGCACTGGTCAGGCAACCGGCCCGCGACATTCGCGTGGGTGTCCCAGTTGTTGTGATACACCTGGACGAACCGTACCCCACGCTCGACCATCCGCCGCGCCAGCAGTACCGTGTGCGCGAAACTGCCCGGCTTCTTGGCCTCCTCGCCGTACAGCGTGTAGGTCGAGGCCGGCTCGCCCGCCATGTCGACCAGTTCCGGGACGCTGGATTGCATGCGGAAGGCCAGTTCATACTGCTGGATCCGCGTGTGCGTTTCTGGATCGCCGACCTGCCGGTAGGTCATCTCGTTCAACGTTCTCAGGCCGTCCAACGTCTTGCGACGGACCTCCGCAGACACCCCCGGCGGGTTGTTGATGTACAGGATCGGGTCTCCACCGGACCGCAGCGCCACGCCGGCATGCTCGCCGGACAGATAGCCCGACGACCACAGGCGGGCGGAAATGGCTTGGACCTGCTCGGTATTGGTTGGGCGGGCCACCAGCACGACGAAGGTTGGCAGATTGTCGTTCAGCGACCCCAGCCCGTACGACACCCACGCTCCGATACACGGCCGGCCTGTGATTTGGTTCCCGGTCTGAATGTAGGTGATGGCCGGCTCGTGGTTAATCGCCTCCGTCTGCATGCTGCGGACGAAGCACATCTCGTCGACCACCTTGGCCAGGTTCGGCAGCAGCTCGCTCATCCACATGCGGCATTGGCCGTACTGGGCGAACTTGTACTTCGAGGGTGCGATCGGAAACCGGGTCTGCCCGGATGTCATGGTGGTCAGCCGCTGGCCCAGGCGGATCGAATCGGGCAGGTCCTTGTCGTAGAAGTCGTTCATCAACGGCTTGTAGTCAAACAGATCCATCTGCGGCGGGCCGCCCACCATGTGCAGGTAGATCACATGCTTCGCCTTGCCGGGAAAATGCGCTAGGTTTGGCTGCGTGGCCGGTGCGGCAGGCGCAGGCTTCTCCGCCTCGCCGCCCACTGCCTGGGACACCCAGTCCTGGCCGGCCAAGGCCGCGAGTGCCGCCGCGCCGACCGCGCTGGCCCCACGACTGAAGAATTGACGTCGCGTCTCCAACCGCACCCACTCGTGGAACAGACTCATACGCGCCTCATCGTGTAGAGTGGGCTGTGCCCACCGCAGAAAATCAACTGGTGGGCACAGCCCACCCAGCCAGCATCGTAGTCGTCACGCTCCGCCGTGACGACATGTCATCACGCGGAGCGTGATGACCACATTGAAAACCCGACAGTTATTTTCGCGGTCCTTACGCCCACCACTCGCCTCACTTGTTCAACACCTCGTCCAGATTCAGCAACTCATTGGCCAGCATGGTCCAGCCGGCCAACAGCGGCGGCTCCAGGGCCGGATCCACTTTCGATTCGCCGACCGTCAACATCGCCGACCGTCAACAACTGCTTCGCCTCATCGGCATGGGCTCCATAATATTCGAGCAACCCCTGCAGCGACGCCTGCACCGTCTGGCTCTCTTCCGGCCGCAACGGCCGGGCCAGCAGATGCTTGGCCATAAAGTCCAGGCGACCGTCCAGCGTCGCGCCACCCTCCTTCAGCGTTCGCTCAGCCAAGTGCCGGCCCGCCTCGACGAACTGCGGGTCGTTCAGCGTCACCAGAGCCTGCAAGGGCGTGTTCGTTCGCTCCCGCCGCACGTTACACGTCTCGCGGGACGGCGCGTTGAAGATGTCCATCGACGCGGGCGGGGCCGAACGTTTCCAGAACGTGTACACGCTGCGGCGGTAGAGGGCCTCGCCGCTGTCCTGGCGATATGCGCTCGTGTTGCTGACGTTCATCGCTACCGCCTCCCAGACACCAACCGGCTGATACGGTTTCACGCTCGGCCCACCAATCTTCGGCACCCACAAGCCGCTGGCTGCCAAGGCGTAGTCGCGGATCATCTCTGCATCCAGGCGGAACCGCGGACCACGGGAGAGCCCGCGATTCGATGGGTCCCGCTCCAGCTTCTCCGGTGTCGTGACGGCCGACTGGCGATAGGCGGCCGAGGTGACTAGCAGCCGGAACAGGTGCTTCACGTCCCAACCGGACTCGCGAAACTCCACCGCCAGCCAGTCCAGTAACTCCGGATGGCTCGGCAGTTCGCCACTCACTCCGAAATCGTGCGTGGTCCGCACGATCCCCGCCCCGAACACCTCCTGCCAGAATCGATTCACTGTGACCCGCGCGGTTAAGGGATGTTCGGGTCGCAGCAGCCACTTGGCGAATCCGAGCCGGTTCTTCGGCAAGTCGGCCGGGAATGCGGGCAGGCAACTGAACGTGTCCGGGGCGACCTGATCCCGCCGCTTGTCGTACTCGCCCCGGTGCAAGACATAGGCTTGGGCGGGCGAGTTGCGTTCCTGGGTCACGAAAGCTGCGGTGCTGCGGGCCTTGATGTCGGCCTGCTCTTTCTCCAAGGCGGCCAGTCGAGCGGTCAGCTGCTGAGATCCCTTGTCTGTCGTCGCCAGCCAGATGGGAAACAGTTCGTTCTTCTCGGCCTCGGTCCGTTGGGCCGCTGGTTTGGCCGCCAGCCACCCCGCCCGCGTGCCGCGGACCAATTGCTGAACTTCCTCGGCCGTCAGCACCCGCCCGTAGATCCGCAAGTTTTGAATCGCCGCGCCCTCCAGACGCTGGGATGTATGTCGCTGACCGATGGTCAAGGGGACCGTCGTGCGAATCGTGCCTTTCAGAGTATCCGCCTGGGTGCTGGTTGGCTGCGGCTGCCCGTTGACATAGACTCTCACCCCCCCTGCCCTGCCCGATCCGTCGTAGGTCACCAAGACGTGTGCCCACTCGCCCGACTTGATCGGGTTGTTCGAGACGACCTTCAGGGCGTCGTCCGGCCAGTGGTCCACGAGGTGCGTGCCGACGCGACCCTGCTCGAACCACAGGTCCCAGCCGCGATAGGCCTGCTGGTCATCCATGCGAGCGACGATGGCGCCCAGCAGATGGTCCTTGGCCAGCTTGATCCACGCGCCGTACGAAACGGCTTGATCTTTCTCGAAGTCCCCGGCCGACGCGATTTCCGGCGCCGGTTGGGCTTGGATCGGAATCTGGAGGGCCTGGGCCGCCACGTACCCGGCCTCCCACGCCAGCTCGGCCGCGAGTGCGATCTCCTGCGGCTTGCCATCCAATGCCACCTGGAACGATTTGCCGCCGCCTTCGCTCAACGCTGCGTGCAGCTGCAATTGGTCGCCAGGCACGGGCATGGCGAATGGCTCCGGTATGGGCTTGGCCATCCACGCATCGAACTCGGCCCGCGCCGCCTGTTGGCGCGAGTCGACTTTCTGTCGGGCGTCCACCACTTCTTTGGGCAGGGCCTCCCACCGGGCGCGGTTCGTCAACGGCGGCACCATCAGGACCGGCGGCGTGTTCTGGATGTTGCCATCCATAGCGCCCAGCGTCGTGTTATTGAAGAACGCCGACATTTGATAGAACTCGCGGCTGCTGATCGGGTCGAACTTATGGTCGTGGCAGACCGCACAGTTGGCCGTTAATCCCAGCCACACGCGCGCCGTGGTCTCCGTCCGGTCCCGCGTATAGATCACCAAATTCTCTTCAGGGATCGTGCCGCCTTCGTTCGTTGTGACCTGGCAGCGATGGAAGCCGCTGGCCACGATCTGCTCCAGCGCCGGCTGGGGCAGCAGATCGCCTGCCAGTTGCTCGACGGTGAATTGATCGAACGGCAGATTGCGGTTAAAGGCGTCGATGACCCAATCGCGATACGCCCAAATCTCGCGGTAGTTGTCGAAGTGCAGCCCATGCGTGTCGGCATACCGGGCCGCGTCCAGCCAGAAGCGGGCGCGGTGCTCGCCCCAGTGCGGCGACAGCAGCAGACGATCGACGAACTTCTCATAGGCGTCCGGCGCCGAATCGGCGACGAAGGTCTCTACTTCAGCCGGCGGCGGGGGCAGACCGAGCAGGTCCAGGTAGACGCGTCGGGCCAGCGTCCGCCGGTCGGCCTCGCCTGCAGGGCGCAACCCGTCTTCATCCAGCCTGGCCAAAATGAAGTTGTCGATCGGGTTGCGGCACCAAGCCGGTTCCTTCACCGTCGGCAGCGGCGGCCGCTGCGGCGTGATTAACGACCAGTGCGGCTGGTACTCGGCGCCGGCGACAACCCACTGCTTGAGCAGCGTCTTCTGCAGTTCGGTCAGCTTCTTATGTGTCGAGGGCGGCGGCATCACTTCCTCGGGATCAGCCGCGACGATCCGGCGGATCGCCTCGCTATCCTCTGGCTTGCCGGGCGCGAACGCCTGGGCTTTGAGCGCTGCCTCGCGGCGGTCCAGTCGCAGATCTGCCTTGCGCGAGGCACTGTCCGGACCGTGGCAAGCGAAGCAATGCTCCGCCAGAATCGGCCGGATCTGCCGGTTGTAGCCGAGCGAGTCGTCGGCCGCCGCCGAGCGGCCGAGGACCAGGAGAAGTCCCAGCGTGATCCCAAACGATAACTTGGTCTGCTGCATGGCGTCGTCCTTCGTCAAGGCAAGTCGTCCTTCGTCAAGGCAAGCTGACTGAGAATTGTGTGAGACGAGGACGGATAATTATAGCGACAATGGCCGTTGCTCCAAGCACGGCAGGTTATTTCGCCAGGCATGGCCGCTCCCGCGTGGGTGAGCGAAACCAACTAACACCAAACAAGCGGACTTTGGAGTGCGGTGACTCGTCACCGCTTTCTTATTCTGGCGTTTCCGCCTTTTCTTTGTTCGGTACGCCCGGTGTTCGACGAGAAATCGAGTGAACATGGGTCACAAGAGAAAGCTTCGCAAGACTCGGCAAAGCGGTGACAAGTCACCGCACTCCAAGGACAACCTCGCTTGTTTGAGGGCTAGGGCCCGGGAGGAGGGATGCTCTCGCGAAGCCGTGGACGTCAAGAACGCCCCGCTCGGCCGAAGCCTTGCCCTCCCACTCCCCTTGGCAACCCAGGACTCCAGCACTTCACACCTATCGACTACGTATCTCACTTGTGCGACAATCCGGGCCGATCAGGCTTACCTGGATTATTCGTGTAGGGACCATCGAGCTCGCCCAAGCCCTTGGTGAATCGTCGCCGCCAGTGCCCGACGGCGATTCCCCACGCGCAACCGTGGCCAACGCTTGACGAGCGCGGATGCACCAGGCAAATCGCTGGCTCGATGCACCCTACGGGCAGGATCGCGGTGAATCATCCGGGCTTGTGCCCGTCCGCTTTTCAGGAGGATACAATGGCACCGATTCCACCCGGCGATGCGGGTCCCCGAAACGGTCCGACAACGTCCGAATGCCAGACTGCGGTACCTGGCGCCCGCGCGGCGCTCGTTCTGTTGCTGCTCATCAACCTGTTCAACTACATCGACCGCCAAGTGCTGGCGGCTGTGGTGCCGCAAATCAAACACACGTTTTTCGGTCCGCAGGCGGACCCCGCGGAGACGCAATCGATCCATGCGATGCTGGATTGGTGCCAGGAGCACCTGGGGTTCAAGCCCGAAAATGCGCTGATCGGTGTGCTCTCGATGGCCTTCATGGTTGTCTACATGATCGGTGCGCCAGTGTTTGGAAAACTGGCGGAGCGCTGGTCGCGGTGGGCCCTGATCGGCATCGGGGTCGTGCTGTGGAGTCTGGCCAGCGGCGCGTCGGGGTTGGCTCCGAGCCTGACCTTCCTCGGACCGGGCTTCTTGGTGTTGCTTGCCACACGTTGCTTCGTGGGTGTAGGCGAGGCGGCCTACGGTCCGGTGGCGCCCACACTAATCTCCGATTTCTACCCGGTGAAACGCCGCGGACAGGTGCTAGCCTGGTTCTATATGGCCATCCCGGTCGGCAGCGCGTTGGGCTACGTGCTAGGCGAACAAGTCGCCAAATCCAGCATCGGTGACTGGGGATCCGGGGCGCTCGGCATCCGGGCGGAGAGTTGGTGCTGGGCCTTCTATCTGGTCGTCGTGCCGGGCCTGGCATTGGGCGCGTGGAGTTTCTTCATGCGGGAGCCGTCGCGCGGCCAAGCCGACCAGGCGGCGGTGGCGCCGTCCGCGGTCCGCATGCGAGATTACCTCGTGCTGCTCCGCACGCCCTCCTACGTGCTATGCACGCTGGGGATGACGGCGATGACCTTCGCCATGGGCGGCATTGGTTTCTGGATGCCCTATTACTTGGAGCACCGCCCGCATGTCACCGGCTCGCCGACGACCATGTTTGGCATCTTGACCGTAGTCGCCGGGCTCTCCGCAACGTTGCTGGGCGGGTGGGTCGGCGACCGACTCCGTCCGCGTTTTCCTGGCTCCTACTTCCTCGTCTCCGGCGCCGCGATGCTGGCCGGCTTCCCTTTCATGCTCGCGACGCTCGCGACGCCGTTTCCCGATGGATCAGGGTTTCCCTGGATCTGGGCGATGATCTTCATGACCTGTTTCTGTCTGTTCTTCAATACGGGTCCCTCCAACACCATCCTGGCGAACGTCACGCATCCGTCGATCCGAGCGGCGGGCTTCGCGTTGAACATCCTCGTGATCCACGCCTTGGGCGACGTCATTTCGCCGGTGATCATCGGGATCATTAGCGACCGCTACAGCATGGATCTGGCTTTCCAAGTCGTCGGCGCAATGTTCGTCCTGGCCGCTATCTTCTGGTTCTGGGGCACGCGTTATCTGCAGCGCGATACCGCCGCCGCCCTCCACAGGCTTTCGTAGTTGCGCAACTCCGACACGAGCCACGCGTGGCGCGGGGGAGACGCAGCCTACCCTGCTGAGCAGCTGTAAAGAAACAAATTCGTAGAGCGGAATTCATTCCGCCCGAGCGGCCTAAAGTCCACTCTACGACGAAACTGCGGAGTTGTTTCTTTACAGCCACTTAGCAGCGACAATTCCTTCCGCATCTTTGAGGGACTGTCCATGTACCGCAAGTTGAACTCTGTGCACATCGTCGAGACGTTGAAGATGATCGGGAACCGCATCCACGAACGATTCCCGGAATCGAATCTGAATCGGATCTGTCAAGAGCTGTTGGAAATCGCCGCCGAATGCGAAGCCCGGGTGCAACGGCTCCAGCGGCCCTACTGGTCGTTGCGGATCACCGTGGCGGCCGTGATTTTGACATCCCTGGCCGTCACCGTGGCCGCGGTGCTCCAACTGCGAGTGTCGATGCATGTCGAGCACATTGCAGAGTTGCTCCAGGGACTGGACGCTGCCGTCAACGAGATCATACTGCTGGCGCTCGCCTTGTACTTCCTCATCAATCTGGAGACCCGGCTCAAGCAGCGCGATGCGTTGCGGGCGTTACACGAATTGCGGAGCATTGCGCATGTGATCGACATGCACCAGCTGACCAAGGATCCTGAGGCGACACCATCGCCAGAGCTGGCCACGCCCTCTTCGCCGAAGCGGACCATGACGCCATTTCAGATGTCTCGGTATCTCGACTACTGCTCCGAACTGCTCTCGCTGACTAGCAAGCTGGCGGCGTTCCACGCCCAGTACCTGCGGGACCACGTGATCTTGAGTGCG
Source organism: Planctomycetota bacterium (assembly GCA_026692885.1). The sequence goes on along the minus strand of JAPLNJ010001214.1, from coordinate 29,378 downwards.
GTCAACGACATCGAAGCCCTGACGGCCGGCCTGACCCACAAGATCTGGCAGAAGATCATGATTCTGGACACAGATCTGACCAGAGCCGCCGAATCCCCACGGCCCAGCAACGATTCTGGCAAATCGTGAGGTCGGCTGGCCGAATCGACTCGAACAACCTTGGATCAGCCCGGGAAGGCGGGCTTCGGCCGAGTCGTTCGTTTCGCACAGTTTGGTTGAATCCTGGCCTCCCGATTCACGTCGTAGCGCCCCCCTGCCCTGCCCTTAGAGCAACTCGTCAAAAAATAGTTGGCCAGAGACCGACGTATCGCCGTTGACCGGAAACGCACATTCGTTAAGATAACAGCTTCACACAAGTGAAATCGGGGCGTAGCGCAGCCTGGCTAGCGCGTTTGGTTCGGGACCAAAAGGTCGGAGGTTCAAATCCTCTCGCCCCGACTTACATTTCCTAACGACTTGCCCTCCGCACCGGAGCAACAACTAACATTTGAATTGGATGAGCTGGAATTACCAAGCTCTGTGGACGCGGCGCAGCTTTGCTTCAAAGCCCGCCGTCCCGTCGGACCACGATAAATCTCGATGGGGTCCGGGGCGGCTCCGAACGCTACCACCCCTTCGGCGACCTTGTTGAGCAGTCGCTTCTTCACCTGGACCGGATGGAATCGCAGGAACAGCCGGGCGTTGGTCATCTGAAAGGCCTGTCCCGCTAGATCCAGGCGGCCCGAGTCGGCCATCACCTCAGTCAATCGCTCGACAATGCCAAGGGCCGCGGTGACCTCCGCCTCCGCGTCCCCGCCGTGGCTCAAGTTTGATTCCTCATCCGCGATTCTCGCAGCCAGGCGGGTCTCGCGGACCCGCAACTCCTCAAAGTCAGCCGAGATGGAATTGTACTGCGCTTCTGTTTTCGCCCGCGACATGTTGCTCGATACGGTCTTGAGTTCTTCCCCTAGCTCGGCCAATTCCGTGCGCAACTTCGCGATTGCAGTTTCGGCCTCCTGGTTGTCCTTCGCCTTGGCGGCGAATTCGCGGAATCGTCGTTCCATTTTCGGCAGGAGCGTCGCAGAGGCTAGCCGCTGCTGAATGCAACTGAGCATGAATCGGGTTGCCAAGGGGCCATCGATGTAGTTGTGGTCGCACTCAGCGCCGTGGCTTTGCTGGTAGAAACCGCAACCATAGCGGAAGGTTTCGCCGTGGGGCACGCGATACATCGGCCAACCGCAATTGATGTCGAAGACCCGCCCACCCAGTGGGTTCTTAGTCGGATCGTGCGAACGAGGCTTTCCCCGTTGCGTGGCACCACGGGCATCAAGGTTGGCAAGCAACCGCTGGTGGCGATCCACGTCCACCAGCGGCTCAAACCGGGCAGGTGCCGTGATTCGCGTGCTCTCGGGATTACGGACGACCTTGGGCTTGTCGTCTTCCCGAAAATCGGATTCTTCCAACTCCCGCGGCCCTTCTGGCGCAAAGCGGAGCTTGTCCCCCATTGAGCGAAGGCCGTAACTGACGACCGCCACGAGCAGCTGGTTGCGGGCAATGCTGACCACGGTCGTCTGGTGCCACACTCCGCTGGTCTGATGCCTGACCCCTCGGTCCTTGCGATACCGCCCAGCGTCCGGCGCGGGAATTCCATCGGCCGTCAGCCGGGCGGCGACTTGCGAGGCGGGCATGGTTTCTAGCATCTCCAGAATCCGCCGAATGACCTTGAGTTCCGCCTCGGCTGTGGGCAGCCAGACGACATGATGGCCGGCCATCCGCACCCGCTCCCCTTCCGTCAGTTCCCGGACCTGCATGCCGTCATCCTTGACCAGCCAGCGGCGAAAACCGTAAGGCGGCCTCCCTCCTGTGGACAACCCCAACGTGGCCAACCTAAGCTGAGCATAAAGGATCTTCTGCGCGAGATCGCGGCGATCTTTCTCCGCCCGATCGAAGTCCACCAACGCCGTGATCAGTTGGGCAATGTCAGCCTTCCTGCCCTTCTTCAGGGGAGGCAATGTGCGGTCCATGTAGACGACAGCCTTGCCTGCAAACTGGAAGGCGTTTTCCAACTTGATGCCGTCAAGCGGATCGTCCGGCCTGGCAAGCCGGTCGCGCCGGGGGATCAATATAGCCGCCACCCGTGGATCGTTGACCGATTCCTTGATAAGTGCATTGAGTCCGGTGCGCGACAGCACATTGCCTTTGACATCGTAATCAATGAAGAGATCACCATCGACCGATCGGCCCTCGCGAACCATGGCTTCAATCCGTTCGGGCGTACCGTCAAACGACAGATTCAAGTCTTTGGCTTTTCGTTGAGCCCACTCAACGTATTGAGCGGGTGTCATCTCGGCCTTGCCACCGGAGTCCCGATGGTGAAAAAGGGCTCGATCTTTGGTTACCTGACTCATATTTTTCTCTCTTCGAAGTCTATTCTTGCACGTTGAGCATTGTGGACAATTCGCGCCGGTGCTGCCAGACGAACTCCGCCAGCACATCAGCGAACTGCTCCTCGTCAACCTGGCCGATGATGACGTCGGCTCCGAGATGGTCCGGCCCTTCCCAGGCAAAGTTCTCGATGAAGGCTCGCGTCACGAGGTGGGAGATCGGCGTGGCCTCCAGGTCTGCAAACTCCGCGGGGCCTTTCGCCGCCCGCGCAGCTAGGCTCTTCGCGGCATCGCTGTATGTCAGCAGGTCAGCGTTTAGACGCTGCCGAACTCCCTGCCGCTCCCAAAACCCCAACTGCACGACAGCCGCGAATTCGAGCAGGAAACCAGCGGGAAGTCGGATCGGTTTGGTCTTGAAGATGCCCATCGCGTCGATGACAGCTGCCGCCAGATCCGCCTGAAACTCGGAATTGCGGATAATCGCGCGAACCATCTCGTCTGGAAGGCAGAACGATCCGTCGCTCGTCGTCAAAGTAACCATCCTTGGCCATCCGTCTCGTCAAGTGGTGCTGAGGTAACCGTGGGACTCCGCGCCGAAGCTTCGTTCCGGTCTCATCGAGGGCGTGAGGAATTCAACGTGTCGCCCTCCAGGGCCGTCACAAAAGAATCTCTGGGCCAAGTTATTATATAACAGTACCCACCAGTCACTATTTGTCAATAGGACTCGCGCAAGTACGAAAAAATGCCCCAGTCTCCTGCGTGGACTGCTATCCGGGCTCAGTCGCCTGCGAACGTGCCAACATCGACTTGACGTAGGCCAACCGGCGTTTCAGGCTCCGAGGTGACAGGTTTGCCACATGCTTCACGGCCGCGCGAACTGGCTCCTCACCATACATGACCATAAGTTCACACAATCCAGCCACGTTCTTCGTTGTGGCACCGTTGATTAGCTTTCGCGACAATTCGTCGGCCGTCGCGAACTGACGAGGGTGCTCGTCCTGTACCTCCTCGATCCGCCGTTTCCTGTCAGTCACCTCTCCCAAGCCCTGAAAGTAGTAGCGATTGGCTTTTCCGAATTGGTCTCCGGGCGCCGTGATGCTAAACTGACCGGGCACAACCTGCATCACTCCCAGCCTCACCAAGCCCCGTAAGCCAGCACCCGAAAAACGGGTCGAAATGTGGTACACCGCAGAAATGCTCTCCAGCGGAAAAAACCAATACGACCTGCCGTGTTTCACCTGAGCCAAAGCCGACTCGTACTTGCCAACCAAGTACATGTACTCGGCGCAGAAGGCGCGGTTTCCCAAGACATCGAAGATCGCTCGACGCGTCCCGCTCCAACCCTCGTTGAAGTAGATGTAATGGTGCGGATTCAAAATATCCGCTCCCGGCTTGGCAGCTGCCAAGCGGATTCTCGGCTGACGGCGTTGAACGGGCCGGTAATCGATCACCTGGTAGGTCTCTCGCAACGAGCGCAACAGACGGGAGATCTCCGACGACGAATGGAGACTGTCGGGGACCACCCCGCAGGCAGCGCACAACTCCTCGTGTTCGGCCACGACGGGTTCGCCACCACCATGAATGAACCGATATGCCAGATACAGAAACAACTCGAACGCTCCGCGTGCGCGCCGCCGGACCATCAGTGGACAGCGGTCGGCCGCGGTGAAGTAGCTCAGGTCCAGCTTATGTTGCGGCCAGTGCTCTTCGGAGTTCAAGGGGGTCAAATCTGGGATGTTAGCAGTGGCCATTTTCAGGCTTTCTCGGCTTCGGTTGGTTCAGTTGCGAGTACGTAACTGTCGAGGAATTCCACAATGTCGCCAAGACGTCGAAGACCTGCTTAAGGCATGGTGACCACGCTACACCAAGTACGATCATGGGCTGAGGCGACAACATCTAATTGGCACGCGGGTGACCACCGGGGAATCTGCGATCCCCCACATTCTACCCGCCAGTTCCTCGCGGAGGCAGATACCGCGGTGCCGATTGGCGGCGCGACTGCGGTCTCCCAACTGCGGGTGTAGTCACGGAGTCAGACGCGTCCCTGACTACGGTCGCCGCCGGTGACTTCCTTTCCGGCACTCGGCGGGCGGCTGATGTGGGCCAGTGCCCCACCGCTGTGATATTGTGCGGCGGAGGGCGAATCAGCTCGCAGCGCGAACGCGGCGCACGTTTTACAACCCATGTAGGTACTAAGACTCCCCCATCATATAATTATGACGTGTTTCTTGCGGAAATTTAGGTCTTCCGGTGCCCGGCAGAGAAGGTCCACAGTTCCTCCCGACGTTTAACACAAACCTCGTGGAGATTCTGACGCGGCATTTTGCCATCAGTCGTGGACGTCCGCACGCTAAACCTCGCTGCCCGAGTGCCGAAACACCTACCGTTTCCCAAGTTGGGCGGGGGTGCTGAACTCGTCGTGAAGTGACCCAAGTCAGAACAACAGGCATTTTGGATGGGGGGAGACGCGAGTTGCCGCTCGAAGTCACACCACCGTCGTGCCACTCTATCCCGCAACCGAACCTGAAACCGTTCAACCTGCGGGAACACGTGACTGGCCGACGCACGGCCCTTGTCGAGTACATCCGATTCCTGGCGGGACGTGCACGATCAGCATGGCTCGGGACAGGAAGCGAAAGCTACCGGACTCGTCCCAGTTCTTCCAAGGTGGGGAGTACAGACGTGTCTCGTTTAACACCGAGGACAGATCGCAGCATTACTGCTGGACACCACCTGTCGGCCTTAGGCGGCAAGTCCAGGCTTGCCCCCGCGTTCCCAGTGCGGCCTTGCTGCAGGCATTACCAGTCAACCGGCGATCGACGGCTGATTCCCCGGCGATGATGGGGCGCCCGGCTATCGGGCACCGGACACGAGATTCTTGACGTTCAGCCAGGTCCAACCATACAGCTTGTCGTCCTCCTTGGCGCTGGCCGGTCTTCGACAGGACTTGACCGTCTCGTGTGCCAAGAGAAAGTAAGGCTTGTTCTCCTCTTGCGCAATCGTTAGTTCCGTCGTGACCTGGCGAGACTTTTCCGTGTGCTCGCCGCACAGAACGGCAACTTGTTCGGCCTTCCGGATGAGCTCACGCACGGGATCTTCTCCCACTGCCGGGTCGGTCGAGACCACCGAGGAGTCGATGACACGAAACGGCGAATCGACGCGTCTTGCCTCTTGGCAAAGCAAGTCCTTCAGAGGGCTGTCGTGCTCGTGGTCATATATGATCCAGACAGGTTTCTGCCCCGCCTCGCGCCAATCAGCCTCGACGTGCAGTTGGGCGATCCCGTCCGCTGAGACGCCGAGGTCGGGCAGTAAACCAGGATCGCCGGCGTAACGGCGGACGAGATCGTCCACCGACCATCCGTATGCGGCCCGGAGACATTCTTCCCAGTGATCTCCGGTCTTGATGCCATCCATAAGTCGCTTGTACTTCGCCTTGTCCGTCCGCAAGAGGAAATCTGTGAGACTGAAGGCCAATCCGTATTCCTCGCCCTTGATATTCGCGGCCGAAAAGAATCGCCCTTTGACTTCCCACGATTCAGCGGCTAGGGCAGAAACGGCCGCTTGTTGCCGGCGTTTGGCAAACCCGCTCCCCCCAGTGACGTGAATCGCAATCCATTCCGCCGCCCCTTCGTTAACCCAATTCGGCACGTTTTGTCGCGACTTGTAGCGGTGCAAAAATCCGTGCACCGTCTCGTGGACCAGTGTATTCGCGAAATCGGCAGCATTGTTGCCCAGCCAGCAGGAGATGACCACTTGGCCATCGGGATCTTGATGGGCCAGCCCCACGGTCTTCTCCGCCATCGTGGATTGAGGGAAGTACTTCTGTTCGAAACGGACATACGACGGCTTCTGCTCGAACGCGATCACCAGGGCCTTGCCGTACCAGATGTTGGAGCGGGGATCGATCCCGAACACACCGCAAAGCGTCTTGTACATATTGTCCAAGTAGCGCGCGTGAGCCAGCACCCACTTGCCGGACATATCGGTGTAGAAGAGAAACCGCTGCTGTTCGAACAAATGCATTTTCGTCGGTTTGAACTCCTCCCCGACCTGTTGCAGGTACTTCTTTTGTTCCGCCAGCGCCCGCATCTGCTGCTCCGGCGTGAGCGGCAGCCATCGCCAGACCCCAGTTTCTTCATACTCGCGCTGACGCTGAGCTTCCGCATCTTGGGCCGTGGTTTCTGCGGCCGGGAGCGGTCGGTTGGAGGCAGGGCTTGTCGCCGGAGGAACTGCGTCCTGGGCGGGGGATGGACGCAGCGTGTCACGCGGCACTAGAACGGCTGCGGCGCCGTCCAGAACGAGATGGCAGGAACCATCGACGGCCTTCAACTGCTGGACATCGCGGGCGTTCAACAACAGCGGTTGGCCATCCTCCGGATTCGCGACGGTCACGGCGGCAACGGTCTCCGGCCGTTGGCCGAGACGACGGCCAATCACAGCCACGTCTTTGAGGACTTTTCCGGAGGACAGCTGCACGTGGACCCGCGTCCCGGTCAACGGGAAGGCCGAGCGTTCCGGCGCCATCGCCTTCGCGGCGGTCTTCTCGCCGGCCATCAGGGCTGGCCCGGCACAAAGCATCAGCATCCCCGCGATGCCGATGCGCACCAGGCAGCCGAGGCGATGAGGGGAGGGCCGTTGGGCCCTGTCATCCTGGCGAGTGAGCTGGCAACCTATTCGGGGTTTTCCTCGTGTAGCCGCCGAGGGAGGATAGGCGATCGGCATGGGATTTCTCCTGTCATGATGCTCGCAGACACCGCACAGAAACATGGGAACCAGGACGAGGTCCGTGCCCCGCGTACTGTGCCTGGATGGTATGGCAACACGCGGTAAGATTCCACACGGTACGGGGGACGGTACGCTCCTCACTTTGCCGCAATCCGCCGCAGTGCGGCTTCGGCGTGGCTCGTCACCACCGAATCCCCGACTTCGCGAGCTCTGCGATACCAGCGGGCAGCGGTGATAAAATCACCCTTGGCCTCTGCCCGGGCCGCGTTGGCCAACAGCGGAGCAGTTCTCGGAAGATCCTTCGCGCGGAAGGCATCCGCTTCCGCCCCGGCCTGTTCCCGGCGTCCGTCCCGCCGAGCCTGATCGTCGGCGCGCCGTTCCGCCGCCTTCGCCGTCCGCCGCTGCTTTTCCAATTCCTGCTCCTGCTGGAGTTGCTGCAGGCGGAGGGCCTCACGCATGACCCACAGGTCGAATGGAGTGGTGGGCGTTGAAGAACCACCAGCGGAAGAACTGCCGCCGGATTCCCATCGCTCCCCAGCCCAGTAGGCGCCGCAATTCGGGCAATTGCCCCCAGGCCTTGCCCACGGACCAACGACGACGCCACATCCGGAGCAACATCGCACCACCACCTGCGCACCAACGGGCGGTGTGGCCGGAGAAAACCCTACCAGAGCGGCTCCAATCACTAGACCCAGGAAGACGTTACGCCAATTCATGATGATCTCCGCTTTAGAAAATGAGGACCGAACGGACAGGAACCAGAGGCTCGGCGGCCTCAAATAATGAAAGGCACTTCGCGGAGGCGGTGGCTGCCCGAAATCTCGAAAATCGTACCCGCTGATTCCTGTCGACAATCCTACCAGCAGCGTTTCGAACACGGCGGAGCGTCGCAGCTAGGCGACGTGCGAGAAAAGGGCCGATGGTGGCAAGGACAAGCTACCTTACGGTTAGGGGTAGACTACTTCTTGCGGGCAGGTCTAAGGGATGTCTCGCACCGCGGTTCTATCGTAAAGTCACTTTGACTTCGGGACAGAACTGGCGGAATAGCTTGACGTCATCGACGGTAATTCCGGTTTGACGAAACGAAACGCTCTTTAGGCTGGCCAGGGCCACCAGATGTTCCAACGCACCGTTATCGATGGCCACGGCCGCGATTTCGAGCGTCTTGAGTCGCGGCAAACGTCCCAGATGAACCAGGTCCGCGTTGGAGATCGCGGCCTTCTGCAGCACCAGCCGACGCAGGAACGCCAGACCATCAAGCTGTTCGAGCGTATCTCCCGTTACCTCGCTGCCGGCCAGTTTGAGATAAATGATGGGCGCCCCAGGACTCTTGTCGTCGCGGGCCATTTCTCCAGACGCTCGGTTGAATTTCTCCAAGAAGTTGCGCTGCCCACGCTCGATCAGCGACGCCAAGTATTCCCGATCCTGGATACTGATCTCTTCCACCGGTAGCGTGGCCACGTCACCGTTGAGCCGGCGCAGCGACACCTTGCCCTTATCCAGGTCAGCCAATTCCGCATCGCCCCAGTAGTCTCCAGAGGCGGTCAGCCACTTCCTCACGGCGACCTGGATCAGATGGTAGGCCTGCTTGGCCTTGTACATTTCGAGCAGGATTCCGTAACCTTGCTTCTCCGCCTCTGGACAGCACCCGAGCGTCTGCTCTTGGATCTTGACGGCTTCTTCGAAATCACCGGCTTCTGCCAGCGCTGCGGCGATCGTGGCCAGGAACAAGGGATCTTGTCGGCCAGCCAAATCCAAGGCTCGCGTGGCCAAGTCGACGGCCTCCGCTCCGTCACGCAAGTCCGCCTCTGGAGCAACGGCACGCAGCCAAGCGAGGTCATTGAGTGCGGCGGCCAACTGCGGTATGACACGTTCTGATCCTGGCGGTTCTGCCACCCGTTCCAAGATCGCGATCACCTCTTCGAGATCATGGATTGCTTCCTCGATTTGTCCTGACTGAGATCGGGCGAGCGAGCGGGAATAGTGTGCCGTGGCGATCGAGTTGGCAAAGGCGCTGGCGTCGTCGCGCGCAGACCAGATCTCGATCGCGCGGCTGAACTCGTCCATGGCCAGTGACAGTTTACCCTCCATCCGCAGCGCGGTGCCGAGTCGAAAACGAGCGGTGGCCAGAATCGGAGCCGATGGCGGGCTGGGGTCGGCTCTCGTCTCCGCGATCGCCTTGACGGCGGCGGAGAAATCATCGATGGCTTGCGCTACGAGACCTTGCTCCAGCCTGACCGACCCTCGCTCGCACAAACTGAGCGCCCAGGACCCGCGGGCGACCGTCAGCTGCCTTTCGTTAGTCAGCAGCGAGTACACACTCACTGCGGTATCCAGCTCGGTGCTGGCCTCGCCGGCCTTGCCTTGGCCAAGCAGGATCTGGCCTTTGCCAAGCCGAGCCAGCGCCAACAGGCCCAGCCCCTGCACATCGTCCGACTCCACGCCGAGGCTCCCCAGCGCCTTGATCGCCGCCTCGAAATCCTGGAACGCGTCAACGGGGTTGGCTTGTTCCAGAAAGCCGTTGGCACGGCTGCACAAACTGGCTGCCAGGGAACAGCGATCGAGTTCCTGCCCTTCCTGATACACAAGCCGACGGTAGGCTGCGATGGCGAGGTCGAGATCCGGACGAGCCGCTGCCGCGTTGTTCCGTCCCAAGTGGACGGCGGCACGGGCCTGTCGCGCCACCGCCAGAAGGGTCACCCGCGCGGCGTCGTCCTTCGCGACATCGGTCTCCCCCAGAGCGTCGATGGCCCGATCGTAGTCCTGCTGCGCAGCGTTGTGGTCGTTCTGCTCCAGGGCCAGGTTGGCGCGGGTGCAGAGGGTGGCCGCCAACGACTCGCGCTGGGATCGTGACCCTTCCTGTTGAACCAGTTGCTCGAAACCCACAATGGCCCCGTCGAGGTCCCGTCGGGCCGCCTCGGCCTCACCCTGGCCAAGCTGGATGCGGGCCCGTGCGTCCAACGCCGTCGCAAGCATGGCGTGCAGCCGCAGATCATCGGTCACCGCCTTCCCGCCCTGCAGGCTGTCGATCGCGGCCGTAAAGTCGGCTAAGGCCTCCGCGGTACGTTTCCGCTGCAACAGGGCGCCCGCACGCGTGCAGAGACAGGCGGCCAGCGAACCACGCCAAGCCTCCTGCTTCTCGTCCTGGATCAGGCGGCGATACGCATGCTGTGCGAACTCCAGGTCCTGCAGGGCCAGCTCCGCGTCACCGCGAGTGAGGCAGATGCGGGCGCGCGTCTGTCGGACCATCGCCTCAAGGGCGGTCCGTGGTGCGGCTTTCGACGTAGTCTCGACGCCGGACAGGGCGTCCAAGGCGGCCCCCAAATCCTGCCACGCATCGGCGGTGCGATCCTGGTCCAGGTAGAGGCTCGCGCGGAGGTAGAGGCTGGTCGCCAGCGAACTGCGCAGACTGGACAATTCCCCAGCCTGCACCAACTGCCGGAAGCCGTGGACAGCCTGGTCCAAATCGTTCAGGGCCGCTTCGGCGTGGCCCTGGTCCCGCTGGATACGTCCTCGAGCTTGATGTGCCATGGCGAGTGTCGCCAGCGAGTTCTGGCAATCGGCACCGGACTCCAGATCCACTTCCTCCAGGGTCACGATCGTCGTGGTGAAATCCTCCAAAGCCGCGGTGATTCGCCCCAGATCCCAGCACGATCTTCCTCGATTGAAAAGGCTCGCGGTCAAACGGCTGGCCCAAGTGTTCTGTCCCGCCGTACGAGCGAGCCCGCGGTACGCCTGGATCGCCTCATCGAGGTGCGGCAGGGCTTCCGCCGCTTGGCCGACGTCAAGCAAAATCTGCCCCCAACCGAGCCGTGCCGCCGCGATCGCAGCCGCCAATTCGGCGTCGGCGGGCGGCGGCGAGACGGAAGCCGCCGCTGTGATCACCGCTCGGAAATCCTGGATCGCCTCGTCCGGCCTGTCTTGCGCGCTCGATACCTCACCCCGGAGGGAACGCACAATCACGAGCAAGCGTGACATTTCAGGCGGGAGGGAATCCGGGGGGGCGGCGGTGCCCTGGGCGATGGCCCTGGTAAAATGGTCCAGAGCCTCCTCCCGGTGCCCCTCATCCAGACTCGCTTTGCCGAGGGTGAACTCCTCCGCGGCCGTGGGGGCGTGTTGGAGAGGGGCTACCGACGCGCTAGGTGCGGAACTGTGATTCGGGCGATAGACTGCCAAAGTGGCACAGCCGACCACCAAGACAACCGCGCCGATGGCTTTGCGCCGAGCCCACATGGCTCGCACCAGGAGCCACGCCACCTGGAGCAGGTCCGACAGGAAGGTGCAGACCGTGACGCCGACGCCGCGCGTCCGCTGCCAGATGCGTTGCCAGACCATACTCCTCCTTTGTGCGGAAGAACCTGAGCAATCGATCAAGGCAGGCACGACGGTCGCTTTCCCCTCCCGGCGAAAATTGAGCCACCGCACTGGCTGCGGCGTCTACCGTCCGGGAGGCCGGAAGATTGTTGGTGGCGGAGGTCATGGCCTGTTAATCCGTTGCATTTGATCCCGCTGCTGGCTTTGAATGAGTGACTGTTGCTGCTGTTGCATCTGCTGCACATTTTGCAATAGCTGTGTCTGCTGTTGTGCTCGCTGGGCCTCTTGCTGGATTTGTTGCTGTTGCATCTGCCGGTACATGGACTCTCGTCGCTGCTCCTCCTGCGCGTATCGCATCTCCTGTACTCTCGCTTGCCACGCCGCCAACCGGTCATTCCAGTCCTGGGCATTGCGCCGCATCTGCAGTTTTGTATCATTCAGCCGGGTGACGAAGTCGGTCAACTTTTTTTCGCCGGATGCCATGGACGCGATGTTGCCCGGCAATCGTTCGCTGCGAGAGAAACTGGCCCGAGTAGACTCCGGCCGCCAATTCGCCAGCGACGGCGTAATTGAGATCGCTGGCGGAGGCGCCAGCCTCGTCCCGGCGTCTACGGTCGAGGCCAGCCGCTGATGCCGGATGTCCGCGGCGTGGGAGGGCGGCAACAGTTCCGGCGACGGCGTTGGAGTGGGCAAGATGTGTGGAAATCGCGCCGGCAACACCAAGGGCCGGTTGGCGAGCTCCCCCAATCCGTCCATGACCCTGCTGATGTTGCCCAGCAGCAAGTCGCGGCTGGGACGCTCCCACCGAAGCGGTGATGAAGGCTGGGGCGCAGCGTCACTCAGGGTGAGAAACGACACGAGCAGGGCGGCGATCGCCAAGGGCAGCATCGAGAACCAACGCGATCCGGCTCCCGTGGTTTCCCGCCGGATGAGGTTTACGCGCGCCGCGTGTTCGCCACCGGCACCCTGGAACGAGTTCAGGATGGCCGCCAGTTGTTCCAGCTGCTCGATTTCTTTTTGCCGGGCGTCCGGCGCGGGATGGCCTTCGTCAGCCAGCACGCCGCTCACCACATCTTCCACGACATGTTGACCATCGTCCGCGGCACGGGATGTCGTCATCGCGGCGAACGCATCGCAGTCGCAGGACGCCTCGACGGCCAGATCGAGCGCCTGATAGCCGCCCCAACTCTCCATCAAGAACCAGGCTGGCCAGCAGAGAATGCGGCTCATACGGACAACCCAAAACTGCATCACGTGATCGATGGCTCGGTGGTGCGATAGTTCGTGAAGCAGGATCACCCGGAGGCAATCGCGCACGTAGCGGCTCTCCAGCCCGACGTTCCACTCGCCCCCCTTCCGGTCCGCGCCGCGATCCGTCGTGCGCTGGACATACGCCGACAGGTCGCTGGGGAGGACGATGACCGCACCCGCTTTCCAGGTCACCACATAGTGGGGCCCAATCCTGCCGACGGATTCGCTGTCTGTAACCACGAGCCGGGGTAGGCGGTCGGGCCTGATGCCAAGGCGTTCGGCGGACTGGACATAGAGGCGGTGCAGGGCCGCAAAGGTGAGGGTGTAGGCCACCCGTTTCTTGCGAGCGGACGACCGGACATGGAAGCTCAACAGCTTGGGTGCCTGGTCTGCCTGGAGTTCTCCGCCCTGCTGACTGACCACACTGCTCCGCGGGTCTTCGAGCAGGGTGGCCACATGCCGCGCCAGCCAGGACAACTCGCCGCCCAACTCCGACAGACCCCAGAGTCCCCACACGCCCCAAAGAAAGCCCAGGGTCACGAACACGGCGGAACTGATCGGCTCCAGGGGTTCGGCGACGGCGGGGGCGTCTGGCAGGAATGAAGCGACGGCGGACGGGGCTTGCGTCAGGAGCCACCGCGCGATGCTAAGCAAGGAGCAGACCACGAACGTCACCAGTGGCACGGCGGCCGCGCCCAGCCAAACCAGTCGCATGTGTCGCCGATGCCAACGCCTCCAGTGGATGAATTCGACGCCCCCGCGCGCAAGGATGAAGCAGACGGCGGTCACCAGGACGGCATAGAAGTTGACTTGAATTGGGACCAGGGCTAACTCGGCCGCGAATCTCGGGTCTACGCCGTAGCAGGCCATGGTCAGCAAGGCGACGCCTGCCAGAATCAAACACCGGACCGCCCACCGCAAGTGACGGCTCGATGCCACCGACGACAGGGAGCGGAGACTACGTCCCCAGCCGTCTCGGCTGCGCAGCCGCATCAGGAATTGGCGCGGGAGCCGTGGCCGCAACTTCAGGAAGTCCGCGATCGTCGTCTTGCCCGGCATGACATCATCTCCCGGAAGTTCACTTCCCACCCTTCTTAACGCCCTGTAGAGGCGGCTGGTCGGGTTTCTCCAGGCTATCCAGAATCCGCCGGAGCCGTATTCGCTCTCGGCTCAAATCATTCCGGCCCGCAAACCGTTCCATGAGACCCGCTGGCTCATTGAGCAGGTCGTTGGACCGAGACAAAAGCCACTCGCGGACCTCGGCAGCGGTGACTAACGCCGTATACGTGTCGTCAGCATGGGGGTGCAATTCTCGCTGTAGGTATCCCTCTTGCGCCAGTTGCTGCAACCCGGCCGAAACCATCGCCAAGTCGGGAGGCGGCCCAGCTGAGTCCTGGATCGCGGCCCGGATTTCACCAGCGGTGCGTTTCCCCCCCCACACCGTCTTCAACAGTCGCAACTGATGCGGGGTAAGTTGGAGGTCGGATCGGGGCTCGTTTGCCATGCTACCACCTGCTTTCGACCTGCATGTCTCGGAACCAGAGGAAGACCTCGCGTCATGTTACGCGCTGGAGAGGACTGCTGCCAGTCCCCTTGGTAGTGAGAATCTAGTCTGCGCCCGTAAGCGGCGGCCCACGCGGACGCCTGCCAATCCAAGAAAGGCACTTCACAGGCCAATTCGCGACCGACTTTCTTGGCGAGCGGCATGGGACGCTCAAGGGCGGAGGGCGACCGCGGGCCGCGGGCGTGGGGGATTGGCCGCGGGCATCGTCACTGGCCGCAACGCGACTTCGCCGGGTCAGAGGCCTCCTACGGCCGGTCCGAATCTCGGGCGATTCGCATGCCGTTGACGCGGTCCGCGATCGACGGATGGTCCTCGTCTCGAGTCGCAGAACACGTGTGCCAAGCGTAGTCGCTGAAGGAGCCGCCGCGTAAGACACGCGACGAAATGGTATCGCCCGGGGCGTCTGAATCGGTCCGCTCGTAATGCTCACGATATTGATCCTGGCACCATTCCCAGACGTTGCCCAACAGGTCTTGCAAGCCGATCTCGGCGGGATCGAGCGTCTGGGTGGCGGGATTGGCGTGGGTCTCCGAGGGCGGTTCCGTCCTGCCGACCGACGACTCCCGCGCGTTGCAGCGGGCTGCATCGAATTCGTCTCCCCACCAGTACTTCTGGTCCCAGGGCGTGCCGAACTTGGCCGCATATTCCCACTCGTCCTCCCACGGCAAGCGGCAGCTGCCCCCGCCCCAGCGGAGCCAGAGGCAAAACGCCCACGCATCAAACCAACTGACGTGGATCGCCGGAAACTGTGCGTCAGGGCTGAACTGTTGGTAGAGCTTCCGGAAGGGCGACAGTCGCAAGCCGTGGCCTGGATCGTACAACCGATACCAGACGTTGAGCGTCGGGCAGCGGCTAAGTTGGAAGGCCTGCACGGTGTGCTGACGCTGCTGGGGAACGTGCGCTGAGGCCACCCATTGCCTGACCAGTTCCAGGCCCCCGCCCTGCACGACGCGAAGTAGAAAGGCACGCCATTCCTCCCGCCGCGCCCGGGCCTTTCGGCCAACGCCCCAATCGTGCGATTCCAGGAACTTCTCGATTTCGGCTTCGGGGGCGGCCTGGGCGCCGGCAATCCAGTCCCGCCAGAAGGTGTCCTGCTCCCGAGCCATGCCGGGCTTGTCAGGCGGCGAACCCATCTCGTAGTCACCCACCGGCAGCGTGATCAAGCTGTCTTGGATCTGCTGGCAGAATCCACGTGCCTCCGGACGGCGTGCGGGGAGGTTCTCGAACTCATTCCACCACCGCTCGCGCAACTGCAGCGCCAACGCGTGGCCGGCGGCGCAGTATTCCTGCAGGCGGCTCCAGGAGCGAAAGATCATTTCATTGGAACGTTTAGCCTCCCACGTTCCCTGGGCAGACTGAAAAGCCGGGCGATACAGCGGTTCGATCGCACGACACCAGCAGTCCGGATCGCGCGCGCCGGGATGCATTTCGCAGAGGTACTGCCACACGAAGTAGTATTCCTCGGTCGCCGGCTGATCCGGCAGGTAGACCCAATTCCACAAGCGTGCTACGTCGTCGGGCAGGGCGTGTTGCGCCAGGTAGTACGCGCACAGAAACTCCTGCAAGCTGCGATTGCGGAACTGAATCTGATCCAAGCCGTCCACATCTACGTCGAACAGGCCGCGATCGAGGAGCGTGTTCAAGGCACCCAGGCCGCGTAGGTTGTGGCCGAAATCACCCAGCGTACGCAGTTGCAGGCACCGCTGGTACAACTGTTTTTCGAACTTGGAGAACTGAGCTCGGCCAATCCGGTCGAAGTTGGGAACGGTGGCGACTTCGTCGCCGACGACCGCTGGCGGGCGCAACAGGGTCTGCGACGTCATCTCGAAGGCGATGATCCCGAGCAGTTCCAACGTGGTGCGTAGCGAGAGGGCCTGCGGCTTGTCAGGCGGATCGGGCCGCTGCCAGCCGATCAGGCGGGCCTGCGGTGAGC
The DNA here is from genome assembly GCA_026692885.1 of Planctomycetota bacterium. The sequence goes on along the minus strand of JAPLNJ010001214.1, from coordinate 13,228 downwards.
CCTGCATCCCCCGTAGAATCATCTCCTCAATCGCCAAGTAGTAGACATCGCTGGCCGTTTCCACCCGGGCAAAGCGATCTTCCGACATCTGCCAGAGGTAATACAGCACGCGCGGCACAGAGAGAATTCCGCGTGCTTCTTCCGGCAGCCGATCGTAGCGGGATCTGCCGTTCGGCGCGTTTCCCAGGTAGCGTCGCTGCTGCGCCGGTGTCAGTTCCTCCGCTTGCAGGAACCGCCACGGGCGGCCCGCAAACAGCCGCTGCCACTCCCGCTGCACCGCATGCGGTCGCCCTGCGACCACCTTGCGACAAGCCTCCCATAGCGGGGAGACCAACAGCGATTGAATCGCGTCGAGCTGAGCTCGATCGCCAATTTGGTCCAATCCGTCGAACAACAGAACCAGCCGCCCGCTCCGGCGATAGAAATCGATAATCTCCGTCGCCAAATCCGCGCTGAGCTGACCCTCGTTCTCATCTCGCAACTGCGCAGCCATCTGGTCCCGCAGGCCGTCGCCGGTCGCGTCGCCGCCGACCGGCAGGGCCCCGATCTGAAACTTAAAGGCGATCAGGCCGGTATCGGGACGATTGAAGCGGGCGAGCAACCAATCCACGGTCGCTGACTTGCCGACGCCTGCATCGCTGGTCACGCACAGCAACTGGAGGTCCACAGCGCCGACCGGCGGAAGTCGCAAGCGGTTGAACACGACATCGTCTCGGCAGTCAATGTCTGACCATCGATCGTCCGGTGATTCGTCGTCCTCGACCGAAGCCTCCCGTCGATGACGAAAGTAAGCCGCGTGCAGATAATCCTCGGGATGCTGGAAGTCCGTCAGCAATCGCCAACCTTGGTCCCCGATGTAGGGAGGTTTGTCGAGGTGCCTTGGCATGCGTTCTTGCACCGCCGTCGGCTCCAACTCGGCTGTGCCCGATTCCCACTGGTCCCGCCAGATTCGCTGCTGCTGCTCCTGCCACTTGTTCAGGAAGCGGTTGGTGACCAGCATGCGATCCAATGCCTCACGGATGGTCTTGATCCGCACGACATGGACACTGGCTGACGGCTGATGCCCAGCGGCGGTTGGTCGGTCCGCCGCCCGTGGCTGGTCCTCTGCTGCCGACGGCTCTTCGTCCTCGGCCAGCAGCACCGTATCCAGGCCAGCTTCCCTGGCGCCGACAAGCTTGGGACCGATCGATTTAACGGGGCGGAGTGCCATGTCGGAAGGCCGCTCCGCCGCCGAGTGATCAAGACAGGCCGTGACCGCCACGTCCAGCATCAAGGGCAGCGGTCGGCCCGCGGCGAACGGAGTGTCGTACGGCACTGTGCCGCTGGCCGCCCAGATGGCCGCCAGGGCCGCCGCCTCCACCGACCGCCCCTCGAGTCGGCGCACAAACACGGGCGGGAGATGCGAGAACGGACTGTCGGCGACGGGACACTGGCAGGTAATTCCCCAGCGACCACGAAAGCGATCCCCCACCGCCGAAACGGCCCAGACGCGGCGCATGATGTGGAGTAAATCGCAGCGATCTTGGTTTCCCGAAACACGCTCCTGATCCGCCGGAGGATTGAACGCACCTGCCGTCGGCTCGTCCTGAACCGCCGTCAGCCCCAGCGACAGCGGGTCCGGATCGAACCCTCCGCGACAATCGGGCAACAACTCCACGGTCAACCACATGACGAAGCCACGTCGCGACCAAGGCGGCGCGACGAGCACGGGTGTGGTGGCGGATCGCACCGACCCGGCCCCAGCCGCTTGGCCAGTGCTGACCGGCACCAGACGCTGCAGGACGTCCCACGTAATCCAGATTCCGGCCCGGTCGTTATCGCGGCTCAATTGTGTCAGCAGCTGCCAAACGGGGTTCGCGTCCAGCACCGGGTTCCACGGCCCGTCCCGATCGAAGGCAGAACGTACGCTGTCGCCCCATGCCCGTCCGAAGCCAGCGACGGCCGCCCGCAGCTGGTCCTGCAATCGCAGTCTGGCACGGGTTGAGGCCGGCGACTGAATGTCGTCGTGATGTTCGATCCAAACCTGAGCCGCTTCGACCGCGCCACGCAACCCTGCCAACACCGCCAAGCCCGACTCGCTGGGGTACTCCGCGTCTTCGGCCAGAAAGGCGCCGAATCGAGCCGGTTCCTGCAGCAACTGGTCCATGCCGCGAATCACCGGTCGGAAATCGGCTCGCTGCGCGGCCTCGCGGATGGCTTGCAGCAACAGGCTCGCATCGCCGAATACCAGGTAATCATAGCTGCGCGGATCGCTGAACCAGGCGCCGTGCAACGCGGCTTCATGAAACTGCATTTCCGGTGCAACTCCTGGGACGCATCGCCGCGTCACTTCGGACGGGCCAGTTTGTCACGCAGCCTGCGCAAACGCTCTGCCAGGTACGGTCGCTGGCTGACATACGGTGACGCGAGCAGCGCGTCGACTTCATCCAACTTACCCCGGCGGCAGATAACCTCGCTGTTGGCCCAGAACACCGGCCGCATGGAACTCGTGAAGGGACGATCTTCGAGCAGTGCCTCCAGCGGCAGGCTGTTGCCGTAATGGGTTCCCTCCAGATTTTGATCAACGGCCAGCAGCTTCATGGCCACGGATCGGCCTCCGTCCCTCAGTTCGACCAGGACGACACCATACGGGAACTCGGCATGGCTCGTCGGACAGCGAAACACCAGCCGCTGCGGCGATTGCTCCGGCGCGAGCCACCAGCCACGGTCCCGTTCGGGAGGCGGTTCCGAATCGTTGTGGGCCAGGGCCATACCCAGCGACGCGGCGATGCGGGGCAAATCCAGAGCTTGCTCAGGTTCGGCTGGCGTGGCTTGCCGGGCGTCCAACATCCGCTGAACGGCCTCGCGCAGTTCGGCGGTCAACGTGTCCAGCGACGCGGCCACTTCCAACTGCTCGACCGCGGCGTCATCCGCCAGTCTCTCCAGCACCTGCACGTCGATCGGGTCGCGAACTTCAACGACGAACCGCAGTCGGTACTGACCGTCCGGCAGGTCCACCGCGAACTGACCATTGGTGTCCGTCCGTCGCACAGCGAACAGATCGCCTCCCTCGTCAAGGACACCGCACGCCAGCCGTTGGACCAGCGGTGGCACGTGCACCCGGCCCCCAAAACTGATGAGATGCCGTTGCGGGGCGCGGGGATCGATGCCAACGGAAATCAACAACGGCAAGGGCTCGCTGCCGAGCAACAGGGTGCGACCGCTAGGGAACGAAGCCAGTTCCAGCAGTTGGAATGATCTCAACTGATCGTGGACGCGCACCCGCTCCCGTTCGCTGCTGACAGACATGCTCCACCTCGCGCGTTATTTCCCTTGGTCGATCCGTCGTGCCCGGTTCATTTCCACGCGGAGCTCCACGCGACATCGTCGAATTCCCGCTCGGTCGGGAAGAACACCTCGACCCTTCGATTAACCGCCAGGGCTACGAGCCCGTCCACGGGGCAGATCGGTACTGCCCCCGTCGGCCAAATGTGGCCGGCGGGACACGTATTGAAGTCCACGATGCAGAAGTCGCCTTCCAAATCCTCCGTGGCGGGCAATTTGCCTACCGACCAGGCGTGAGATTCCTTACCGCAAGTCGTGCGAGTCTTTTTGGTGCCAATGAAGGAACCGCAGTCCTCACAGCCGAAACACAGATACTCGACGACCAGAGGTGCAGCCATGTCCTCGATTCCGCTTTGCTCGTCATCGTCGCTGGTCGTGAAGGGACAGTGCCGGTCGCCCTCGACCAGCACGTAGGCCGAGCGTTGCTGCTCACCGGAGTACCTGGCCAGCCGCAGCTTGCGCAGGCCTGGAGTCTCGAAGATGTTGCACAACATCGATTGGGCGAAACCTCTTGCCTGGTACGCCGTACAGCCGCCCGTGATCGCGCGTTCGACAAAGTCCAGCTCGTCTCTTCCGCAGCCGAAATGACGGGCGAGATTCGCCCGGACCAAGAAGTGGCTTTTCCGGCAGCGGTATTCGGCCCGGCCGTACCCGCGCAACTGAGTCTCGGGTGTGACAAAGCACTGTGGGCAGTCACAGGAACCGGCCACGAGCTGACAGGCCAAGATGTAGGACCATGCCAGAACTCGTTGCGGCAGGCCCCGCGGCAGAGCCTCCGCGAAGGAGCGATCGTGCTCGCTGGCCGACCGAGGATGTCGCATGAGCAAATCACTGATTTCGCACTCCAACAACGAATCGTCCAAGTGTCGTTGCGAATACAACCTGCGCGACTTGCAGAGCCAAGCCCGCAAGTCGCCAATCGCGTAGCCGTTCGTGAGGCCCTGACGAAACGCGGTGACAGCCACTGGATCATTCCCTGTTCCATACAGATGAGGCACCCGTGCCGTGAGGTGAAACATCAAGTCAGTAACCCCCAAGAACGGATCGACACCGTCTCCCGACCACTGTCGCCGCAGTTTGCGCCAGATCAGTTCGCAAACCAAGTCCGTCAGCAAGGCGAGGTCGGCTGTCGGGTGCAGGTTCTTGATCTCCTGCATGATCTCGGCGCTGAAGTCTTCCGACCCCTGTGAGGTGTCAGCTGGGTTTCGCACGGCGCGGCAGACCCGGTCGCGTTCCGCGAGCACCCGAGCTGCGACCTGTGTGTTTCGATCGGCAATTCGCCTAACCGCGTCCCGCCAGTGGTCTTGTACCGTCATCGCCACACCTTTCGGGCCAGCGGGCGAAAAACGCAGCGGGTACTCGTATCTAAAGGCACTCCGTACTTCTCCCCAAACAAAAACTCCCGCCAGCCAGACATTCGACCCATCGAAACCGCCTTATGGTGCCCTAGCCAGCAGAGAAAAGCAACGGGTGAGGCACTGCAGCGGACACTGACGAGAGTTGATCCCCCGACTTTTATTCGGCGAGCATGCGACGCGAACTGCCTTTACGTCCTAGGTGGGCCAGAGCTCGACAGCCAAGGGCTTCGCGATTTCTCGTTGAACCCGCCCCCGCAACGGCGGTGAATGCTTAGAAATTGGTGTTGTGCAGGTCGCGACGCAGAGGACCGACCGTTCTGGACAAGAGGCCGAGTCATGTTGCTATTGCAACCGCAACCGGATAGAACCACCACCGTATCAGGGAATTCAGCGTTCCATCGTAAAGGGATCTGTTCGGTTGACCGTTACGCTGGCCGCGCGGCTTGACAAGTGGATTTAACTGTCCGGAGGGCCGTTCTCGGCCTGCCAGACACCAAGCATGTCCTTTAACTCGTGGAGTCGGACACATGAACAAACGCATTTGGTCGGATCTCCTTCCCCGCTCGTCCCGTCGACACCGTCGATATCGCCGGTTGTGGCTGGAATCCCTCGAATCTCGCGTGCTGTTGTCGCTCGATCAGTTGATCGGGCCGGAACCGCGAAGCGACTCCCTTGCCGCCACGATCGCCACACCGTTGCCCGACAACGTGGCCAGCAACCTGGCGGCGTTGTACTACCAAGCCTCGGTGACGACCGCTACGGTGCCGGGTGCCACGGCCATGGGGTCACAAGCCGATCCCGCGCCGGCATCCGGAAAGAATGCAACCACCGACTTGGTGCAGACCGATGCGCAAGGCCGCCCCCTGGTCGACATTTGGACGCGGGAAGGTACCGGCACGGTGCTGCCCGAGTTGGAGGCCCTCGGCGTGGAGATTCTGGACTCGAATGAGGAGTACCGGCTGATCGAAGCGTGGCTAGATCTCGGCAGCCTCGGGACCATCGCTCAATTGCCCGGCGTGCTGTCGTTGACGCCGGTCTATCGTCCCATCCAGCGTGCTGGAGCGGTTCAGACCCAAGGCGACGCGGTGATTCACGCCGATGATGTGCGTGCCGCAGGCTACGATGGGTCGCAGATCCTGGTCGGGGTGCTGAGCGACTCGGCCTTGAATATTGCGGCTTCGCAAGCAACCGGAGACTTGCCGCCGGTCGTCGATCGGTATCTGGAGTTTCCGGCCTCCGATGAAGGCCGAGCCATGCTGGAGATCGTCCACGACGTCGCACCCGGTGCGCAATTGGCACATCACTCGGCGATCTATGGCGAATCTTCCTTTGCAGGTGGAATCCGGGAGTTAGCGGCGGCCGGGGCCAAGGTCATCTGCGACGACGACGGGTACCTGACCGAGCCTTTCTTTCAAGACGGCATCATCGCCCAGGCCGTCAATGACGTAGTCAACTCCTATGGGGTGACCTATGTCTCGGCGGCCGGAAATGACGCGGATCGCAGCTATGAGGCCGACTTCACGGATGCTGGCGGCGGTTATCACGACTTCGATCCCTCCGCGGCCGTCGATACCAAGCAGCAGGTCACCGTGACGGCCGGTGGCACCGCGACGCTGATTCTGCAGTGGGATGACCCCTTCTACACGACCAGCGGCGTAACACAGGACTTCAATGTCAAGGTCTACACCGGGGCGGGGGTCGAAGTCGCCGTCGGGCAGGGCATGACCAACAATCTCTCGACGCAACAACCGCTGGAGGTCCTCTCCTGGACCGCCAGCGGGACCGGCATCTACCAAGTGGAAATCCAGCGATTGGCTGGCACCGGCAGTTCACGCCTGAAGTACCTCTTCAACGGGACAGTTGCCGAGTACTCTACCCATTCGGGTACGGTCGTGGGCCATCCGGCCGCGGCTGGCGCGATCGCGGTTGGCGCCGTACCGTACAATGATCCAAGTAACATCGAGTCCTTCAGTTCTCACGGTGACGCCACGATCTACTTCGACCCGACAGGCGCTCGCCTAGCCACCCCGGAAGTGCGTCAGAAGCCAGACGTGGTCGCGCCGGACAAGGTGAGCACAACCGTCTTTGCATCGTTCTCCGGGACTTCCGCGTCCGCTCCGCATGTAGCTGGCGAGGCCGCGCTGCTCTTGGATGCAAATCCCCATCTCACACGCAGCGAACTGTACAACGCCATCACCTCGACCGCCTTGGACTTGGGAACGCCCGGACGAGATGCGGTGTACGGCTTCGGACGTGTCGATGCCAGCGCGGCGTTGGCTGCAGCTCTCGCCACGCCGGACGTCACCCCACCTACCGCCACGATGACTTCGCCGATTCCGGTGCACGGGTGGGACGTCTCCCACATGGACCTGCAGTTCTCCGAGCCGCTCTCGCCGTCGGTAGCGACCAACACGGCAAACTACAGCTTGGTCGGAGCGGGCGCTGACGCCATGTTCGGCACATCCGACGACGTTTCGTACACGCTCGCGGCTGCGTATACCGACGAAACGCGGATCGCCACGCTAACTTTCACGGCACCGGTAACAGAATTGGCCAGTGGACAATATCGGTTGACCCTTCGCGCGGCCGGCCTACATGACCCAGCCGGTAATCCACTGTCGGGCGGCAGCGACATGGCCTTTCCCCTTACGCTTACGGGAAAGAGTGCGATCGCAGGTGCGACCACCAATTTCGACTTACGTTCCGACGGCAGTGCCACGATGGTCTATGCGATCACCCCGGTGATGTGGCGAGAATATTGGCCGCAAGTCCTGGTTGGGCAGTTCGGCGAAGGCGGGCAGTCCCAGGGCCCGTTTCGTTGTTTTCTTCCCTCGGATTTCGAAAGCTATTCGCACGGGATCGCTTACCCGGATGTTGCGGTTAGCGATTCAGGTGGTGTAGTCGTCTACGACGACTGGCAAGGCCCAGAATCAGGCTTCGACCAATACGAGATCCACTTTCAACTGTTGGACACCAATGGCCGACCGCAAGGGAACGATACCTACGTGACGAGCGCCTGGGGCAACAGCAATTGGGTCCAACCGAATGTCGACATGAATGCCACCGGCGATTTTGCATTTGTGTGGCACTCGATGTTGGAGCCGGGAACCGGCGCCGACGTGCATTACGCATGGGCTGCGATTTTCGACGCCCAAGGACATGCCAAAGCAGGCCCATTTCCCGTGACCCCCGGCGGCGGATTCACACCGGCCGTTGCGATGGCCGCCGATGGCAGCGTGGTCTTCGTCTTTGAAGGCAGCGACGCGGACGGCTCGGGAGTCTTCGTGAGGCGTTTCGATCCCCACGGCAATGTACTCGGACAATCCATGCGGGTGAGCTCGGGCAGTGCGTCGCTCCCAGGCATCGATATGGCGGCCGACGGGTCGTTCGTTGTCGTCTGGACGAACGGAAGCACATACTGCCGGAGATACAATGTTTTGGGGCAACCCCTGGGGCCGGAGCAACTCGCCTTTGCCTCCCAGGGTGGGGTGGTGGCGATGGCCGCGGATGGCAGATTTGTGGTGGTGACGCCCCGCTTTGATGGCGACGGAACAGGCATCTTCGCCCAGCGATTTGCCAGCGACGGGGCGCTGGTCGGGGACGCAATCTGGGTCAGCGAGGGCGCATCGGGAAGTCAAACTAGCCCGCACGTCGCCGTGAAAGACAATGGCGATTTCCTGGTCACTTGGCAGGATTCTGGTTCCAAGGCCAGATGGATTTCCTGGAAGGCCGAGGATGATGTCCTGCCTTACGGCCCGATGGTCCGCACGATGTCACCGTCCTCGATAACGACAGGACCCGTATCCAGCGTCGACGTTACATTCGACCGCCCGATCAACGGTTCCACCTTCACCGTCTCGAAGGTATCCATCACAGATCGCTTGGAGCGTCCCGTTGCAGTCAACAGCGTCACCACGAACGACAATCGGACGTTCACGATCAACTTTGAATCGCAGCAGTTGCCCGGTACGTACCGGGTCTACGTCGGGCCGGACGTCGAGGACACTCTGGGTAGGAAGATGGACCAAAACAAGAACGCTGTCAACGGGGAGGTCGGCGATAATTTCTACGAAACGTTCGCTATCGACGCGGAATCCGCAGCATTCCCCGTCACAGAACGCTTTGAATACCCCAACACGGACGTCATGCCGACGTATTGGAGTCTCTACAAGTTCGGCGGCTCGCTGAGCATCGTGACCACGCTCCCACACTCGGGCAACTCCAGTCTGCAGATGTCGACCGACCAGAATTACGTCTACAAATCACAGGCGGCCTTTCTGAAGGTCGACCTGTCACAGCAGGCGACGTCGCAGGATCTGGAGTTGGATTTCTGGATTCGAGGTTGGGGCTCAACCAACCCATCCAACACGTTTGTTGTTGAGGTCAGCGGCGATGGGGTCAGCTGGAAGAACCTCAGTGGGACCATCGAGCCAGCGCGATTGTCGAAGTACACCCATTACGTGTTTGATCTTGACGCGACGTTGGCCACCGCTCGTGTCGCCAGCGATACAGACGTGTACTTGAGGTTCATGCACACGGGATACATGTCTGGTCAGGGCATGACGCTGGACGACGTGCGGGTGAGCAACGTGGACGCGCGGGGGCCGAAGGTCACGGCGTTCGCCCCGACCGGCCAGGTCGTCGGGTCCGTTAGCTCGCTCGACGTGACCTTTGACGAAAGGATCGACGCATCGACCTTCACCACCGCCGATGTCAGTGTCTCGAATTCGGGCGGCACTTCGGTGACTCTGGCGGGTAACCCCGTCGACAGCGGCGACGGCAAGACATTCGCGATCAACTTCGCGGCGCCACAGGTCATGCCAGGGACGTACTCCGTGCGGATCGGGCCCAACGTTTTAGACGTGAACAGTAACCAAATGAATCAGAATCAGGACGCAATCAACGGCGACCCCATTTACGACGTCAAGTCATGGACATTCGAAGTGGGTGGACTCCCAGTGCCCCAGCAAGTGCCGTACGTTCAGAGCTTCGAATCCGGTGATCTCGGCAGCCTGCCAGGTTGGAGTGTCAATCGAACCAGCGGCACGATCGGCATCAGCAACGCCAACGCCAAGGACGGCATGTACGCACTGGAACTGTTCGATAGCTACAACCACGGTTCTGCTTCCTATTATCAGGAGGCGATCCTGCACATCGATCTCTTGAACGGGACGACGCCTGCCAACGACGTGGTCCTTGACTTCTGGGTGAAGGAGTATGGCGGCGCCGGCTCGGATGGGGCCGTATTGGTCAGCACGAATGGAGCGGATTGGATCACGTTGGTCGCAATTGCCGGCAACACAACGTATGAACACTATCTCTGTGATCTGGACTCGCTCGGCCTCACCTACACGGACGACGTGCGGATCAAGTTCTTTCACAATAGCTACAATGCGGGTGTCTTTGCCTGGGATGGCATCCGCGTTCGCGTCGCGGGCCCTGCTGTCGAAGCCCACACGCCATCGAGTCTGCTTCGACCTGAGCCCGTTTCGTTACTGCGGTTCAGTTTCGACGAACCGATGGACACCAGCAGCTTCGCTCCGGGCGACGACATCGTCAGCTTTGACGGCCCTACGGGGAACCTCCTGAATCAGGTAAGCGGTTTCACGTGGGTAGACAACCACACCCTGGAAGTACAGTTCTCAGCCGTATCGACCGGGGGCTTGTACACCATGGTGATTGGCCCAAACATCACCGACGATGCCCCGTATCGCAAGCCGATGGACCAGGATGGGGATGGCATCCTGGGCGAGGCTGGCGACGACCGCTACACCGCCACCTTCCAAATCATGCCGGCCATCTACGCGGCTAACATGGATACGGACCCGGGCTGGACCTTCACCTCCGGCAGTGGCAATTATCGCTGGCAGTGGGGCGTCCCGGCTGGACTCGGCGGCGATCCGATCTCGGGTCACACCGGCAACAAAGTGGTAGGGTATAACCTGAATGGCCAATACGCCAATAGAATGGGCGTGGAGTACGCCACGACGCCGGCCATCAATACCCGAGGTTACCGGGACGTGCGACTCGGCTTCTGGCGCTGGCTGGGCATCGAGTCCGGCTACGATCATGCCAGCGTGGAGGTCTCCAACGATGGCACGAATTGGACGACGGTCTGGAACCAAGCCGGTGGAACGGAGACAAGCTGGTCTTACCAGGAGTACAACATCTCGGCCGTCGCCGATGACCATACTACGGTTTACGTGCGTTGGGGTATGGGCGGTACTGACAGTTCCGGGACCTATTGCGGCTGGAATGTGGACGACGTGGCCGTGACTGGAACCTTGTTAGACGCCTTGCCAGCCGTCGACTCAAACATGCCGTCTGGCACCATCCGCGGAACTTCGGTCTCGTCTCTGCAATTCAATTTCAGTCGCCCTATGGACACGACCAGCTTCTCGCCCAGCGCCGACATTGTCGACTTTATGGGGCCTGTCGGCGATTTGAAGAACCAGGTTACCGGCTACTCCTGGTTGGACACCCACACATTACAGGTCACATTCGCGGCGCAAACTGTACCGGGGCCGTATCGCATGTTGATCGGTCCGACGATCGTGGACGCAAGTGGTCAACAGCCTTTGGATCAGGATCGAGATGGAGTTCCCGGCGAATTAGTTGCTGATCGCTATACTGCGCAATTCCAGGTGGCGGCGACCATCTACAGCGCCAACATGGACACAGATCCGGGATGGAACTTCACTGCCGGCACTGGCAACTATCGCTGGCAGTGGGGCGTTCCGGCCGGACTCAGCGGCGATCCGAGCTCGGGGCACACGGGCACCAACGTCGTCGGTTACAACCTTAACGGGCTGTATCCCAATGGCATGAGCGTGCAGTACGCCACGACGCCAGCCATCAATACCCGGGGCTATCGGGACTCGCGACTCGGCTTCTGGAGATGGTTGGGCATCGAATCTTCCGGCTACGACCATGCCAGCGTGCAGGTCTCCAACAATGGCACGACTTGGACCACCGTCTGGAATCACGCCAGTGGGAGTTTCACGGAAACCAGCTGGTCATACCAGGAATACGACATCTCGTCCGTGGCCGACAATCAAGCCACGGTGTACGTGCGTTGGAGCCTGGGTACCACGGACAGTTCAGGCGCCTTTTGCGGTTGGAACTTGGACGACATATCCATCACGGGAGCGACGATAAACGTCGCGCCGGTCCTGACCCCCGCAACGCCGTCGCTGGGTGCGACCACCGAGGACATGGCAGTGACGATTGCCTTGGCAAGCTTCGTCAACCAGGGAGTGGGATCAACCACAATTACCGACGCGGACACGGGGGCGATCGTCGGCGGAATCGCGGTAGTGGGCACTTCGGGCAACGGCGTGTGGTCATATTCATTGGATGGCACAAACTTCTTCGGATTCGGATCGGTCACCGCTACCGCGGCCCTGTTGCTGCCCGTTGGAACTCAGCTCAGTTACGCACCCGACCTTAAGAGCGGCGAGATCACCGCCATCACGTATCGGGCATGGGACACAACGAGCGGTTCTCAGGGGACAAAGGTGGATACCTTGATCAACGGCGGCATCACGGCCTTCAGTTCCGCTATGGATGCAGCTTCCTTATCGGTCACGCCGGTCAACGACGCCCCGGCGGGGACGGACAAGACGGTGACGATGCTGGAGGACGGGACGTACACGATCGGCGCCTCGGACTTTGGCTTGACGGACCCGAACGACAGCCCGGCCAATGCGCTGCTCGCGGTCAAAATCACGACGTTGCCGGCCGTGGGCAGTCTGACGCTGAACAGCGTGGCGGTGACCGCGGGTCAAACGGTGACGGTGGCGGATATCAACGCGAACAAGCTGACGTTTGCATCGGCGGCCCAAGCCTCGGGGACGCCCTATGCCAGCTTCACGTTCCAGGTGCAGGATAACGGAGGGACGGCCGGTGGCGGTGTGGATCTGGACCCGACGGCCAACCAGTTCACGTTCAACGTGACGCCGGTCAACGACGCGCCGGCGGGGACGGACAAGACGGTGACGACGTTGGAGGACGGGACGTACACGATCGGCGCCTCGGACTTTGACTTGACAGACGCAAACGACAGCCCGGCGAACACGTTGCTCGCGGTGAAGATCACGACGTTACCGGCCGTGGGCAGCCTGAAGCTGAACAGCGTGGCAGTGACCGCGGGTCAAACGGTGACGGTGGCGGATATCGACGCGAACAAGCTGACGTTTGCGTCGGCCGCCCAAGCCTCGGGGACGCCCTATACCAGCTTCACGTTCCAGGTGCAGGATAACGGAGGGACAGCCGGTGGTGGTGTGGATCTGGACCCGACGGCCAACCAGTTCACGTTCAACGTGACGGCGGTGAATGACGTGCCGGTGCAGACGGCGGGGACGTTGACGCCGATTGGCGTGGCGGAGGACAGCGCCAACAGCACGGCGGTCACGCTGGGCTTGGGTGCAGTGACGTACGGTCCGGGCGGCGGGGCGGATGAGTCGGGCCAGACGTTGACCTACACGCTGACGGCCATCCCGACCTACGTGCAGATCTTCAACGGGGCCACGCAGGTGCTGGTCAAC